>CAYZJD010000243.1:0-7342 GCA_964478455.1 uncultured Solibacteraceae bacterium | reverse complement strand
ACGATCAAGATCGAGCACCTGCTCCGGCGCCGCGATTTGCTCTCCGTGCTGCACCGGACGGGCTGCCTGTTCGTGACGAGCGCGGTCGAGTCGGTCGAGGACGAGGTGCTGCGAAAGCTGGACAAGGGACACACGAAGGAGGATTTTGTCCGGGCGGTGAGTGCTTGCCGCTCGGCGGGGCTCACGCTGGCGCCGACCTTCGTCCCGTTCACTCCGTGGACGACCTGGGACGGTTACCGGGAACTCCTCCGGCTGATCGTCGAACTGGACCTTGTTGAGAGCGTCGCCCCGGTCCAACTGGGCCTGCGCCTGCTGATACCGGGCGGCTCGAAGCTGCTCGAGCTGGAGGATGTTCGGGCTCTGGTGGAGCCGTTCGACGAAGCGGCGCTGATCTACCGCTGGCGGCACGCGGACCTCGAACTCGACCGGCTGAGCGCACGGATTCTGCATCTCGTCGAAAGGGAAGAACGCCGGCGCACCCCGCGCCGCGAGATTTTCGCGCGCATCTGGAGTCTCGCCGCCGGCGCGCCTCTACCGGACACATTCGACCTTCTCCCCCGCGCCGCGATCCCCTATATGGATGAGCCGTGGTACTGTTGAGCCGAGCCCACCGCGGAGCAGGTTGCTCTGATCTGACATGACGGCAAAGCGGGTCCTATTGCTGGCGGCGACCACCGGTTACCAGACGGGCGTCTTTGCGGAAGAGGCGCGGCGGCTGGGGATGGACGTTGTGTTGGCGACCGACCGTTGCAAGGGGATCGAGGACCCTTGGGGCGATGGCGCGATCGCGGTGCGGTTCGAGCGCCCCGAAGAATCGCTGAAGTCGCTCCTGGATACGGTTGCCGGCAAGCCGGTCGACGGCATCGTCGCGGTCGGCGACCGGCCGGTGTACCTGGCTGCGCTGGCTGCCGAGAAGCTGGGGCTTCCATACGGCCCGCCGGCGGCAGTTGCGGCGAGCCGCGACAAGTACCTGATGCGCCAGTGCTTCCGCATCGCCGGGTTGCGGCTGCCGTCGTTTTTCCGCATCGGTGTTAACGACGATCCGCACCAAGCCGCCGCTGGCGCGCCATACCCTTGCGTGCTGAAGCCGCTGGGGCTTTCGGGAAGCCGGGGAGTGATCCGCGCCAACGGCCCGCAAGAATTCATCGCCGCTTTTCGAAGAATCAAGGCGATTCTCGACAGCAAGGACATCCGGCGGTTGCGCGAGCCACACCACCGCTACATCCAGGTGGAGAGCTACATTCCGGGACGGGAGTATGCGCTTGAGGGGATTGTGACCGGGGGCAGGCTGCAAGTTCTGGCGCTGTTTGACAAGCCGGACCCGCTCGACGGGCCCTTCTTCGAGGAGACCATCTATGTAACGCCGTCGCGCGAGCCAGCGCAATTACAGGAGGAGATTGTGGTCACGGCGCGGGAAGCGGTGCGAGCGCTCGGGCTCAAACACGGACCTCTCCACGCGGAAATGCGCGTGAACTCCCACGGCGTCTGGATGCTGGAGGTGGCCGCGCGGCCGATCGGAGGCCTGTGCGCTAAAGCGCTGCGGTTTCAGGGCGGCATGACTCTCGAAGAGCTGATTCTTCGTCACGCCACCGGCGAGGATGTCTCCGCGGCGCGTCTGGCCGATGCCGCAAGCGGCGTCATGATGATCCCGATTCCGAAGGCAGGGGTTTATGAAGGCGTCGATGGCGTAGATGAGGCTGCATCAACGCAGGGTGTAGAAGACGTCCTCATCACCGCCAAGGAGAGTCAGAAGCTCCTGCCGTTGCCGGAAGGAGCGAGTTACCTCGGATTCATTTTTGCCCGCGGGGAGTCGCGGGAAGACGTCGAGGCCTCTTTGCGAGCGGCGCACGCGAAGCTCGAATTCAGGATCTCGACCGCGCTGCCCGTCGTTACAGCTTAGAGCGAGGCGGCATGTAGCTGGGCGGGAACGCTGCGCCTTCGCCGAAGAAATACTCCTCCATCTGCCGCAACAGAAACTCCTGCGCCTCTCGCGTGCCCAGATTGAGCCGGTACTCGTTCATGATCATCTTCATCTGCTCGAGCCAGAGCTTCCAGGCCTGTTTGGAGACGTTCTCGTAGATCTTCTGCCCGAGCGGGTGGTTGTCGAATGGCGGCTCGTCGAGCCCCTCCATCTCCCGCTGGAACTTCACGCAAAACACTGTCCTCGCGCCCGGCTTGGGTTCCTCCAACGGCGGCGCACTTCCACATCCCATCGGCTTACCTCGCTTTGAAGACTGCCAGCCATCAGCCCGTGGCAACCGCGCCGCGCACGCTCAAGCGCGCGTCACTTGGAGCTACGGGTACTCACCCTTCAGAATAGCGCAGGCGGGCTGACCTTCGGCTGTTCGGGCTCAGCGTTTGCGCGCGAGGAACTCGGAGAGCTTCATCGGCGTCGTCGCGCCTTTTTCCATCTGGTGCTGGACGGCCTTCTGGTATCGCTTGAGGATGTTCTCGCGGGCGGCCTCGCGCAGGCGGCAGCTCTCGATGTCCAGCAGAAGTTCAATCTCCCAGGGATAGAAAGTGTTGCGGGTCATCTTCCCCCGCAGGAGTTCGCGGATCAGCCGGTTGAACTGAACCAGCAGTTGCTCCGAGTCCGCGGGATTGCCCGTTATCGCGCGACCTGTTGAGCGATAAATCATGCAGCCCTGGATTCCCGTGCACCCGCCGGCGCCTTCGCCGCCCCCGACGACAACGCTGCCTGCCGGCGATGCCACGATTGGGTCATTCATGTCACCCAAAGAGTCCTTACTCTCGATCATTGGCAGGTTTCTGACGGCGGGTCAATAGCCGGAGGCCGCCAGCTTACTGGACTGAAGGTACCATGTGGTAACAGGACCGGAGTACCTGCGCGGTCCTTCGGCCGTCCGTGATTCTTCACGGGGATGAGCGGAGCGGGATTGCGGCCTCGTCCCGATTGGCGCGCGCTGGTGTAGAGTAGGAACCAATGCTTGGCTTGCGGCGGGTACTCCTCCCCGCCGATGATGCCAGGCACGAGAGGGGGTGACGACAATGTTTTGCAGCAACTGTGGATCGGTCGTGAAGGCGGGAACCGCTTTCTGCGCCAATTGTGGAGCGGCCGTGAAGGGAGCCGGAACGCCGGCGGCGCCTTCGGCGCCCGCACCGGCCGCAAAGAAGACCAGGCCGATCGTCAAGATCGTCGTCGTAGGTTTCGCCGTCCTGTTCCTGGTGGCCGTGCTGGTGATCGCGGGTATCGTGTACGCAGGGTATCGCGTAAAGCAGAAGGCGGAGCAAATGGCCAAGAGCACCGGAATCGACCTGTCTTCCCTGGCGTCGGACCGGCCGTCGGGGCGCGCCTATAACGCTTGTGCGCTGCTCACAAAGGAGGAAGCCTCGGCGGCGCTCGGCGTCGAGATCGTGCGCGCCGAAGGGAGCGGGCCGAAGTGCGAGTATTACACCCGCCCGGTTGCGGAGGAGCAGAGAGGGGAACGATTCCGCAAAGCGCTGGAGGCAATCGAGCGGCCGGGCGCTGAGGAGGCGGAGGCCGCGAGCGAAACGGAACAGGTGCGGCGGAGCGGCGTGGAGGACGTGGCCAAAGCATTTGCCTCGGCCGCCAACGACCGTTCTGTTCCGTACGTCACCATCACCGTCGACGAAAACGGGAAAACCACCATGGCGGCGATGAAGCTAGCCATGGGGGCAATTGGCGGATCGGAAACGGTGGAGAAGCTCGAAGGGATCGGGGACGAAGCGGTCCTCGGGCCGATGAGCTCGATGCTCGTCTTCCTCAAGCGCGGCGCCTCCGTGGAGATCGACTTGCGGCAGGTGTCCGGCGGCCGGGACCGCGGGATCGCGATGGCGAAGCTCATCGCGGCGAAGATGTAGCAGCCGGCCGCCAGGGAATGAAGAACACCGGCATTCTGCTGATCGATTGCCCTGACCGTAAGGGTCTGGTTGCCACCATCGCGAACTTTCTCTATCAGCATGGGGCGAACATTCTGCACGCGGACCAGCACCAGGACAACGAGCTCCAGCTCTTCTTCATGAGGGTGGAGTGGGACCTGGAAGGGTTCGACTTGCAGGACCGCGAGTTCCGCCAGGAGTTCCGGCCCGTCGCCGAGCGCTTCCAGATGCGCTGGCGGCTGGAGTACTCCTCGACTCCGATGTCAGTAGCGGTCTTCGTCTCCAGGGAACAGCACTGCCTGGTCGATCTGCTGCACCGGCGCCAGGCCGGAGAACTGCGCTGCCGGATGCCGCTGATCGTGAGCAACCACTCCGATGCCGAACCGCTGGCCGATTTCTACGGCATCCCGTTCCACCACGTGCCGGTAACACCGGCCACGAAGGCGGAAGCGGAGCGGGTACAGCTCCAATTGCTTGAACAAAATGGCGTGGATCTGGTGGTGCTGGCGCGCTACATGCAGATCCTGTCGCCGGAGTTCGTGGGCCGCTACCCGAACCGGATCATCAACGTGCACCATTCGTTCCTGCCGGCGTTCAGCGGGGCCAGGCCGTATCACCAGGCGCTCCAGCGCGGAGTGAAGCTGATCGGAGCCACCAGCCACTACGTGACGGAAGCGCTCGACGACGGTCCGATCATCGAGCAGGACGTGACGCGCGTCTCGCACCGCTGCGGGCTGGAGGACTTCATCGAGAAGGGCAGGGACCTGGAAAAAGTCGTCCTCTCGCGGGCGGTCAAGTGGCACCTGGAGCACCGCATCCTGAGCTACGCGAACAAGACGGTGGTATTCGATTGAGCGTCGTGATGCGTCCCGGAAGAGGACGCCGGACTCAGAACTTCTTCACTTCCTCGACGAGCGCGCTCAGGCCTCTCTTGCGGTACAACTCCAGGAGCCGCTGCTCCTCCGGTGATGGCGCGACCGCGCGCGCCACTCGCTGGTCCTTGAGCGCCGAGCGCGGCGGCACCCAGAGGGTCCCGTCGCTGAACTCCACCTGGCTGACAAAGCCGGTCATGCCGGCGATGCTCAATGGCCGTCCCGGAGCACTCGCCAGTCGCAGCGTCATCGCCTCGAGCGCGCGCCAGTTCTCGCCCGGCCGCAGGCGAAGGTTCGGATCCGATACTGGAACCGAGCCCGCCAGATACTCCTTTCCCTCCGCGTCCTGGATCAGCCAGCCGATCTCGAAATAGCGCACGACGCGGCTGGAGCGGTTCCGCACCTCCAGGCTCGGCGTGCGCGCCTCGTTGCCCGCCACGAGCGCGGAGCCGCCCAGCGGCTCCACCGGCGAGCCAGGGAGTTGCAGAAACGCGAACTGGATCGGTCGCCCGTCCGGTACGTTGGTTGCCCGCCCGCCGTGCAGCACTTGCACGTCGAGCCGCGGCCGCTGCGCCTGCCGGGCCAGGCTCTCCAACATCACCTGCTGGAGCGCTCCTTCCCCTTCGGTCTCCAAGACCGACTTGAAGTGACGGCGATCGCGGCGCGCCTCCAGCTCCCACGCCGTCATCGAGCGGCGCGAGTTCAACCGGTTCGGACCAAAGAAGGACAGATCGTCGAAAAGAACTCCGTCGAGGCTGACCTCGACGAGTGGCCCGCCGCCCACCAGCAGCGGCCGCAGCAGCCGTAAGTCGATGCGCACCGGAAACGTCTCACCCGGAGCAACGTGGAGCGCCGGCACAGACACCGAAGCCCTTCCTCCGGGCGTCACTTCCTGCGCGAGCACCTGGAGCGTGACGCCTCGAATCCTCCGCAGCCCGGAATTGCGTAGCGAAAGCGATGTGCGCAGGTCAAGCACCATCGCGCTGCCGCGCGCCGTCGTTCGCGACTCGCCCCAGTCGGCCGAAACTACCGAGACCGGCGAGTCCTTGGGGAAGTCGATCTTCCACAGGCTGCGCGCCTCGGGCGCCTTCTCCTGCGCCCCTGCGAGGCAGGCGCCGAAAGCGATGGCAGCCAACTTACTCCGCGTAAACATGGCTGATTGTCACCTGCCCGGTTTCCTGGTCTACGTAACGGGCTCGCAGCGTTCCGCGCGCGCTCACCGTGTACGTGACGTCCCGGGCGTCTCCGTACCGCAACGCCAGCACCCCGGAGCCCTCCCGGAGCTGAATCCCATCGGTGGTCGCTTCCAGAACCACGCCCTCGGCCGCCGCCTCTTCGCCCGGCGGCGCTAATGCGACCGGCGGACGCGCCCGCTGGAGCCAGACGCCCGCCAGCGTCACCACCACTACGGTGGCCAGCGCGATGGCCGTCCGCCATCCCGGCACTAACGGGGAGGCCTTGGCGCCGCCCACGCACTGTCCCGCGGCCAGGCCGACCTGGATGTTGGCGCGCATTTCCGCCGCCAGCCGGCCCCAATTCACTTCCGCCGGTGTCTGACCCGCGCCTGACAGCAGCGCCCGCCGAGACGCGCGGAATGCCTCCGCCTCCTTCCGGCAGTCCTCGCAACCGCCGAGATGCCACTGCACACGCCAGCGCTCCAGCCAGCCGAGGTCTCCCCCGGCGTACAGTGACAGAAGCGCCTCCCCCGGGTGCCTCATGGCTTCCTTCCTTCCATGTAACGGCGGAACTTGATCCGCGCGTTGGCGATGTGGCTCCGCACCGTCGCCTTCGAGCAGTTCAGACGCCGCGCCACTTCCTCGGCGGGCAAGTCCTCCACGTCGCGCAACACAAGCGCCAGCCGTTCGCGCTCCGTCAGCAGTCGGAGCCCGTCTTCGAGATACCCTTGCCGCTCGGCGCGCAGCACCGCCTGCTCCGGGTTGTCGGATGCAGGGCTCGCCAGCGCTTCCTGGAAGTCCTCGATCCCGGTGAAGCTCGCTCGCCCGTGCCGGCGCAGGAAGTCGATGGCGGTGTTGGTGGCAATCCGGGACAGCCAGTGAGCGGCCTTTTCCGGATCCTTAAGCTGATCTCCTCGCTGGAGAGCCTTGATGAAGGCTTCCTGGGCAAGATCCTGCGCGTCGGCCACGTTGCCCACGATCCGGTAGATCATCAGGAACACGCGGCGCAAGTGCTCGGAAATGAACCGGCCCTGCCGGTCCGTTGCCTCGTCGAACGTTGGCTCCGCGGCCCCGCTCATGGCGACCCGCAATACTGCCAGCACCGTGCCCATGCGCCTATAAGGGATGACGCAAATCCCCGCCAAACGTGGAAGAAAACCGGTGACAGGCTACGCAATCCCCGGTTTCGGCCCGGATCGCGGAAATCGGGGATTGCGTAGCCTGTCACCGGTTTTTCGGCGCTATTCTGATTCTATATGAGACCTGTGGCCGTGGTCGGCATCGGCAAGACTCCCTTCGGGGTCTTCCCCGACCGGGACCTGCGCGGCCTGGCCGTCGAGGCGGCCGAAAACTGCCTCGCCGACGCCCATCTCCGGCCCTCCCAAGTGGAGGCCTTCCACCTCGGCAATTTTGCCGGACCCTCCTTCGTCGGGC
>CAYZJD010000242.1:0-7349 GCA_964478455.1 uncultured Solibacteraceae bacterium | reverse complement strand
TACGCTACGTATAAACGGGCAACCCGCTTTTGTCAAGAGTCTTTGCCCATGTTCCAAGCGTGTTCAACGGACCGTCGGCCGGCAAACAATGCGCAGTTCCTTGCGCAAGGCAAAGAAATCCCCGGTTCGCATATAGCGACGGAGGCGCAGAGATCGCACTCTTTCTGTTGCGATCCCTGCGTCTCCGCGGTTCGAACCTCCGCTACCAGCTCACGCGCAACGAAAACTGAACGATACGCGGATCGTTGGTTTGCGAGTAGAGATTCTGAAGCCCGGTAGTCCCGTCCGGGGTTGCGTCGTTCCCATGGTTCAGCGCGTTGAAGAAGTCGGCGGTGAAACGGAGCTTCACGCGCTCCGTGATCGTGAAGTTCTTAAACACGGAGATGTCCTGGTTCCAGGCACCCGGACCGCGGAAGAAGTTCCGCGCGTTCCAGTTCAACATGTCGGTGATCGGCGTGTACCGGACGCTGCCGTCGGCAAGGAGCTGCGGGATCTGGTTGTTGAACCTGTCGCCGACAGGCCTCAGCACCCGCTGGGAACGGTCCGCCGGGACCAGCGCCTCAAGCTTGGCTTGATCGACGTTCGTAGCCAGGCCCGGGCTGAAGTCTCCCCGGAACCAGAGCCGCCGGTGCGTGCCGAAGATCGTCATTTCCAGCCGCTCGTCCGCGCTGAGGGTCGGATCTCCGAACAGATACCGGCCGGAGGAAACGCCCATCCAGTTGCCGCTGCGCCAGTCGCCGATGAAGGCGATCTCCCAGCCGCCGATGACGGCATCGAGACCCCGGTTGACGTCTCCACCGTACTTCTTTCCTCTGCCGAAGGGGAGCGTGTAAATGCCGTTGAAACGGATCCGGTGCGCCGGCACCTCCGTGGAATTGGCATAGCCAAGCTTCAGCCTCTGGTCCATAGTCAGGTTCGGCGCGCCCATGATGAGGTGGTTTTCCGGCACGGCGTAGATGGTGCTGCCGGTGCTGGAGTTGATGCTGCTGGAGCCATAAGTGAATCCGCCGGCGTCGCTGGTCGTCATGGCGTGGTTCCAGACGTAGAACCACTGGAAGGCGAGGCCGTTCGTGTAGCGACGCTCGACCTCCGCCTGAAGCGAATGCGAGTTGGAGTAACCGATGTGAAGGATCGGCCCCTGGCAGCACCCGCTCGTCCAGTTGGGGTTCGCCCGCCGCAGGTCAGGGTTGCTGGGCCGCATCAGGCCGGTCCGGGCCTGGTAGTTCCACTCCGACTCCGGATCGTTCCACCGGATGCGCTGTTCGAGGTCCCGCCCATGGTTGCCGATGTAGCTCAGCCGCAGGGCGGTCTCCTTCATGATTTCGCGCTCGATGGTGAAGTTCCACTCCTGAGCCCGGTTGTCGGACCAGTTGTGCACGTCCCAAACCATCATTCCCTGCGCGCTCGATGGCAGCGGCCGGATGCCGGCGATGTTGACCTCGGCGGTGCCGACATGGTCGTTCGGTCCCGGCGCGTTGAGCAGTGCGTAATTCCAGTAGGTGCCGTTTTGGTCCGAGAGGCTGTTCTCGAACCGGAGGTTCAGCGGCGGGTTCGTCCGCGCGCTCTGTAGAATCTGCGAGAGCGGCATGGTCCAGAAGTACTCGCCGTAACCTCCGCGCAGCACCCACTTTTCGTTCAGCCGGAAAGCCACCCCCAGTCGAGGTCCGAAGTTATTGTTGTCCTCCGGCACCAGTGCGCCGGGGAATCCGACCTCGTCGGCGGTCTTCCAGGTCAGCCCCCGGGCGGCCCAGGAACCCAAGACCGCAGGCGGAATCCCGGGGATGTCCTCCATCCGGGTGCTATGCGGAGTGATGACCTCCATCTTGCCGATGTAATCGTTCAGATCGAGGTTCACCAGCCGGTCGTATTTCTCCTTGTACGGGCTCCAGCGGTCCCACCGGACGCCCAGTTCAAGCGTTAGCCGCGGGCTCACTTTGAAGCTGTCGTGGAAGTAGAGCCCCGTCTCCTTCTGCTGGAAGTAGAAGAAGCCCCGGTTGTACTGGTTCGATAGATAGGTCGGCAAGCCCAGCAACATACCGCCGAAGCCCGACCCGGTCAGGTAGGTGGCGTAATCGCCTTCCGGATCGTAAAGAGCTGTCCAGTCGCCGTAAAAGGAGTGGGACCCGTGCGTCTGCTGCAATTCCCGGACGTTGTTGTACTCCTGCCGCCCCTTGAAGCCGAACTTGATCGAGTGCTTGCCCTTGATCCAGGTGACGTTGTTCTCCAACTGGAAGGCGGTCAGGTTCTGGTCATGCCGGTTGTCGGCATCCCAGCAGCCCCAGTAGAAAAGCTGGTATTCGCTCACACAAATGGTTGGCCAGCCCTTGCCGCTGAAGGGGTTTGGGAGGCCCAACTTCGCCGGCCAGTCGGTGTCGTCCGCCAGCGTTCCGGAAAGCTGCGTCGAGCGATGGTTCGAAGCCTGGAACTCGTTGAGCAACGTGGGCGAAAAGATGTGATTCCAGCGGGCGAAACTGGAATAGACATGGCTGATGCTCCGGCCCGTGCCGCCGGCGTTCGTCAAGCCGGGTGGCGGGAAGCCGTACAGGCCGCCGGTAACCTCTCTGGTCCGCGGGGAACGGGTGAACCGTCCGGAGATGTTGTCCTTCTCTGAGAAGACG
Organism: uncultured Solibacteraceae bacterium; assembly: GCA_964478455.1. Lineage (GTDB taxonomy): Bacteria > Acidobacteriota > Terriglobia > Bryobacterales > Bryobacteraceae > CAYZJD01. The sequence continues at coordinate 4,731 of CAYZJD010000242.1, read as the reverse complement.
TGATCGCCTTTGAGCGTCAGCGAGTCGATGTTCACCGGAACCGGGTAATACGCCTGGAAGGTCGGCTCCAGGAAGGGGTTGCCGGCCATGTTGGGCAGCGCGGACACGCTCTGCATGGTCTTGGCAAAGTCGGTGATCATGTGGGAGGGAATGCGGTTGTTGACGAACGGCGTTCTCACGCCGTTGGCGCCGGTCGAGTACGGATCGTACACGGTGATCGGCTCCTCGTTTGGAGTGATGGCATTGCTCAGGTCGCCGCCCCACATCGCTTCGGTGGGCGCGTTGGTCAAGGCAAACCGCGCCTGGCGTTCCTTTTGGCCCTCATAGGCTGCAAACCAAAAAGTTTTGTTTCTGATCACCGGGCCGCCGGCGGCGACGCCGTATTCGTTGCGGATGTACTGCGCCGGCTGGAACTCCTCGCCGGGGGGCGGCAGATCCTGCCGCTGGCGCGCCCGCAAGCCGCCGAAGTTGTTGCGATGCGTCCAGAAGACGCTCCCATGGAAGTCGTTTGTGCCGCTCTTGGTCACCAGCGAGACGGTGGCGGGACGGGAATACTGGGCGCCTGAACCAGTCGTCTCGATGCGGAACTCCTGGACCGTGTCCAACCCGGGCTGTACGCGCGAGATGCCGCCGCCGAACCGGTCCACCAGCGAGATCCCATCGAGCAGCATCTCGGTGCTGCCCACCTTCAGGCCATGCACGCGGGGATTACCGCCGCCCTCGACGCCAGGGGTCAGGTTGAACAGGTTCGTGATAAACCGGCCGTTGAGCGGAAGCTGCTGGATCCGCAAAGCGTCCTTGACGTCACTGACATCGGAGCCCACGGTCGTGATCACCGGCGCCGCGCCGGTCACTTCAATCGTCGCCTCGAGGGTCCCGACCTCCATGCTGGCGTCCACGACGGCCGTCTGGCCGACCTCCAGGGTCAGCGTGCCGGTCCATCTCTTGAAGCCGGAGGCTTCCACGGACATCGAGTAAGGTCCCGGCTGGACCGCGCCGAAATAGTAAATGCCCACTGCGGAGGACTCCGTACCTCGGGAGACTCCGGTGGCCGTGTTGGTTAAGGTGATTTTCGCATTCGGAACGGCCGCCTTGGTGGCGTCCACAACAGTGCCGCGTACCACGCCGAGCCCGGTCTGGGCGGCCAGCGGCGCCGTCAGCAATGCGAGGAAGATCCCCAGCACCAAACACTTTCTAACTAATGGCAAGAAAGTTCTTGTGTTCATTCCTTGCGACCAACCTCCTTTGTTGACACACGGGGTGCTGCCCTAGCCTATACACACCTGGCCTCGTCTGTCAAGGCTTTTTTCATCGCCGCCCCGAGGATTCAGCCAAGTTCCTTGCGCAAGGCAAGGAAAAAGGCGAAAGAGGGCTCCACGCCCACCACCGCGGCATAGTTCGTGTACGCCAAGGAATACTGCTCGCAACTCCCCTCTCACTTGCACTGAGAGAACCGCGCTCCAATGCCCACCATTTCTGTGACACCCGACACACAGCAGGACAACTTCCTGGCTGGAGATGAGCGAAATGCTCCGTTGCAGCGCAACTCGTACACTCTTGATCGCTCCGATCGTATGCGCGAGCCTGGCCGTTCCGGCAGACGCGAGCATCATGACCTATTCCGACCCCGCAGTCTGGGCAGCCCTCGTCATGCCTGGCTTCTCTACCGTCAACTTCGAGGGACTGGCAAGCGCCGGCGTGCCCGGCAACTTCAGCGATTCCTCGGGCCTGACGCTGAGCGGCATTCAATTCATCGGACTGACGCCGCCAGGCAGCTACTACCTCCTTGTGCAGGACGCGGCGACTGCAACGAAATACGCATGGGGCTCCGGCGATACGCTCGAAGGGCCGAATTCCGCCTGGCAGCCGGCTAATCCCGGATACATTCAAGCGAACCTGCCGGCCGGCACGACGGCCTTCGCCGCTTATGTGATGACACACAACGGTTCTGCGAAGACCCCCGGCTCGGTTACGGTCTCAATTCCGGCGACGGGCGACACGGCCCCGATCTCCACATCGGCCTCGGCGCGGACCTTCATCGGCGTCGTCTCGGACGCTCCTATCCTCTCGGCCCGGTTCCAGCCAACCAGCGCCAGCACGTATCTACTGCTGGACGATTTCTCGGCCGGCCAGGCGGCTGAGCCGACGCCGGAGTCGGAGACGCTGTTTCTCGGCGGCTCGGGCCTGTTGGGGTTATGGATCGCCCGCTGCCTGCGACGCTGGGCCACGTGAACCCACGTCGCCGCGCCACGCCGCCTCTTCGCCGCGAATGAGACAATACGCGGGAAAGGAGCGGTCGAGCGATGAACGTGGCGCGGATTCACCGGCACGGCGGGCCGGAGGTTCTGACCTATGAGCAGACGCCGGAGCCGCAGATCAAGGCGAACGAACTCCTCGTGCGCGTGCGCGCGTGCGCGCTCAACCACCTGGACCTTTGGGTGCGGCGCGGGATCCCGGGCATGCAGTTCGCGATGCCCCATATTCTCGGCAGCGACATTTCGGGAGAAGTCGTCGAAGCCGGCAAATTGTGCGAGCGCGTCCGGCCAGGCGAGCGGGTCTTGCTCTCGCCGGGACTGAGCTGCCGGCAGTGTGCGGAGTGCTTCTCGGGCCGCGACAACTTCTGCCGGCGCTACACCATGTTCGGCTACGGCGTGGACGGCGGCAACGCCGAGTACATGGCCGTGCCCGAATACACGGCGATCCCCATTCCGGACGAGCTGACGTTCGAGGAAGCGGCTGCGGTCCCGCTCGTCTTCTTGACGGCGTGGCACATGCTGTTCAGCCGCGCACAACTCCAGGCGGGCGAAGATGTCCTTGTCCTGTCGGCCTCCAGCGGGGTGGGTTCGGCCGCGATCCAGCTCGCCAAACTCCTCGGCTGCCGTGTCATCGCCACCGCCGGCGGCGAGCAGAAGCTCTCCAGGGCCAGGGAACTCGGCGCCGATGAAGTCATTGACCACTACGCCCAGAACATTGCCGCCGAAGTCCGGCGCCTGACGGACCGCCGTGGGGTGGACGTTGTCTTCGAGCATGTCGGCGCGGCGACATGGCCACAGAGCGTTGCCTGCCTGGCCCCCGGAGGCCGCCTGGTCACCTGCGGCGCCACCACGGGGTTTGACGTCCGCGTCGATCTCCGCTTCCTCTACAACCGGCAGCAGTCGCTCGCCGGCTCCTTCATGGGCAGCCTGGGGGAATTGCACCAGGTGCTGCGCTTCGTGTTTCGCAAGCAGGTCCGGCCGGTCATCGACAGGGTTTTCCCGCTTCAGGAAGTCGCCGCCGCCCACGAACGGCTCGAGAAGATGGAGCAATTCGGCAAAGTCGTGCTGGTGATGTGAGGCGGCGCGGGCTGTCCCGCGGTCCCTTACAGTACGTGCGCCAGCTTCAGAAAGAAGGTATTCCCCTGTTCGGACCGCTGGCCGAACTCGGCGCGGCCACGCTGGAACACGAACTGCACCACGCCGAACGGCGGCTTGAAGCGCCACACGAAGACGGTCTCCAGGTTCTTTCGCTTGATCACTGAGTTGGTCTGAAAGAACACGCGCAGGAACAGGTCGCGGGTGAAGTTGTACTGCCCGTTGACGATATTGATGAGGCTCGCCCGGCGCTCCGGGTCCGGATCCAGCCACACCCGCCGTATCTGGTACCCGGTCGAGAACTCCCTGGTCACTTTCCGGCTGGCGCTGAAGTTCAGCGAGCGCAGGTCGGAGTCGAAGTTCCTGCCGGTGATGTATCCCAGGTCGAAACTGACGATCTCGCGCGTCGGAAAGTAGCCCACGAAGTAGTTGAAGGTGTCGTTGTGAAAGTCCTTCTCGAACCGTTTGAAGTCGTTTGTGTGTTCCACCCCGCCCGACACGCGGTTACGGAACTCGACAATGACGGTTTCGATGTTGTGGTAGCTGCGCAGGACGTTCCTCTGGCTCCAGTAGATGTTGTTCTTGGACCATAACATGATCTTCTGCACCGGCCCGTTCCTCACCCAGAGCGTTTTCAGGAGGTCGCTGTCCATTTCGCGATGATCGTCGTCGCGGATAAAGCCGACGGCGTTGACGTTGTCTCCGAAGCGGTCGCCGAGGTGGGTGTAGCGGAAATGGAAGTGAGCGGTCGAGGAGTCCCAGGCGGGGCGGACGAACCAGGCCCAATTGCCCGAGTTGAACGGCCCGTGGGAGCGAGCGATCTGGCCGGTGAAGTTCATCGTGCGGGTGAAGTGCAGGGTCGTGTCCACGCTGACGGCGCCGCGGTTCTCGCCGCCGAGCGAACGGTTTGAGAGCATGCCTCCGATGGTCGAGGACTTGAGCACCTGCCGCTCGGCGCGGGCCACCGTATAAGCGGCATGGCCGGTGCGGGCATCGCCGTCCGCTGATGCGGGCAAGAGCAGAGGCGCGGAGCGTACCGACAGCAGCGTGAAATCCCAAGGCCCGTTGCGCGAGGCCAGCTTGCCGCCGAAGTCGATGTCGCCAATGCGGCGCGAGTAGAAAGTCTGGATCCGCTGGCGAAAGCGCTCGTTGGTCTCGAGGAAGAACGGTCGTTTTTCGGGAAGCTGCGGCTCGAAGCGTGTGAGGTTAACGAATTCCTCGTCGGCCTCGACGGTGGCGAAGTCCGGATTCACGGTGAGGTTGGCCGTCGTCTCCGGCCGGAAGGTGTAACGGATGTCGAGCCCGAGGTCGCCGCGCAGCGCCCCACCCTGTTCGTACCGCCCGAGCGAGTAGGGGATGACGTCGTAGCGGCGCGCGCCGC
>CAYZJD010000241.1:0-7368 GCA_964478455.1 uncultured Solibacteraceae bacterium | reverse complement strand
CCTCGGATACGACGCTTGAATCCGATTACATCCTTCTGCAATTGTGGCTTCATCCTCCCCAGGAAAAAGACTGGAATCCGCCCAACCGGCGCCAGATCGACCGGGCGGTGCGCTCTATCCTGGCGCGGCAGCTTCCCGACGGCGGATTCAACATCTACCAGAAGGGCCCGGCCGACATCAGCGCGACGGTAAAGGCTTACTTCGCTCTGAAGCTCGCCGGCCTGCCCGCGGACGGCCCCGAACTGACACGGGCGCGCGAGCGCATCCTCTCGCTCGGCGGGATCCAGGCCGCCAACAGCTACGTCAAGATTAACCTCAGCCTGTTCGATCTCTATCCGCGGGAACACTGCCCGTCGGTTCCGCCGGAGATGATCCTTCTCCCGGGAAACTTCATCTACCAGATGTCTTCCTGGACGCGGGCGATCGTGATTCCGCTGGCGATCGTCCATGCCAGCAACCCGCGCCGGCCCGTGCCCCAGGGTTTCGACCTGAAGGAACTGTACCTCCCCGGCGCGAGCATGGAGTTCCGTGGCCACGACGAGTGGCTCACGTGGCGAAAGCTGTTTCTACTGGCGGACCGCCTGCTCAAGTTCTGGGAGCGCTACGGCTCGAAGAGCATCCGGAACACCGCCATCCGGCAGTGCGAGCGGTGGATGCTCGATCGCACGCGGTACTCCGACGGACTCGGCGCCATCTACCCGCCGATGATGTACATCACCATGGCGCTGGACGTGCTCGGCTATCCTCCGAGCCATCCGGACCGGCTCGAAGCCGAGCGCCAGTTCATGGCTCTGCTGACCGATGACGGCGACCGTTTCTTCTTCCAGCCGTGCTTCTCGCCCGTTTGGGACACGGCGATTGCTGCCTTCGCCCTGGCGGAGGCGGGCGGGGCGCCGCGCGAGGCCTTGCGCCACGCGGCCGACTGGCTGCTGTCCAAGGAGGTCCGCCGCAAGGGAGACTGGTCGGTGAAGCGGCCCGGCGTCGAGCCGTCGGGCTGGTACTTCGAGTTCGCCAACGAGTTTTATCCCGATATCGACGACACGGCCATGGTGCTGCTGGCGTTGCGCCACGCCCGCGGCTCCGACCAGCGCCACCACGACGCGGCCGTGCGCCGGGCCATCCGCTGGCTGCTGGCGATGCAGTCGCGCGACGGAGGCTGGGCCGCCTTCGACGTGGACAACAACTGGACGCCGCTGAGCGAGGTGCCGTTCGCCGACCACAACGCGATGCTCGACCCGACCTGCCCCGACATCACCGGGCGGGTGCTCGAGGCGCTCTGTTCGTTCGGCCTTGACAAGGGCCATCCCGCTATCCAGCGCGGCGTTGAGTATTTGCGGAACACGCAGGAGCAGGACGGAAGCTGGTACGGCCGCTGGGGTGTGGATTACATCTATGGCACCTTCCTCGCTCTTCGCGGCTTGCGCGCCGCCGGAGAAAGCGACCGTGAGGCGTACATCCTGCGGGCGGGCGAGTGGCTGCGGTCGATCCAGAACCCCGATGGCGGCTGGGGCGAGGACTGCGCCAGCTACAACAACGGCTGCTTCACCCGCGCCGGCAGCACCGCGTCGCAAACCGCCTGGGCCTTGTTGGGATTACTTGCCGGCGGCGACTGCGACAGCGGCAGCGTTCTCAAAGGCTTCGAGTATCTCGTTCAGACCCAGCGCGGCGATGGATCCTGGCATGAGGAACTGGCCACCGGCACGGGCTTCCCGAAGGTGTTCTATCTGACCTATCACTTGTACCGCCAGTCCTTCCCGCTGCTGGCGCTGGCCAGCTACCTGAAGGCGCGCAATGGCGCCGCCGGGGGACAACCATGAGATTTCCTCTGTCGATGACGGCCGGCATGGCCGGCTACATCGCCAGGAACAAGCTGCGCCCGCGGCCGGAATGGCAACAGGACCTTGCGGCCAAGTCTGACCCGTCGAATCCCTTCAGGATCATCCACCACGGGGTGGACGGCCCCGCCCGCAGACCGCATCCGATGATGCGCAAACGCTTCCCGCTGGTGCTGATGCTCGAGCCGTTGCATGCCTGCAACCTGACCTGTACCGGCTGCGGCCGCATCCGCGAGTACGAATCCACCATGACGCAGAAACTGACGGTGGAGGAGTGCCTTCAGGCCGTGGACGAGTGCGGCGCACCGATTGTTTCCATCTGCGGGGGCGAACCGCTGCTCTATCCGGAGATCGGCGAGCTGACCGCGAAGGTCCTCGCGCGCGACAAGCACATCTATCTCTGCACCAACGGGATGTTTATCCGGAAGCGGCTCGGCGAGTTTCGCCCGGATCAGCGCTTCTTCTTCAACGTTCACCTGGATGGCCTCGAGGAAACGCACGACATCGCGGTCGAGCGGAAAGGCGTCTTCCGCGAGGCGGTCGAGGGCATCCGGGCCGCCAAAGCCGCGGGCTTCAAGGTGTCCACCAACACCACCGTTTACAGAGAAACGGACATGAAAGAGATCGAGCGGCTGTTCGAGTACCTGGCGCCGTTCGGCGTGGACGGACATATGCTCTCGCCGGCGTACGGTTACTCGGCCGTGAACGACCGCGAGATCTTCATGACCCGGGAGGACGTGCACGAGAAGTTCAAGGAGGTTGACCGGCTGGCGAAGCGCTTCAAGTTGAACGCCACGCCGGTCTATCAGGACTTCCTCCAGGGCAAGCGCGAGCTGCCATGCACCGCGTGGGGTAATCCTACTTACAACATCATGGGGTGGAAAGGACCGTGTTACCTCATCACGGACGCCCACTACCGGACCTTCGAGGAACTGATGACGAAAACGCCCTGGGAGAACTATGGGCACGGCAACGACCCTCGTTGCGAGCACTGCATGGTGCACTGCGGCTATGAGCCTTCGGCGGCCCTCGGGATCAATTCCAGGCCGGGGGACAGTCTCCGGCTGCTGAGTTGGGCGCTGCGGTAATTTCCAGGCGTGAAACCGACCCTGGTAACGGGCGCGACGGGCTTCCTCGGTTGGCACGTGGGGCGAAAACTACTGGAGCACGGCCACAACGTGCGGGCTTTGGTCCGGCCGTCGAGCCGGCTCCGGGAGCTGGATGCTGAGCCGGTGGTTGGAGACCTGCGTGATCCGGAGTCGCTGGAGCGGGCGGCCGCCGGTTGTGGGCTGCTGTTTCATGTCGCCGCCGACTACCGGCTGTGGGCGCGCGACCCCGGCGAGATCTATCGTTCCAATGTGGACGGTACCAGGAACGTGCTGGCGGCCGCGCGCAAGGCGGGTGTCGAGCGGGTGGTCTACACAAGCACCGTTGGTTGTGTCGGCATTCCGCCCGGAGGCATCGGCGACGAGACATCGCCGGTCGGCCTGGCTGACATGACCGGCCACTACAAACGATCGAAGTTTCTGGCGGAGCAGGCGGCGCTGGAGCACGCCGGCTCCGGTTTTCCGGTTATCATCGTGAATCCGACCGCGCCAGTGGGGGATCATGATGTCAAGCCGACACCCACGGGCAAGATCATTCTCGATTTCCTCCGAGGGGCCATGCCGGCGTTCGTGGATACGGGGTTGAACCTCGTGGATGTGGCCGACGCGGCCCAGGGGCATCTGCTGGCCTGTGACCACGGGCGGCCGGGCGAACGCTACATCCTTGGCTGCCAGAACTTGACGCTCGAACAGATACTGGAGAAGGTGGCCGCGGCTAGTGGGCGAACTGCCCCGAAGATGCGGATTCCGTATGCCGTCGCTTTCGGCGCGGGGGTGGCCAGCACGGCCTGGGCCCGGATCACCGGACGTGAACCGAGGGTGCCCCTGGAAGGCGTCCGCATGGCGCGGAAGAAGATGTGGGTATCGCATGATAAGGCGCGCCGCGAGCTTGGTTTCGAGCCAGCTCCGGTAGAGGGCGCGCTGCGCCGGGCCGTCGAGTGGTTCCGGCAGAACGGTTACTGCTGAGGTGGGCGCGCTCCTGGTGGTGGCGGCGGAGCCTCGCGAGCTGGCCGGGATCCGCGGGCGTTGCCGGGACGTCCGGCGGTTGAACTGCCCGCTGTGGTATGCGCGGGAGGCGGTGTTGAATGGGAGGAGGCTGCTTCTTGCCGCGAACGGCCACGGGCCCCATCTGGCGGGCGAGGCGGTGGATGCCATTGCCAAAATCGAGCAGCCGGAAGCTTTGCTCAGCGCCGGCTATTGCGGGGCTGTCGCGCCGGGCCTCCGCTCCGGAACCATCGTGGTAGCCTCCCGAATCGAGGCGCCCCGGTACGACTTGCAGTTCGACGCGCGTCCTCCGGACTCGATGCGGGAATGCGTCGTTGGTCCGATTGTGTCGGTGGATTGGGTGGTGAGAACTTCCGAGGAGAAATTGTCATTGCACGCAACTGGCGCGGTGGCCGTGGAGATGGAAGCGGCGGCGGTGGCGGCGCGGGCCGCCCGGTGGTGGATTCCGTTCTACTGCGTAAGGAGCGTTACGGACACGGCCGAGGAGGATCTGGGGCTCGACCTCAACGCCGCTCGGGACGCGGGCGGACGCCTCCGCACCGGGCGGATCGTGGCCCAGGCGTGCCGCAATCCGTTCCTGTTGCCGGAGCTTCTGACTTTGTGGTGGCGCAGCCGTCTAGCCGCCGAGCGATTAGGTGACTTCCTTGCCGATTGTCGATTCTAAGCTGGATGTGCCGCCCACCATGCGGGCGGCGGTGTACACGGGCCAAAGCCGGGTGGCGATCGAGCGCGTGCCGACGCCCAAGCTGAAGCCCGGCGAACTGCTCGTTCGCGTGGAGATCTGCGGCATCTGCCATACCGACCTCAAGAAGATCGAGCACAACCTCCTGCCGCCGCCGAGGATCTTCGGGCACGAGACCGCGGGCGTGGTGGCGGCGGCGGGCGACGGAGTCGGTGACTTCTCCCCCGGCGACCGCGTCGTCGTTTTCCACCACATCCCTTGCGCTGACTGCTTCTATTGCCGGAAGAAGCTCTACGCCCAGTGCCCGACGTACAAGAAGGTCGGCGTCACCGCCGGCTACGAGCCGGCCGGAGGCGGGTTCTCTGAGTATGTGCGGGTGATGGACTGGATCGTCCGGCGCGGCGTGGAGAAGATCCCCGATCGAGTTCCGTTCGACCGCGCCGCCTTCGTCGAGCCGGTCAATACCTGTCTCAAGGCCGTCAAGCAGATCGATCCGCGGCCGGACGAAGTGGTCGCCATCCTCGGGCAGGGACCGATCGGCCTCATGTTCACCATGCTGGTGCGCAGGACCGGCGCGCGCATCCTGGCCTCGGACGCCATCGCCCGCCGCCGGGAACTGGCGCTGCGATTCGGCGCCGAAGCCGTCTGGGATCCGCGCGCCGCCGACGTGCCCGCCGAAGTACAAAGGCGCAGCGAAAACCGCGGCGCGGACGTCGTCATCGTGGCGGCATCGGCCCCGGGCCTGGCCCAGGAATCGGTCCGGTGCTCGCGGCCCGGCGGGCGCATCCTCATGTTCGCCCAGACCTCTCACCAGGAACGGATCGAGGTCTCCGGCGCTGACATTTGTGTCGGCGAGCGCACTATCATGGGTTGTTACAGCGCTTCCATCGATTTGCAGAAGGAATCGTCGGAGCTGGTCTTTAGCGGGGAACTGCCGGTCGAGGAGTTGATCTCGCACCGGCTGCCGCTCGAAGCCATCTCCGACGGCATCCACCTGGCGTTGCATCCGGACGAGCAATCGTTGAAAATTATGATTCAGCCTCAAAGGCGGTCCCAGTGAAAACAGAAATGATGGCCGCCGTGCTCTACGGCAAAGAACACCTTCGCGTCGAGCCGGTGGCCGTACCCAGAATCGATGACGGCGACATCCTGGTCCGCGTGAAAGCCGCCCTGACCTGTGGCACCGACGTGAAGGTCTTCCTTCGCGGCTATCATGCGCGCATGATTGTGCCCCCGGCTGTGTTCGGGCACGAACTGGCGGGCGAGATAGTGGCGGTCGGCGAGAAAGTGCGGAAGTTCCGGCCGGGACAGAGAATCGTCGCCGCGAACTCCGCTCCCTGCCAGCAGTGCTTCTACTGCCTGCGGGGCAACGAGAACCTCTGCGAAGACCTGTTGTTCAACAACGGAGCCTACGCGGAGTTCCTCCGCATTCCGGCGCGGATCGTCGAGAAGAATACCTACCTCGTGCCGGAGCACATCAGCGACAAAGACGCCGCCTTGGCCGAGCCGCTGGCCTGTGTTCTCCGCGGCCTCGAGGAGACGGGCGTCCGTCCGGGCGACACCGTCGCGGTTATCGGTCTTGGCCCGATCGGGCTGATGTTCGTGCGCCTGGCCAAAGTGCACGGCGCCCGCGTGATCGCCCTCGGACGCCGCCAGACGCAGATCGAGCGCGCCGTGCGCCTGGGCGCCGACGAGGTGATCTCGACCAGCGACACGCCGGACCCGGCCCGCGCGGTCAAGGCGCTCACCGGGGGTTACGGGGCCGACATCGCCATCGAGGCGGTGGGTACTCCGGCCACCTGGGAACAGTCGGTGCACATGCTGCGCCGCGGCGGCACCGTCAACTTCTTCGGCGGATGCCCCAGCGACACGCGGATCAGCCTGGACACCTCGCTGCTTCACTATTCCGAGCTGCGGTGCATCGCCAGCTTCCACCATACGCCGAAGCACATGCGCCGCGCGCTCGACGTGATCGCCGCCGGCTACATCACCGCCCACGATTTCGTCAAGGGTGAGGAGCCGCTGGCGAACCTGCTCGAGGTGATGCGGTACCTCACCAGCCACAACGGCCACCTGAAGACGGCAATCATTCCGTGATTTGACCGACGTGTTCCTGCTTCCCAGGGATTTCGTGCGCGCTCCGGAAGCGCTTGCGCGCGCGTATTCCCTTGGCGACGCCGAAGCCTACACGCGCTGGCTGGCCAACCGGCACTACGAGAACTTCCACGTCGTCACGTTCCTGCTCCCCAAGCGGCTCCATCAGGACTTCTACAACGTTTACGCCTTCTGCCGCTGGGCCGACGATCTCGGCGATGAGATCGGCGATGCCTCGGAGAGCCTGCGGCTGCTCGATTGGTGGCGCGGCGAGACCGAGGCGATGTACGCAGGACGCGCGACGCATCCGGTCTTCGTTGCGCTCATGCAAACTGCCGCGCGGCGCTCCCTTCCCAAAGAGCCGTTCCTTGACCTGATCCGCGCGTTCGTTCAGGATCAAACCGTTACCCGCTATCGCACCTATGAAGACTTGTACGGCTACTGCCGCTGCTCGGCCAATCCCGTCGGACGGCTGGTGCTGCACCTATTCGGCTACGAGGACGCCGAACGCCGGCGGCTTTCCGATGCCACCTGCACCGCCCTCCAGCTCGCCAACTTCTGGCAGGATGTTTCGGTGGATCTGGAGAAAGGCCGGATCTACCTGCCGCTCGAAGTCCTCGAGCGGTGCGGCAGCTCGGAAGGGGAT
>CAYZJD010000240.1:0-7396 GCA_964478455.1 uncultured Solibacteraceae bacterium | reverse complement strand
GCTCCTGGTCCAGCGGCCGCGCAAAGACAGCCCCGCGGTGGCGCAGTTCGATCACGCCGTCGAGCAGCTCCGGCCGGTTCTCTTCGCGGAAACCGGCGCGGGGGACGACCAGCGCATCGAGAACCGAGAAGTCTTTCTGGTCGGCCTGCTCCAGGCAGTAGACGAGCGGACCGCGCTCCACCGCCACTTTGCCCGCGTTCTCGGCGACCCTGGGGTTGGCGGCCGTCAGACGCGGTTTGACGTCGAGCTGGAGTAAGATGCGGCCGCCCGGCTGCCACTTTCGCCGCAGCGGCAGGTATCCACCGGGGTTCACGGATTTCGTTTCTCCGCCGGCGGTCGCCTGCGCCGAAGAGGTCCAGCCGGGGATGCGCAGGAACACGGTGAAGTCCGCCGGCCGGGCGGGCGCGACCGTGATCTCCACCGTCCCGCTCCACGGGTAGTCGGTCTTCTGCCGCACTTCGAGCGGCGTGCCGTCCTCCAGCTTCCAGCTCATGACCGAGTTGTGGAAGAAGTGGACGTACAGCCCTTCGCGGCTGGTGCTGTAAAAGTAACCGGGCAGCGAGGCGAACGTCCGCTGAAGATTCGGCGGGCAGCAGGTGGTGTCGTACCACGGGTTGCGGAAGTTCTCGCCCAGGGACGCCAGCGGATTGCGGTAGCAGTAAAGCGTCCCGGACAGCGACATGCCCGAGTTGATTCCGTTGTACAAAGCGCGCTCGATCATGTCGGCGTACTTGCCGTCGCCGGCGAGGGCCAGCATGCGCCAGTTCCACATCAGGCTGCCGATGGCGGCGCAGCTCTCGGTGTAGGCCTGCGAATTGGGCAGCTCGTAGGGCTCGCCGAAGGCCTCGCCGGCTTGGCGCGAGCCGACCCCGCCGGTGATGTACAGCTTGCGCGTGGCCAAATCGTCCCAGAGCGTTTCGAGCGTCTGCTTGTAAGCGGCTTCGCCGGTCTCGGCGTACAAGTCGGCGGCGCCGCAGGCGGCGTACATCGCCCGCACGGCGTGCCCCTCAAACTGCTTGCGCCCAGTGAACGGAATGCCGCTGAACATGTACTTCACTTCATGGTCCCGGAGTTTGAGGCGCTCGCGCTCGACGCCGCTCAGCAGGTACCGCGCCAGATCGAGATGCCGCCGGTCGCGCGTCACGCGGTACAGCTCCACCAGCGCCATTTCCAGCTCAGGGTGTCCTGTTAGCAACGGGTCCTTGCCGGGCCCAAAGTTGTCGCAGAGGTAGCTGACGGACCGGATTCCGCCGTCGAGCAGGCGGCGGTTGCCGGCCGCCCGCCAGTAAGCGACCGCCGCTTGCAGCAGGTGGCCGAGGCAGTACAGCTCGTGGCCGCGCGTCATTTCTTTGAACCTCAGCGGCCTGCGCTCGTCAACATAGTAAGTGTTGAGGTATCCGCTGGGTTCCTGCGCCGCCAGGATCTCTTCGATGAGCCGGTCCATGGTGGCGCGCAGCTCCGGCCGGTCGCCCGACTGGAGCACGAACGCCGCCGCTTCGAGCCACTTGTAAATGTCCGAGTCGGTGTAAAGCGGCCCGCGCCGGGCCGCGTTCGCCTTGCCCGTCAAGCGCCGGAAGTTGTCGACGACCCCGTGCTGCTCCAGCAGCTCGAGCATCGTCGGAATGCTCTTGTCCACGTTCACTTGCATGCGCTTGGACCAGAAGCCCTCGCCGAGCTTCACCGCCCGCACCGGCACGCTGTGCAGTTTCACGTACGGCGAATCATCGGTGTGGATGACGCCCTGCGATTTCCAGGTCTCGCTCGCGGCCGCCGCCGATGCCGCCGCGAACGCAACGATCAGGATTCTTCCGCCCATAGTTCCCTCAGATGCCGGTAGACTAGAGCAACCGGCAGTCCGACTACGTTGAAGTAACACCCCTCGACGCGGTCGATGAATTTCGACGCCAACCCTTGGATGGCGTACGCGCCGGCCTTGTCCACCGGCTCGCCGCTGGCCACATAGGCGGCGATTTCGGCATCCGATAGCGGGATGAACCGGACGCGCGTGCTCTCCACATCCACCACGACGCGGTCCTTGCTTCGCAGGCAGACGCCGGTGAGGACCACGTGCTCCCGTCCCGAGAGCGCGGCGAGCATCCGTGCCGCGTCTTCGGGGCCGGCGGGCTTGCCGAGGATTTCTTCGCCTGCCACCACGACCGTGTCCGCGCCGAGGACGATGTCGGACGGCCCCGCCTGGACCGCCTCCGCCTTGGCGCGCGCCAGCCGCCGCACGTGCGCTTGCGGATCCTCGCCCGCAATGATGCTCTCGTCCACCTCCGCCGGCCGGGCCACGAAGGCGATTCCGGCGCGCGCGAGGATCTCCTGGCGCCGCGGCGACTGCGAGGCAAGGATCAGCATACCCGCATGGTACAATTTTGACTTCCGTCCGAAATGGAGCGCGCCGGCCGACTCATCGCGAGGCTCAAGCTGCCCGGCGGCTCGGTCTCCCCGCACGAACTGGCCACGGCTGCGTGGCCGGAGGCCGTGGGCAAGCGGCTTGCCTCGCGCACGCGGGCCGTCGGCGTCGTGCGGTCGCGGCTGGTGGTCGAAGTCGAAGACGCCATCTGGCAGCGGCAGTTGTTCACGCTGCGCGGGCAAATCCTCAAGCGGCTCGAGCAGGTCCTCGGCCAGCCTCTGATCACCGAGATCGAATTCCGCGTGGCCGTGCCGCGCCGGCTGCCGCAGCGCGAGGAGCGCGTGCCCGTGCAGGTCGATGAAGCCGATGGCATTGAGGACCCCATGCTCCGGCGGATTTACAAAGAACACCGCAGGAAGGCATCGGCTTGAAGATCACCGAGCAGGAAGTGCGCTACGTGGCAGGGCTGGCGAACCTCCGCCTCACGGACGACGAAGTCCACCGGATGCGGGCGGAGCTGGACGAGATCCTGGCCTACATGGACAAGCTGAACGAGCTCGACACCACCGAGGTCGCGCCGATGGCGCAGGTGTTATACGAGGCCGGGGAGACGGCCACGCTGCGCGAGGACATCGAACGGCCCACGCTGGCCAACGCGGACGCTCTTCGCAACGCGCCCACGCCGGGGGCCGGCTGCTTCAAAGTGCCCAAGGTGATCGAGAAGTAGCATGGCAGCCGGCTTCTCGATTCCCACGCTGAGCATCGACTCGGTGCGCGAAGGCCTGCTGGCGCGCAGGTTCAGCGCGGTGGAGCTCGCCTCCGAGGCGCTGCGCTTTGCCGAGGCCGAGAACGGCAAGACGGGCGCTTACCTGCATTTCTGCCACGAGCGGGCGCTCGAGAGCGCGCGGCGCGTCGACGAAAAGGTCGCCCGGGGCGAAGAGCCGGGGCCGCTGGCCGGCGTGCCGGTCGCGGTCAAGGACGTCATCCTCACCAAAGGGGTGCGCACCACCTGCGCCTCGCGCCTGCTCGAACACTACATCCCGCCTTACGACGCCACCGCGGTGAAGCGCATCGAGGAAGCCGGCGGCGTCGTCATCGGCAAGGCAAACTGCGACGAGTTCGCCATGGGTTCGTCGACGGAGAACTCCGCCTTCGGCCTGGTGCGCAATCCGGTGGCGCCGGACCGTGTGCCCGGAGGCTCGAGCGGCGGCTCGGCGGCCGCCGTCGCTCAGGGCACGGCGGTGCTAGCTCTCGGCTCGGACACGGGCGGCTCCGTCCGGCAGCCGGCCTCCTTCTGCGGCGCGGTCGGGATCACGCCGACTTACGGGCGCGTTTCCCGCTACGGTCTGGTCGCGTTTGCCAGCTCGCTCGATCACATCGGGCCGCTGGCGCGCTCGGTGCGCGATGCGGCGCGCCTGCTCGGTGTGATCGCCGGACGGGACGAGATGGATTCGACCTCGGCGTTCGCGCCGGTGCCGGATTACTGCGGCCTGCTGGACGGCAACGTCAAGGGCGTGAGAGTCGGCCTGCCGCGCGAGTACTTCCGGGGAGCGGCCGGCGAAACGAGCGAGCTGATTCTGAAGGGCGTGGAGCGGCTGAGGCAGCTCGGCTGCGAGATCGCCGAGATCAGCCTGCCGGCCACCGACTACGCCATTCCGTGCTACTACATCATCTGCACGGCGGAGGCCAGCTCGAACCTGGCGCGCTACGACGGCGTGCGGTACACCAGCCGGTCGAAGGAGGGTGAGACGCTGATCGCGATGTACCGCGCCACTCGCGGCGAAGGGTTCGGGGCCGAATGCAAGCGGCGGATCATGCTCGGCACCTACGTGCTCAGCGCCGGCTATTACGATGCCTACTACCTCAAGGCGCAGAAGGTGCGGGCGCTGATCGCCAGAGATTTCGCCGGGGCGTTTGAGAAGGTGGACGCGATCGTGACGCCGGTTTCGCCGTTTCCGGCGTTCAGGCTGGGCGAGAAGATCGACGATCCGCTGGAGATGTACTTGTCGGACATTTACACGATTACCGGGTCGCTGGCGGGCATTCCGTGCATGAGCGTTCCCTGCGGGCAAACCGCGGAGGGCCTGCCGGTGGGCATGCAGATTCTGACGAAGCACTTCGACGAGGCGGGCATGCTGTGCCTCGCCGATGCCTTCGAGCGCGCCGAAAACCGGTGACAGGCTACGCAATCCCCGATTCCGCCCGGAGCCGGCGGACGACAAGGGTGAAAGAAATCGGGGATTGCGTAGCCTGTCACCGGTTTTCGAATCCGCCCGCTGGGTTCGGGCATCAGTAACAAAGAAAGACCAACACACAGGAGGGCTAGATGCCATTCACTCTTGCACCGCTGCCGTATGCCACCGATGCGCTGGAGCCGTACATCGACAAGCTGACGATGGAGATCCACCACGGCAAGCACCACGGCGCTTATGTCACCAACGTCAACAAGGCGCTGGAATCGGCGCCGGACCTGGCCAGCCTCAGCATTGAGGATCTGCTCGCCGGCAACCTTGCCAAGGTCCCGGAGGCCATCAAGACGGCCGTGCGCAACCACGGCGGCGGGCACGCCAACCACACCATGTTCTGGCAGATCATGGGGCCGAACGCCGCCGGGGCGCCGTCGGGCAAGCTGGCCGAGGCCATTAGCAGCGCCTTCTCGAACTTCGACAACTTCAAGGAGAAGTTCACCGCCGCCGCCATGGGCCGCTTCGGCTCCGGCTGGGCGTGGCTGACCAAGGATGCCTCGGGCAAACTGGAGATCTCCTCGACCGCCAACCAGGATTCGCCGATCATGGAGGGCAAGCTCCCCGTCATGGGCATTGATGTCTGGGAGCACGCCTACTACCTCAAGTATCAGAACCGGCGCAACGAGTACGTCGCGGCGTGGTGGAACGTCGTGAACTGGAAGGAAATCGAGCGCCGTTTCGCGGCAGCGAAGTAGCACGCGAAGGGCAGGTCAGGGACCTGCCCTACTTGGCCACCAGCGCCCGGATGTTCTCGAGCGGCGTGTCGCGCACCACTTCGCAGCCCGCCCCGATGATGTAATTCGGCCCGGCCTCGCGGCGGCATTCCTCGACCGCGGCCGCCACCGACTCCGGCGTTCCGTTCCGCAGCACGCGCACCGGGTCGAGATTGCCGAGCAGCACCTGGCGCGGGCCCATCTTGTCCCGCGCCTCCGCCACCCGCACGGCCGCGTCGATGTCCACGATGTCGCAGCCAAGCCGGCCGATGAGTCCAAGAACCCGCCGCGTGTTTCCGCAGATGTGCAGGCGCACCTTGGCCCGCGCCGCGCGCAGCCCGTCCACCAGCTTCTTCTCGTAGGGCCACACGAACTCCTCGTAGATCCGCGGCCCCACCAGCGACGCCGCCGGATCGCCAATCCCGACAACGTCGGCGCCCGCCTCCACCTGCGCGCGCCCGAAACGGATCGCCAGCTCCACGACGAACTCGAACAGGTCGATGACGAACTCGCGGTCGTCGTGAAAGTCGAGCATCAGCGTGTTGATGCCGCGCAGGTCCGCGCTCGCGCCGCACGGCCCTTCCACCCAGCCTTCGACGATCTTCTGCCCGCCCGAGCGCTGTTTCATCAGCGCCAGCCCGTCCAGCCGGTCGCGCATGTGCCGGGCCTCGCGCGGATCGGGCATCCGCAGGTCCTTCAGCGCGCTTTTCTCCGCCAGGCGCGCCTGCTTCTCGTCGATGGCCCAGGGCTGGTCCTCGAAGAGCTGGATCGCCGCGCCGCAATCGGGCGCTTCGCGCGTTTCGGTGATGCCGGAGACGTGGTCGAAGCCGAACTCCTCCGCGGTCCGGATCTGCGCCTCGGCCATCACGCGGTGATCGAGCGCGTACCGGCCGTAAGGGACGCTGATGCGGTCGGCTGCGAACATCATCGTGATCGGCATCAGCGGCGGCCGGTCCACCGGCTTTCCGTCAAGCAGCGCGAAAACTCGTTCTCGGCTGGTCATCCTGACGCCTCATTTCTCCGACACCGTGCCGGTCACCCTTACGTGCAGCTTGGGAAACGCCGGATTCGCGCTGTAGATCGTGATCCTCCCACTAAACGGCCCCGGCCGCATCCGCTCCGGAATCAAATGAACCGCGATCTGCGGATCCGCGCCCGGCTTCACCGCGAGCGTCTCCGGCCTGAGGAAATCCAGCTCCGAGCGGGCCAGCAGTGGCACAGGGCGCCCGCTCAGCCCGTGCACGGTGATGGTCGCCACCGGCCGCCGCGACTTGCCCGCGCGGGCGGCGGCCGGCGAGAGCTGGCCCAGATCCAGGCGCTCAGGATCGGGGTAGAGGCGTTCGAGGGTTGCGGTCTGCGCCGCGATGCGCAGAACCGGCATCGTCTTGCTCGACGTGCGTACGAGGATTTCATCGAGCGACGCGCCGCCGGGGACATCCTTCTTCATGTTGACCGTGAGGCGGTAGCGGCGTCCCTGCTCGATGGTTTCGAGCGCCGTGGTGAACCGGCCCGCCGGGTGCTCCACTTTCTGAATGAGCAGCGGCTCGCTCTCGCGGCTCACGATCTCCACCGAACCGCTCCCCGCGTAGCCGCGCCGGGCGAGAACGCGCACCACCGGCGACGGGAGCAGGTCGATGGTGGAGCGGACCGTGCTGCCGAAGTGTAGCCTGGGCACCGGCAGCCGCGGGTCGTTCAAAAACAGGTGGACCGCGCCGCGGTACGGGCCGTTCAACTCGAGGGTGTCCAGGACGAATCGCAGCGTCGCCTGGCCGCCCGGCGGCACGACGCCCGGCAGCCGCTCGCGCGGCAGGATCGGCGGAATGAGACCGACCCGCTCGATCCGCAGCGGCGCGTCGCCGAGGTTCTTGAGGACGAAGTCGCGCTGGATGCGGCTGCCGCGCACCACCTGCCCGAAGTCGAAACTCGCCTGCGGCAACGATGCCCTAGGCTGGGCAAACGCGCCCGCAGCAAGAATGAGCGCTATTGCCGCCGTTCTTGCGCCGCCGGGTGATGCCCCCATCGCAGGTCCGAGAGGGCATGGTACCAGCCCCGCCGAGCGGCCCACAAGCAGCGCCAGTCCG
>CAYZJD010000239.1:0-7403 GCA_964478455.1 uncultured Solibacteraceae bacterium | reverse complement strand
ACAGCCTCCACCACCGTGCGCCCGCCCAGCGACCGCTGAATGTTCAAGTTCCATTGCTCGACGTAGCCCACCCGGTTGTTGTGGAAGGCGCTAGTGATGCCCGCGCCGACGTTGGTCGCCAGCCCGAGCGTGTTGCCGCTCGGCTCCACCAGGCCCTGTGGAAAGGGATCGCTCAGTGTGACGAGCGGACGCCGGTCAGCGCCGAAGCCGGCCAGGGACGTAGTGGCCAGAAACCCCGCCGCGACGTCGGAGGGCGAGATGCCGTCGCCGGACTGCGGCGCAAAGAAGATCCCGAAGCCTCCGCGCGCCACCCACCCGGGCGCGACCCTGAAAGCGAAGCCGAAGCGCGGCCCGAAGTTGTTCCAGTCCGGCTCCATCTGCCGGCGGTCGCCGGGCGCGGCATAGCGCAGCCCGCCGCGCAGGTCGAGCGTCTGCGGCAGCGCGGCGGCCGCGGCCGGGTTGGCCGCCGCAAACTCGGCGCGAATCCCGGCATAACGCGCGTTGGCAGCCTGCGCCACGGGACTCGGGCTGCCCAGATCCAGCCAGGTCATGCGGTTGAAGCGCTCCGTGCGTGCCCCTTCATAGTCCCAGCGCAGGCCGAGGTTGAGCGTCAGCCGGCTGGATACCCGCCAGTCGTCCTGGAGGTAGAACGCGGCGTAGACGGTCTGGAAGGCCAGCCGCGGGGTAAGCCCTAAACTTCCCGCGGAGGGCGTGCCCAGTAAAAAGGAAGCCAGCGCCGAGCCAGTGCGCCCCACGGCGTCCGGATCGGGCCCACCGGTGCTGCCGGCCGCGAAGGTGTAATTGCCGCTGGGCGCATTGGGCAGGAACTGGTTCCAGCGGTTGGCCCGCCAGTCAAAACCGGTCTTGACGTTGTGCGAGCCGTGGATCCAGGTGAGGGAACCGGAAGGGTTCCAGTTGGTGGTCCGGTTCTGAACGGTCGGGGGCCCGATGGGGCCGACTTGCATGTTGCCGACGTTGAAGGTCGGGAACATGGTGAAGTCGGCCCGTTCCTGGAGCCATTTGGGCATGCCGAGCTCGTCGGCGAATTTCAGGCCGCGCGTCCGGCTGACCAGGTCGTTGCCGAACCGCACCAGGCTCAGCTTGGCATTGGCCACCAGGGTGGGCCTCGCCACCCAAGTGTGCTCGAGTAGCCCGGTGTAGGAGAACTGCTGCTGCGGACCGGGCGTCGGGCTGGCCAGATTCCCGTAAACCAGCGGCTGGTCCACCAAGTCGTCCAACTGGCTGTAGCGGAAGGAGGAGCGGTGGCGATCCGAGAAGTTGTGGTCATACTTCGCGATGCCCCGGTCGGAGCGGTAGTCAAGGTTGCCGCCGAAGAAGTAGTTGGGGCCGCTGGGAAACAGCTCGGCCTGGTTCGGGGCAGGATAGTAGCGGCTGACTCGCCCCGCCACGGGATGGAGGGACGAGGCCGGTATGCGATTGCCGGGATACTGGTCGCGGATCCGGCGGCCCGGGCGCGCCGGATCGAGACGTGAACTGTAGGGATCGTAAATAGGGACCAGCGCCCGCTGCGCGTCGATGGTCTGGGAGAAATCGCCATGCAACTCCAGCGCAGTCGGAACCCGGCGCAGGTCCGAGGCGCCGCGGATGTAGCGCATGCCTTCGTACGACAAGAAGATGAACGAGCGGTTCCGCCCGTTGTACAGGCCGGGAAAGACGACCGGACCGCCCAGCGCCCCGCCGAACTGGTTCCATCTCAAGTCGGCTTTCGGCCGGCTGGAGGCGTTGTTGAAGAAGCTGTTGGCGTCCAGATTGTCGTTGCGCAGGTAATCGTAAACCGCGCCGTGGACCTTGTTGGTACCGGAGCGCGTCACGGAGTTTACCACCGCGCCCTGGGTACGCCCGAACTCCGCCGAATAGGAGTTGAGCTGAACGCGGAACTCCTGGATCGCCTCCAGCGGCGGCGAGTTCAGCGGCATGTTGAACTCGGAACTGCCGGTGACGGCGGCGCCATCAAGCAGGATCTCGTTGGACAGCCCGCGGCTGCCCCCGGCCGAGAAGGCGGCTTGGGCGCGCTTTTCGAAAGGTTCCGCCAGGCCGAAGATGCCCAGCGGAACCACTCCGGGGGCGAGCGCCACCAGTTCGAAGGCGTTGCGGCCGTTCAGCGGCAGATTACCGATACGCGTGCTGTCCACCACCGCGCCGACCGCGCCAGAGGCCTCTTCGATGAGCGGCGCTTCGGCTTCGACCAGCAAGCTCTCCGTCACCGCTCCGACCTCGAGCGTCACGTCCACCACGTCGCGCGCGCCGACCTCAATGGTCAGCGTGCGGTCGAAGGAACGGAAACCCGCGTGCTGGACCTGAAGCCGGTACCGGCCGGTGGGGAGCTGGACTAGGTAGAAACGGCCTTGGTCGTCGGCCGTCCCGCTACGGCGCAACCCGGTGTCGGTATGCGTCAAGGTGATGGCTGCGCCGGGGATGATTCCGCCGCTTGAATCCTTCACCACGCCGGAAATCTCGCCCTGGTAAGACTGCGACCAGGCGAGAGCAGCCAGGGCGAGAGAGCAGGCAATCCGCTGCCACATGGCGACCTCCTTACGATCTACCACGGCGGCCGGTCCTCGGGGCGCAACAGCCGCATTTCGTTTTCGCGCCACATCCGGCCCGTCCGCAAGTTCACCTCGACGCTGGTGGCGCGCTGCAAGCGCCCTCCCAGCGCTCCGAAATACGCCGGCTTGTAAGTCCACATCTGAAGCAGCGAGAGCGCATCTTCGAAGCGCGCCTCGCGGGCTCCCACCGGTGGCGTCATGTTGATGGGCGGCGCTTCGGCGCGCTGGGCGCCGAGCGCCACCCGCGCCATCAGGTACAGGAACTCGGCCGCGTTCACTTGGCCCGCGCCAACTGTCACCCGCGCCGGGATCGAGTCGGTGGGAAGCGCGCGCGCCGCGGCGTGGACCTCGGCCGCCGAGACGCTCACCGGCCCGGCCGAGGCGGGTGCCAGCTCGGTCGGTCCCAACAGATCGCGGATCTGGCCGCGCCCGGCCAGCACCTGCCAGGCTTCCACCAGCGAATGGCCGCTGCTGGGCGAGCGTACGTAAAGCGGCAGCGACTTGTCCTTGTCTATGGATTCGACAATTTGGGACGCCAGCACCTTGGCGTCGGCGGCCGCCGGCAGGACGAAATTGGCCCGCGCCATGTCATATGCCTGTCGTAAGGTAACCGGACGGAAGCCCTTCTTCTGAATCGCCCACCGCAGGAACTCGTCCATCTTCTGGAGGAAGTACTTGCGGTAGTCCGGCTCGAAGCGCGTCTTGGTCTCGAAGTTGAAGCCGAACAGGTCGTTGTTGTGGAAGCCGAACACCAGGAAGGCGGCCGTGTCCGGGTCAAGCTGCTTGAGCCGCTCCTCGATCTTCACGTAAATGTCCCAGGGCTCGTTGGGGCGGCTGCGCTTCACGGTCTTCGGATCCTCGCCGCGCCGGATGGCCCACTCCACGCGCACCCACTCCATGAAATCCCAGTTGGGATGCACAAAGGCGTCGTCGGGGCGGTTCAGCGTGCCCATGTACCAGAGCCAGGAGGAAGGGATGCCGAACCAGTCGTGCGTACCCACGCCCATCCTGGCGCCGTAGCGGTCCTTGATGGCCGCCATGATGGGCGCGCGGACGAAGCGCCCGGTCGAGAGCGGCGGCCGGCCGAAGTACTCCACCATGCGCTTCAAACCCCCGGGACGGGAGGGGTCGAGCCGGCCGGTGCGGATGTCGAGCGCCGAGCTCTCGTACTCCTCGATGATGCGGATGGCTTCCGGCCACCCCTTGCCGGCGATGCGCTGGATAGGCTGCGGGTTGGGTGGTCGGTTGGCGCCGTGATGGTGCCAGTCGCGTCCACTCTTCTTAAGAGCCTCCATCAGCTCGGGGGCCTTGCGCAGGTACATCTCGAAGCTGAGCCCGGTGAAGAAGGGCTCGACGGTGACGCCGTTACGCCGGGCCACGTCTTCCAGTCCTTGATAAGCCTCGACGGCCAGATCCTGTTCCGTCTCGCCGACAAAACTGTTGAGGTTGTGGAAGACATAGAGGTAGCGCGGGGCCTCGGCCAGGGCGGGCACCGCGAGCAGAACAGCAAGCAACACAGCCAGAGTCATCATCAGGGGGCCTCGTAAATCTCGAGTTCATTGCCGCGGAGCATGATATGGCGGACCGCATAGACGCGCTTCCGAGCGACATCCACGCCATAGAAGGTGCGCACTTCCGACGGCTCGCCGCCCGGCTCCGCTTCGAGCGGCAGGAAGTCCACCGGCTTGAAGGTCACGGCATCGATGGCCGTCAGGCCGCGCACTCCGTGAACATAGAGAAGGTTGCGCGCTTCGTCCACGGCCGTGACGCCGGTCCCGATTTCGCGCGGGAGCATCCCCGCTACGCGCATCGTTTCCGTCGAGACGATCCAATGGTAGGCGTACATGCGCTTGAGCGCGGGATGCGCCGCCACCATCGAAAACGGGCTGAACCGCCGTTCCAAGGGCAGTTCCAGAACGCTCAAATCGAGGGCCGCGGCCACCTTCCCCGCAGCCGGATCCACCGCCGTCAGCCGCGCGCGATGTCCGTTCAACACCCACACCAAGCCGGTCCGCGCGTCGATCGACAAGCCGAACTCGAACGCGCGCACGTAAGCCGCTTGAACGTCCGGGTTCCCCTCTCCGAAGCGGACACGGTGCTCGACCCGGCCGGTGGCCCCATCGACCACCGCCAGGCCGTTGAAACGTGTCAGGGTCACGTAGACCTTCCGGCGCGGTTCGTCCACGGCCACTCGGGACCACAGCCGGTGGATCTTGTTCGTGCCGACGCCCAGGTCGATCTCCGCCACGCGAGCGTGGGTAGTGTCGTTTAACACCGTCAGCGTCCCGTTGTCCATGTTGGTCACGTACACGAGGCCGCGGCGGCTGTCCACGGCCGCTCCCGTGGGCCAGCTTCCCACCCGCGGGCGCGCGACCGCCTTGCCGGAGACCGGGTCGGCGACGATGACGTCGTCAGTCAGGTGGCTGGGGATGTAGATACGCCCATTGCCGCGGTGGATCGCCAGGTCGTCCACCGTCTGGCCCAGGTTCTCGATCCGATGGACCTCCTCCATGCGCTCGCGGTCCAACACGGAGACATCGAGTGAGTCCTCGTTGGTCACGTAGGCGTAGCGATCGTCGAGGGCGAGGTAGTGGGAGACCTTGCCGACGGGGACGTGCCGCAGGGTCCTCATGCGCTCGATGTCGATGACGCTGACGGTCGCCGGTTGTCCGATCTCCTCCTCAAGCCGGCCCGTCCGGTTGACGACATAAACGCGGCGGAACCGGAAGTCGAGCGTGACACCCATCGAGTCGAACTCGGTCTCGAGCCTGGCCAGCGGTTCGGCCGCCTCGGGCGGGAAAACGAACAAGCGCCGCTCGCGGAGGTGCGCGACGAAAATGTTGCCGGTGGCGGGATCGACCGCCACGAACCGGGGCAGTTTGCCGAGCTTGGCCGGCGGCGTCAAGGACTCCAGCGAATCCAAGTGGAGCCGCCACAACGTCGCCTCCCCCTGGCAGACCACGTACAGCCTGCGACGCAGCGGATCGGCGGCGATGCCCCACGGCGTCGCTCCGACCGGGACGGCGCCCAGCTTGCGGTGTTGCACGTCCAGCACTAGCACCGAGTTGTCCGCGCCGCAAGCGACGAAGATGCGACCGGAGCGCGGGTCGAAATCCACATAGTGCGGTTCTCCCAGCGTGGGGATGACCCCCTCCAGGCGGTCCTCTCCAGGATCCACTACGTACAGGCGGTGGTTCAGTTGGCTGGAGACGTAGATGCGGCCCGTGCGCGGGTGCAACGCCAACTCCATCAGCCCGCGCAGTTCCCGCTCCTCCAGGCGCACGACGCCGCTGAAGGCGCGCCGGTCCGTGTCGATGATGGTGAGCAGGGGGGTGTGGAGATTCGAACAGTACAGGCGCTTCCGCTCGGGGATCGCGACCACGCCATAGACGCCCACGGTGTTGGCGAGGGCCGGCCCCAGCGCAATCCTCCCCTGGAAACGCATCGGTGGAATGTTATCATCAGGTTTTCTGCTATGTCAACATGTCACGCGACGCGGCGTGCGTTTCTGGCCGCTCCGCTCGCGGTTGCCGTCCCGGCCAGACGCGATCCTTACGGGGGATGGCTCGGGGTGCGTTTCGAGCCTTCGGGATACTTCCGGCTCGAGAAGAAGCACCGCTGGTGGATGGTCACGCCCGAGGGCCACGCCTTCCTGGGGTTCGGCCTCAACCACGCCATGCCGCCTTTGCTGCGAAGGCCGGAATGCGTGGCGCACTGGGCCAAGCAGTTCGGCGTGGAGAATCCGTCCGATCCGAAGCAGTTCCTGGAGGGCTTTCGGAAGAAGCTGGCGACCGACCTCGCAGCCCTGGGAATGAACCACTTGGGGGTGCACTCTTCCACCCGGGAACTGCCGCGGGGGTTCGCTCCGTACCTGCACACGGCTCGCTTCGTGGACATCTGCCACTACATGACGCCGGCGGAGCGCGAGTTCCACGACGCGTTTGCGCCCGAATTCGAGGCGCACTGCGACCGGGTGGCGCAGGCGGAAGTCTTGCCCAGGGTGGACGACGCCTGGTTGATGGGCTATTTCATGACGGACGGGCCGATCTTCACGGATCTGGACGCTGCGCCGCGATCGAACAACATTTACGGCGCGGTGCGGCGCGGTTTGCCGACGTGGCCGCGCGTGCTGCGGAACCTGGGAGCGGAGAGCCCCGGCAAGAGGGCGTACACGGCGGCCATGCGGGAGAGGTACGGAAACGAGGTCGCACGGTTCAACCGTACCTACGGCACGACCTTCGACTCGTGGCAGGCGCTCGAGCGGACCACCGGGTGGCGGCCGGAGACCGACCCCCACAACACCGCCGAGAGGGAGGACAACGTGGCCTTCCTGGGCCGCGTGGTGGACCGCTACTACACCGTGGCGGTGGCGGCCATCCGGCGTTATGACCGCCATCACCTGATCGTCGGCGACAAACTGAACGGCAACACGGATCCGCAGGACGCCATCGTCAAACTGGCGGCTCAACACATGGACCTGATCTTCTACCAGATGTACGGGTACTGGGAGGAGCAAAAGCCGCTGCTGGACCGGTGGTCGCGTCTGACGGGCAAACCCATGTTCAACGGCGACTCCTCATACGCCGTGCCGTATGACGATATGCCGAACCCGTACGGGCCGCACTGCCGGGACCAGCAGGAGCGCGCGCGGCGCTTCCGGGAGTTCGGCGAGAACGCTTTCGCGCGGCCGGATTTTGTGGGCTGGTCGTGGTGCGGCTGGATCGACGGGCTGAAGTCGCATCAGAAGGAGAAACAGCACTCAGGGTTGCAGGATCCCTGGGGCCGCTACTACCGGCCCCTGACCGACGCGATGGCCGCCTTCTCAGCGCGCATGTA
>CAYZJD010000238.1:0-7427 GCA_964478455.1 uncultured Solibacteraceae bacterium | reverse complement strand
GCCGAACCTTCTGCCCGGGCTGCGGCCAGCGCGTCGAGCGCGACACGGTGGACCATGTGGCCGCGCGCATGCTGGCCGAGCCCGACGGCTCGCGCTGGTATGCGCTCTTCCCCGTCCGGCACGCCCAGCCCCGCGAGACCCAGGCGCTTCGCGATCAACTGTTCGAACTACGCCGCAAGGGTTTCAACCGGCTGTTCCAGGAGGGCCGAACGTTCGAGTTCTCCACTCCCGAGTCGCTGCTGGAGATCGACTTCGCAAAGCCTCTGTTCGCGCTCGTGGACCGCGTCGCCATCAGTCCCGACCTTCACCAGCGGCTGGTGGACACAGCCGAGATCTGCTACCGCGAGGCGGGCGAGGTGATCTTCGAGCAGGCGGGCGCGCAAGAGCCGCGCCGGCTGCGGTTCAGCGAGAAGTTCGCCTGCAAGCGTTGTCAGATCGAATTCCCCACGCCCGAGCCGCAACTGTTCAGCTTTAACAGCCCGGCCGGCGCCTGCCCGCGTTGCCAGGGCTTCGGCAACACCATCGATTACGACCTGGACCGGGTAATCCCCGACAAGTGGCTTTCGCTCGAGGACGGCGCCGTCGAGCCGTGGACGCGCCCGCAGCACCGCTGGGCCTACTACGAGTTGAAGAAACACGGGCGCGGCAGGGTCCGCTTCGATGTCCCGTTCGCCGATCTGAGCGAGGAAGAGAAACGGTTCGTCCTCGACGGCGAGGGCCGCTTCCGTGGCGTCCGCGGTTTCTTCCGCAAGCTCGAGCGGAAGAAATACAAGGTCCACGTGCGCGTGTTCCTGAGCCGCTACCGCGGCTACGCCGAGTGCTCCGATTGCGGCGGCTCGCGGCTGCGCAAGGAAGCCCTCCACGTCCGCGTCGGCGGCAGTACGCTCGCGGAAATCGCGCGGATGAACATCGCCCAGGCGTTCGAGTTCTTCGAGTCCCTCGCGCTCGACGGCGCCGAGGAGACCATCGCCGGCAAGATCCTCGTCGAGATTCGCCAGCGTCTGCGGTTCCTGAACGACGTCGGCCTCGAATATCTGACGCTCGACCGTCTGTCAGCGACCCTCTCCGGCGGCGAAGCCCAGCGCATCCAGCTCGCCACGTGCCTCGGCTCGCGCCTCGTCGGCGCCTGCTACGTCCTCGACGAGCCTTCCATCGGGCTGCACAGCCGGGACACCGCGCGGCTCATCCGCATTCTCAATGAACTGCGCGATCTCGGCAACACCATCGTCGTCGTCGAGCACGACGCCGACCTGATGCGCGCCGCCGACCACATCGTGGACCTCGGCCCGGGCGCGGGAGAGCACGGCGGCCGCGTCGTCTGCGCCGGCTCCTATGCAGCGCTCATCTCGAACGGCGCCGGCTCCTTGACCGCTCGCTACCTGAAGGGCGAGGTGAGAACGTCCGTCCCCCGCGAGCGCCGGCCGGTTGATCCCAAGCGCGTCCTCCGCTTTCTCGGCGCGCGCGCTCACAACCTGAAGAACATCGACGTCGCTATTCCGCTCGGCATGATGGTGGTCATTACCGGCGTGTCCGGCTCCGGCAAATCCAGCTTGGTCGACGACGTGATTCACCGCTCGCTCCAGTCTCGGTTCCGGCGCGAGCCTCTCCCGGAGACCGAGGAGGTCCCGGAGGTCTCCGAAAAACTCACCTGCCGAGCCGTCGAGGGCGCGCAGTGGCTGACGGATGTGGTGCTGGTGGACCAGTCTCCGATCGGTCGCACGCCCCGCTCTAACCCCATTACGTACATCAAGGCGTTCGACATCATCCGCACCTTGTTCGCCTCAACGCCCGAAGCCGAGCGCCGCGGCTACACCCCGGGCCACTTCTCCTTCAACATTGCCGGTGGGCGTTGCGAGACATGCCAGGGCGACGGAACGGTGACGGTGGAGATGCAGTTCCTCGCCGATGTCGAGCTGGTCTGCGACGACTGCAAGGGCACGCGGTTCAAGAGCGGCATCCTCGAGGTGCGCTACCGCGGGCTGAACATTCACGAGGTGCTGCGGCTCACCGTCAGGGAGGCGCTCTCGTTCTTCGCCGATACGCCGCGGCTCTGCGCGCGTCTCCGGGTGCTGGCTGACGTCGGGCTGGGCTATCTCCGCCTCGGCCAGTCGGCCACCACGCTCTCCGGCGGCGAGGCGCAGCGCGTGAAGCTTGCCTACCACCTCGCGCTGGCTGCCTGCAAAGGCACGCTCTACATCTTCGACGAGCCAACCACCGGGCTGCACTTCGACGACATCGCCAAACTGCTCGGCGCGTTCCACAAGCTCATCCAGAACGGCGGCAGCATCCTGATCATCGAACACAACCTCGAGGTGATCCGGGCGGCTGACTGGATCATCGATCTCGGCCCGGAAGGCGGCGAGCGCGGCGGCTTCATCGTCGCCCAGGGCACGCCCGAGCAGGTGGCCGCGGTCGAGGGATCCTACACGGGCCAGTTCCTCCACCGCGTGCTGCCCACAGCCGCCAAATAGGTGATACTCTTCCAATCTCGCCGCTTGTCGGACATTGGACCTATGCAGCCCATTTCCCTTTTCTCCGCCCTCGTTCTGATCCTTCTCTTCGCGCCGGCGGCGTCTGCCTACGATCCGCCGGTCGCCACGGCCGGCCCCCTCACCGTGCGCATCCACGAGCCGCTGCTCGGCGCGTACGGCTCAGGCGGTTTCCTCCACATCACGCAACCGGAAATGGCGGTCCCGGTGCGCGTCACGCTCGAAAACTCCGCGACGGCGCCCATCAGCGGTGTCGTGCGCGTCCAGGTGATCGACCGTTGGCGCATTGAGCCTGCCTCGCGGCCGTTTTCCGTCGCGTCCAAGGATCGCTCCGAAGTGTCCTTCACCGCGTTCCCCGGCGAAGGGACGTTCAACGCGCACTACCCGATCCATGTCTTCGCCGAGTTCGAGCACGGAAGGAAAATGATGGTGGCCCATCCGATCCTGATCCTCCAGACCGAGTTCCACAGCCCGCCGCGGTCGAAGCTGGCGGTGGAGTGGAAACCGGTGGAGGTTCCCTCCGGCGGGTCGCTCGCGCTCTGGCGGCTGCCCATCGCCCGAGTGTCCGCCTCCGTGGCGAGCGAGCCGCAGGTCGGCGCGACAGGCCGCGAACTGCACCAGTTCGCCCCGGCCGTCCGCCCGGCCCGCAGGGTGCAGCGTGCCACGTGGCGCGAGGCCCTGGCGATGAGCCTCGGCCCGCGGCCGCCCTCGATGCGCGAGCGCATCGAGAGCGCGGCGGTCGAGTACCCTCTCCAGTTGCCCGCTGACAAGCCGGTGGTCCTGCGCTTTGCCGCCGCCATCGACGACCGTGGCGGGCCGGTCACGTTCCGCGTCGCCGCCGCCGAGACTCTGTTCGAGCGGCGCGTGACCGCGAAGGCCTGGGAAGAAACCGAGGTGGATCTCAGCGCCTTGGCCGGCCGCGGCATCGTGCTGCGCCTCGAGACAAGGAGTGAAGGCGCCGTCCCGACCGAGGCTTATTGGGGCGAGCCCGCCGTCTCGGCGGGCGCCGCCCCCGAGCCCGTGCCCTTCCCGCCGCCCGCCGGCGCGAAGTACAAAACCCTCGGCACACTCGAAGGCAAGGACCGCTTCGAGGTGCGCCT
Organism: uncultured Solibacteraceae bacterium; assembly: GCA_964478455.1. Classification (GTDB taxonomy): domain Bacteria; phylum Acidobacteriota; class Terriglobia; order Bryobacterales; family Bryobacteraceae; genus CAYZJD01. The sequence goes on along the minus strand of CAYZJD010000238.1, from coordinate 3,838 downwards.
TTGGCCCGGTCGGCGCGGCGTGCTCGACTCCACCATCGGCTTCGTGGCCGGCTCGAAGCAGATCCTGTTCCGCGGATTCCGTGTCCGGGTGCTTGAGGATTCGCTCGAGGACCTTCGTTCTTCATCGGTATTTGTCGAAGCCCGGGAGGAGGCGGCGTCCGAACAATATCGCGTGCGGCACAGTTTCCGCTCCTGGGCGGGACCATTCGACGTGGTCACGGAACTGTGGACTGACGGCGCCGCGCTTCGCGTGTTCTTCCGGCTCGACAGAACGCCCCCGCCGCGGCCGTGGCTCCAGTTCCGCATCGAACAGCTCACGGCCGGACCTTGGACCCAGCCGGCGCGCCGCGTCTACGGCGGCCCGGGCAACGTCATCGAGGAGCCGCAGGCCTTCCGCCTGGGCTTCGACGGCCACAACATGGCCACTTCGTTCGTCGGACTGGACTTCCCCGGCGGCGTATCGATGGTGCAAGGATCGGACTTCACGCCGACGGCGCTTGAAGTTGATCCGGAGCGGCGACTTTACAGCCTGGAGGCCGCGGGTGCGGTCCGCCTCGCGTTCATACCGGCGCTCAATGTCTGGGAAGGCGTCAAAGCATGGCGCGGCTTCACGATGCGCCCCTCGGCTGGCGTCGAGAAACTCGCGGGTCGCTTCGTCTTCGACCTCTGGGGCTTCGAGACCACGTACGGCAAGGGCGCCAAACAACTGAAACGCGCTTTCCGTTACGGTCTCAGTGACGCCGTTGTCGTCTGGCACAACTGGCAGCGCTGGGGCTACGACTACCGGCTGCCCGACATCTGGCCGCCGAATCCCGAGTTTGGCACGCTCGAGGAGTTCGTGGCCATGGCGCGGCTGTGCAAACAGAACGGCGTCTACTTCGCGCCGCACGACAACTACATCGACTTCTACCCCGACGCCGAGGGCTTCAGCTATGACCATATCGCCTTCAACCGCGATGGCACGCCGTACAAGGCGTGGTTCATGGGCGAGCGCAAGGCGCAGTCCTACCGCTTTCGCGCCGACCGCGTGCGCCCGTTCCTCGAGCGCAACGTGCGCCTGATCCGCGACGGCCTGGCGCCGACGGCCTATTTCATCGACGTCTGGTCCTCCATCGGCCCCTATGACTACTGGACGAGCGACGGCCGGTTCTTCGACCGCGACGTCACCCGCCGTGCCTGGGGCGAGAGCTTCGCCTGGATCCGCGAGTTTCTCGGCGGCGCGCCGCAGATCTCCGAGGCCGGCCACGACCAGTTGATCGGGTACCTCGACGGAGCGCAGGCGAATCAACTGCGCGTGGACTCGAGCGCCGCCGCGCCGTTCACCTGGAGAATCCGCTGCAAGGACGCCGAGCGCATCCCGTGGTTCGACGCCGCGTATCATGATCGCTTCATCCTTCATGGCGCGGGCTATCCGGGCCGCTACGAAGGCGGGCTGGACGAGACCACGCACGGCATTTACAGCGACGACTACATCGCCACCGAAGTGCTCACCGGCCGGCCAGCAATGGTCGCCCACGCCTTCGGCCGCGACGTTGTCCGCAAGTACTGGCTGACGCACGGCCTCATGCGTTCGCTCGCGCTACGGCGCATCGACGGAGTCGCCTTCGACGGCGAGAACTTCCACCGCCAGCACGTCCGCTGGGACAACGGCGGCGAGGTGTGGGTCAATCGCGGCGCCGGCGAGTGGAACGTGGCAGGCCGCACGCTGCCGGCTTTCGGTCTCTATGCGCGCGTGCCCGCCGGCGGCACGGTGGAAGCGGCCATCGAACGGCGCGGCGAGGCAACGGTCGAATGGGCGCGGTCGCCTGAGTTCGTCTACGTTAATCCGCGCGGCACGCAGCCGGTCTCCTTCGACGGCGTCACTACCAGCGGCGGTTTCCGCCTGACGGCCGACGAGCTGACGCCGCTCCCGGATGGCCCGGCCTTCACGGTTCGTCTTTCGTGGTCTTCGCTGCCGTGGAAGAAACCGGCCCCGCGCCAGGCCGAGGCCATCGCCGAGGATGGCCGCCTCATCCGTCGAATCGACCTCCGAACCGAGGACGGCCAGATCGTCCTTGAATGTGAACCCGGCATCTTCACGTACCGTTTCCGGTAGCAGTCGCGCTTGTCTCACTAACTGGAAGAGCAATTGGGGAGGGAATCCGGCGACGGAGAGTCAAGCTCGCTTGGAGCTGGAGGGATTATCTGGAGGGCTGATGGAGGTACCGTCACTGGCAGTTCATGGTGGCTGGACCGAACTCCCTCTTTCCGCCAACAGAATAATCGAGCCGGGAGCTGCACTCCGAAATTTCGTTTCGTAACTCATTGAAACGATTGGTGCAACCGATCGGCGAAGCCTGTGAACGCGCTCGGTCACAACCTTCGCCGCACGACTAACTCATTGAACCGACAGCAGCGTCGGCGTTCTGCAATCCCGCGCCCGCCGGCCGGCCGGTTACAATCCCGGGGACAGCAAAACCGGGGACAGCCCGCATATTTCCCACGGTCGGCGCAGCCCGGGCATCGGCTGCACTACACTACGGTTGAAGCGTGTAGGAATCGCTCAGCCGTTGGGCTAGACTGTTGGAGGGAATGGACGACAAGCTAAAGCACGCCCTGCGGGACATGAGGAGAGCTTACGAGGCGCTATACGGTGATCGCCTTGTCACAGTGCTGCTTTTCGGCTCACAAGCCCGCGGGGATGCAGACGTGGAATCCGACATCGACGTCCTGGTTGTCCTGCGCGGCGACGTGGACGCTTACAGCGAAATCCAGCGAACGAGTCAACTCGACCTGGAGCTGTGCCTGAAGCACAACGTGGTCATCTGCCCCGTCTACGTTTCCGAGGAGGAGTTCACCAACAAGAAGGGTCCGTTGCTGCGGAATGTCCGGCGCGAAGGGGTGCCGGTATGACAGAGGAGCAGAAGGAACTGCTCCAGACCGCAGAGAAGAGCCTGGATGCTGCGCGCCTGTTGCAATCCGCAGGGTTCTACGGATTCGCGGCATCGCGAGCATATTATGCGATGTTTTACGCGGCACAGGCTCTACTCGAAGGAGAAGGCTTATCCTTCTCCAAACACAGCGGGGCTATCGCTGCTTTCGCTGAGCGCTTCGCGCGAACCGGCAAGCTGCCCGTGGAGTTCCATCGCTACCTCCTGGATGCCATGAAACTGCGCCACCAGGGTGATTACTTCTCCAGCGAGGCCGTGACGGCCGATCAGGCAGAGGAACAGTTGCTCCGTGCGGAGAAGTTCCTTCGAGCAGCGGAAGCACTGCTCCTGGGCCATGTGCCACCAGAGTGACCAACGCGTAAGGCCGTCCGAAGTGTTGGACACATGCGCTTCGTCTCCATTCGCAGCCCGGCCGATCCTAATCCTCCGCCGCGTGCTGCGCTTGCAGCGCGGACGCCGCCAGCGCGGCCACGCTCACGTGGATCTGCGGCACGGCGCCGCCGGCGTACTCCTCCCACACAGTGAAGCCAGATTCTCCTGGAGCAGTTGCAGGCGCTGTTCGTACTCCGCCAGTTGCGCCTCAATCGAGTCCTTCGCCTGCTTCGCCGCCACCAGGTCCTCCCGGTAGCGCTTCAGAAAGTAGCCGATCGTCTCCACCCGGATCTTGATCGAGCCCGCCGGCTTGTTCGCGTCGATGTCCCGGGTCGAGACACGCATCCGCTACACTATTCGCGGGAGGCGTTATGACTGTCGAATTTCAGAAGCATCGGAAAGTCTCTCTACGGGAGGCCGGCCACAACGAGAAATGGTTGCAGGACCAGATCGCAAACGACCCGTCAATTCTCGGTCTGGGGGATCTAATACCGCTCGGAAGGGAGCGCATGCAAGGTCCCGGTGGCCGCTTGGAC
>CAYZJD010000237.1:0-7450 GCA_964478455.1 uncultured Solibacteraceae bacterium | reverse complement strand
AGGTCACAATCAGAGCATTGCATCTTGTTATCTGGAAGATCATACTGGGGGTGCGGTTCAGAGGGCCGGAGAAATGCTAAGAGTCTGGCCCGTGCTCATCGAGCTTCTGCTGGCGGCCTCGTTGCTCCAGCCGGCGGATTTCTGGCACAGGAAGAGATTCACTGAGTGGACGCCGGACGAAGTCCGGAAGCTGCTGATCGATTCCCCGTGGGCCCGCCCCGTGCTGCTCCCTGTGGATTCGATCGACCGGGCCTCCCTCGAGCAATTGCGATCGGCTTGCTCCAGTTGCGAAGTCAAGTCAGGCGGCGGGCCTGTCATGGCGGCCGGCATGCCTGAACTGGCGGGCCCGCTCACTGTGATCGTTCGGTGGCACAGCGCGTTGCCGGTCAAGCAGGCGCTCATTAGGGCGAAGTTCGGCGACGAAGCCGCCACGTCGCGCGAAGCGGTTGAATTCCTGGCCCGCGATGAGACGGCCTACATAGTCGGCGTCTCCGGCGTTCCTGCTCACCTGGCGCCGGCCGACGCGGCGCAACTCCGGGCCAATGCGTTTCTGCGGCGAAAGGGCCGTCCGCCCTTATCCGCCGCTGACGCGCAAGTAGCCCCGGGCGAGAACAGTGTCCACCTGCTGCTTTTCTTCCCAAGGAGCCAGGACTCGGCTCACGCCATCACGCCCGCCGACGGGCAGATCGAAGTGCAACTCCAACTCGGGCCCCTCAACATCCGGCGCAGCTTCAAGTTGAAAGACATGATCTACGAAGGCAGGCTGGCCATGTAAGGCCGACCCTACTTCGCCGCCGCAAGCTGCATGCGGGCGGCCAGGAACCGGGCGATGAAATTCGTGTCGAAGCAGCCCCGCCGGAAATCGGGATCGGCCAGGATCTGCTGGTGGAGCGGGATGGAGGTGTGGACGCCCTCCACCACGAACATCTCAAGGGCGCGCTGCATCCGTGAAATGGCTTCCTCGCGGTCGCGCCCGTGGGTGATGAGCTTCGCCACCAGCGAATCGTAGTACGGCGGGATCACGCAGTCCGTGTAGGCCGCGGTGTCCACGCGCACGCCCATGCCTCCCGGGACGTTAAACGCCGTGATGCGCCCAGGCGAGGGAGCGAACGTCTCGGGGTGTTCGGCGTTGATTCGGCACTCGATGGCGTGGCCGCGCGGCCGCATGTGTCCCCGGACGATCTCGGTCAGCGGCACGCCCGCCGCCACCAGAATCTGGCCCTTGACGAGATCCACGCCCGTGATCGCCTCGGTGACCGGGTGCTCCACCTGGATGCGCGCGTTCACTTCGATGAAGTAGAGCTTCCCGTCCTCGTCCATCAGAAACTCGACCGTGCCGGCGTTGGCATAGCCGACGGCGCGCATCGCTTCGGCGAGCCTGGCGCTGATCTCCTGGCGCAGTTCGGGTGTGACGCGCGGCGACGGAGACTCCTCGATGAGCTTCTGATGCCGCCGTTGGATCGAGCACTCCCGCTCCGGGAACACCTGCACGTTGCCGTACTGGTCGGCCAGCACCTGGAACTCGATGTGCCGCGGAGCCGGGATGAACCGCTCGATGTAGACGTCGGCGCACGAGAAAGCGGCCAGCGCTTCCTGCTGCGCCTGGGTAAACAGCCCGGGCAACTCCTCCGCGTCGCGCACGATCCGCATACCCCGACCGCCGCCTCCGGCCGATGCCTTGAGAATTATCGGGTAGCCGATTTGGCTCGCGACCCGTTGCGCCTCCTCGGCTGACCGCAGTACTCCATCCGAGCCCTCGAGCACAGGTACGCCGGCGTTCTTCATCGCGTTGCGCGCCTTGTCCTTGACGCCCATCAGCCGGGTCACCTCCGGCGACGGCCCGATGAACCGGATGCCGGACAGCTCGCACACCTCGGCGAAATCGGCGTTCTCGCTCAGGAACCCATAGCCGGGGTGGATGGCGTCCACGTTCGTGATCTCCGCCGCGCTGATCACCGAAGGAATGTCGAGGTAGCTCTTGGCGCTCTTGGCCGGGCCGATGCAGACGGCCTCGTCGGCGAAGCGCACGTGCAGGCTCTCCCGGTCGGCCTCCGAATAGACGGCGACGGTGCGGATGCCAAGCTCCTTGGAGGCGCAAATCACTCGCAGCGCGATTTCCCCCCGGTTGGCTACAAGGATCTTCTGGAACATAGGGCCTGCTGGCGTTACTGCGGCTTGACCGCGAACAGCGCCTCGCCGTACTCCACCGGTTGGGCGTTCACAACGAACTTCTTGACCACCGTTCCGGCGATCTCCGCCTCGATCTCGTTCATCAGTTTCATCGACTCGATGATGCAGAGCACTTGTCCCGGGTGGACCACGTCGCCTACCTGCACGAACGGAGGCGCGCCCGGCGATGGCGCTTCATAGAAGGTGCCAACGATCGGAGATTTCACCATGGCGAGATTCTGTTCCTGCTCGGCCTCCTCCTCCATTTCTTCGGTCGGAACCGAAACCGGGTTGGCAGCGTGCGCTGCCGGCGCCATGTAGATCGGGTGCGGCGCCGCCGGCCGGGCGCCAGCCTCCGGCAGGACGATGTCCTGCACGGTCCCGGCGCGCCGGATCCGCACGCGATCGTCGCCTCGCTGCACTTCCAGTTCGGCGACGCCAGTTTCGGTGACCAGCTTGATCAACTCACGAATCTCGTCAAGTGTCATGTGGTAAGAGCCGCGCGCAGGGCGGCTTCAGATCAGTTTCAGCTCCTTGGGGGACGGTGACAAGATCTCGCACCCGCCGGGGGTGACCACGACCACGTCTTCGATGCGAATTCCGCCGAACCCTTGCAAGTATACGCCAGGCTCGATCGTAATTGCCATGCCCGCCCGGAGATGGGTCTGCTCGCCCTTGCCAAGTCTCGGCGGCTCATGGATTTCCAGGCCGAGACCGTGGCCGGTGGAGTGAACGAACGCCTTGTCCAGCCCGTGAGCGCGAAGTACCCGCCGAGCGGCCTGGTCGATGCTTCCACAGGTGGCGCCCTCGCGCACCGCCGCAATGGCCGCCAGTTGCGCGTCCAGCACTGCCTGGTAGACCCTCCGGACCTTGGCCGGCGGATGTCCCAGGTAGGCCATCCGGGTCACGTCGCTGACATAGCCGTTGCGCACGGCGCCAAAATCGACCAACAGCAACTCCTGGTTTTTCAATCGCTTGTCCGTGGGACGAGCGTGCGGGAGAGCCGAGCGGGTGCCCGAGGCCATGATCGTCTCAAAGGCCGGCTGAGAGGCTCCTAGCTTTCGCATCCAGTGGTCCAACTCGGCGGCAAGCTCGAATTCCCGTAGTCCAGGCCGGACCGACTTCATCGCCCGATCGAGCGCCTCGGAGGCCGTCTCCATCGACCGGCGCATCCTGGCGATCTCCTCTGGGGATTTCACCATCCGCAGGCCTTCGACCAGCCCCGCAGTCGGCGTCAGCTCCACTCTCGCCGGCAGGTTCTCGTGGAGCAAGGTCCAGGCATCGTAACTGGTATGGAGCCGCTCAAAGGCGACGTGCCGCACCTTGGCTCCCGCAATGAGCTTCGCCGCCGCCAGCAGCAGCGGGCCCCGCACGACGCGAACTTGGCAGTCCGCCTCTTCGTGCGCCTGGATCTCATACCGCGGGTCCGTGACAAGCACCGCCCGCCCCGCCAGGAGAAGCAGCAGGCCGCTGCTGCCCGTGAAGCCGCTCAAGTAGCGAACGTTCGGCCGGCTCGTGACCAGCAGCGCTTCGAGGTCCCGCTCGGCGAGCAGGTCCCACAGTTGTTTCCGGCGCTGTGCTTCCTCCCGCGGGCTGGAATGCGGCATCCAACCAGCCTAGCGACTTGCGAACAGCGGTGCCACCGAGACCAGACCCAGGCCAGTCAGGAACAGAAGGAACATCAGAACTAGGTACGCCTTGACCTTGGCATCCGCGCCAGCGAACTCTTTCCAAAGGAGAATGCCCCACAAGGCGCTGACCATGGTGGCGCCCTGTCCGACGGCGTAGCTGATGGCCGGCCCAACCTGTACCTCCTGGGGCGCGCTGGCCGCTACGAAGTTCGACACCGTTCCGACGCACCAGATCGCTCCACCGGCGATTCCCAGCAAGTGCTGATTGCGCGACCCCTTCAGATAGTCCAGGATTTCGATCGGTTCACCCTGCACCGGCACGTTCATGAAGTAAAGGTTGAAAACGAAAGTGGAAGTGAATACACCAATGGCGAATATGAAGGCGATGGCATAAGGACCGAGCCCAATGTCCCCGGCCTTGCCCATCTCGACCAGCGGATAGAAGCTCCCCATCAGCACGCCGCTGGCCAGGCTCAGCAGCACTCCCTTCATCGACACCTTTGGCCGCAGCGTCCGGCTCAACCCTGCCCTGATCCGTTCTTCTTCCCTCTGGAAAGCCAAGGCACGGTAGGCCAAGGCATCCACGATGATTGCCAGCACCACCAGCCCGGCGCCAATGAAGAGAAGGGACGGATTACCCTGCGGGTTGATGCGGTAGTTCCAAACGACGCCGATCACCAAGGCCAGTCCGATGCCAACGGGAAATGCCACCGCTAGTCCGGCTACCGAGATCGCCGCCACCAGCAGCATGTTGGCCAGGTTGAACACGACACCGCCGGCGAAGCCGTAAGCCATGTTTCGCTTGCCTGCTCGCATGAGGTCGTCCAGGAACAGGAAGCCATCGAAACCGAGAGTGCCGAAGGTAAACGCCGCCACGGTGGCCGTGATCAGCAAGCCGAGCGAATAGTCGAAGTAAAACAACTCGAAGCGCCAGCTACCTGTCAGCTTCAGGGCGTTGGCCCAAGAGCCCCAGCAGATCATGGACAGGATGGTCAGGAGCAAGGCGGTGGTGTAGGAATCGGGCAAAGTCATGGTTTCTCCGCGACGAAAGCCGAGATTACAACGCCCGAGCCGCCACGGTCAAGGTAGATATGGTTGGCCGGGGCCGTGCTCCGCCCGCACGGAACCTCGGACTCCAAACCCACCCCGCTGGAGTCGGCTCTCTACAGGCGAATCATGGACCGGGGAATCCGCTGCGGGCCACCCTGCTGCCCTGCTGCCCCCGACTTTATCCGCGGGCGGCAAAGTGTTGTATGATAGCTTGCCGCGAAGCTTGGAGGTGAACATGAGGACCCGGGTCATGGTGCTGGCGTTCGCGCTGGCCTCGGCCTTACCGGCCCAGCGCCAGCAGCCGAACATCAACACGGAAACGCCCGAGGGGCAACTGCTCCAACAGATCGGCCAGGAAGAGGACGCCGCTAAAAAACTCGCCTTGATGGAGCAATTCGTCACGCAGTACCCGAAGCACGACTCCATCGCATGGGTCTACGCGCAGATGGTGCCGGCCTATGCGAAGGCGAACCAGTTCGACAAGGCGCTGGACGCCGGGGACAAGCTGATCACGGCGGATCCGGAGGACGCCCGGAGCGCACACGAAATCCTGAAGACGGCCGAAGCATCGAAGAATCCCGACGCCGTGAAGGCGTGGGCGATCCGGACCTCCGAGGTAGCGCGGAAGGTGATTAGTTCCCCCAAGTCGGAAGACGAGGAGGAGGAAGACTGGAAGGCGCGGGTGGATTACGCCAAGCAGGTCGACACCTATACGGAGTACTCTCTGTATGCGATGGCCCTCCAGACGCCGGATCCGCGCAAGAAGATCGAGCTGGCCGAGACGCTCGAGCAGCGCAACCCGCAGAGCCAGTACCTGTGGCAGATCGCCGAGTATCAGTTCCTCGCCTACCTCCAGGCAGGCGAAGCGGCGAAGGCGATCGCGCTGGCCGAGAAAGTCCTGGCCAAGGAGCAGACCAACGAGCAGATGCTCCTCGCCGTGGCCGGCCACTACCGAGGCCAGAAGCAGAACCCGGACAAGGTGCTGGCTTACTGCGCCAAGGTGTTGGAGCTGGCCAATAGCAAGGCCAAGCCCGAAGGCGTCAGCGATGCGGACTGGGAGAAGCGGAAGACGCAGCTCGCGGGCCGCGCCAACTTCATCTCCGGAGCGCAGCAGTTCGCCCTAAACCAATGGGCGACGGCCGACCAGACGCTGCGGGCCGCCTTGCCGGGCATTCAGGACGATCAGATGATGACAGCCGAGGCGCTGTTCTATCTGGGAGTGGCCAACTATCGGATGGGAGAGGGCGGAGACACTGACCGTATCAAAGAGGCGCTGGCCTTCAGTCAGAAGTGCGCCGCCGTCAAGACTCCGTTCCAGGTCCCCTGCAACAACAACGTCCGGGCGATTCGCGCCCGGTACCGCGTGCAATGAATATCCTGGTCCCGAACCTTGGCTCGACTTCTCTGAAGTACCAGATCCTGGACATGCCGGCCGAGCAGGTGCTGGCTCGCGGGCGCTGCGAGCGGGTAACGGACTACCGCGAGGCGGTGGCGCAAATCCGCACAGGGGACGTGCGCATCGACGCGGTGGCCTTCAAAGCCGTCCTCGCGGGAAAGAAGTATCGCGGCACGTTCGTGATCGACGACAACGTGTTGGCGGCGATGGAGGAGTATCTGCCGGCGGCGGTTGTTCACAACACGATCTACCTGGCCGCGATCCGAGCTTTCCAGCGGGAAATGCCCGACGTGCCGCTGGTGGCGGCGTTCGAGACCGAGTTCCACGCCACCATGCCTGAGTATGCCGTCCGCTACGGCGTTCCCGTAGAATGGCGCGAGCAATATGGAATCCGCAGGTACGGCTTCCACGGCGCCTCGCACCAATATGTGGGCGAACGGGTCGCGGTGCTGCTTGGCAAACCGGGGGAATCCTTGCGCCTGGTGAGCTGCCACCTTGGTGGCAGCTCGTCGATCTGCGCGATTGATCACGGCCGTTCTGTGGATACCACCATGGGGTTTTCGCCCCAGTCGGGACTGGAGAACGCGACCCGGCACGGTGACCTCGACGTGTTTGCCGTGCTCTACATGATGGAGCGGCGCGGGTGGAGTATTGCCGAAGTTCGAGAGCAGCTTGCCGGGCAGGGCGGGCTCGGGGGCCTGTCGGGCATCGCTGGCGGCGATGTTCGCGATCTGGAGCAGGCAGAAGAGCAGGGCAACGCGGACGCGGCGCTGGCGCTCGCGGTTCTCGCCTACCAGGTGAGGAAGACGATTGGCGCGTATGCCGCTGCCATGGGCGGACTGGACGCCATCGCGTTCACGGGAGGAATCGGGGAGAACTCGGCCCGCCTTCGCGCGGCCTGCTGCCAGGGACTTGAGTTCCTTGGTATCCGGCTCGATCCGGAATCGAACGAGCGAGGGCAGGGCGACCGGCTGATCTCCCTCGCTGGCTCCCCGGTGGCTGTATTCGCCGTGGCGACAAACGAGGAAATCGTGGTGGCCCGAAGAGCGTACCGGGTACTCGCATAAAACCGGGGACAGCCCGCATGTTTCCCCCGCCGCGGCACGGAAACCTTGCGGGAGGGTCAGGACTCAGTCAGCGGCGGCCGCTTGCTTCTCCGGCACCGCTTCAAGCATCTGCTCCTTGCGCATGATCAGCGTGGAGG
>CAYZJD010000236.1:0-7503 GCA_964478455.1 uncultured Solibacteraceae bacterium | reverse complement strand
GTTCACCAGGAGGTTGGGGAACTTCGAGGGCAGGACCTCGGGCATGGTCAGGCTCTCGTCGTAGTTGGGGACGAAGTTGACCGTCTCCTTCTCGATGTCGGCCATGAGCTCCCCGGCGAGCTTCTTCATCCGGACCTCGGTGTACCGCATGGCCGCCGGCGGGTCGCCGTCAATCGAACCGAAGTTGCCCTGGCCGTCGATGAGCGGGTAGCGCATGGAGAACGGCTGGCCCATGCGCACCAGCGCGTCGTAGACGGCGGTGTCGCCGTGTGGGTGATACTTGCCGAGAACTTCGCCGACGATCTTGGCGCACTTGCGCGTGGGGCGGCTGGCAGTGAGCCCCATCTCGTGCATGCCGTAAAGGATGCGGCGGTGTACGGGCTTGAGGCCGTCGCGAATATCGGGCAGGGCGCGGCCAACGATCACGCTCATGGCGTAATCGAGATAGGACCGGCGCATCTCCTCCTCGATATTGATCGGGATGAGGTTCTTGCCGGCTTCCGCGCCAAGCGGCAACTGCGAAGGACCACCCGGGGGCGGCGGTGGCTGCGGAGTTTCAGGACGTTCGTTCTCGGGCAATCTCACTCCTTGGAGGAGGCGACGGACCTTCGCCTCCTGTTCGCCATCATCATGTTCGGCGGATTACACTCCTATTTTAGCATAAGAGGCTGGAAAATTGAGGAGTTAGCGAGATCGCCGAAAAGGGTGTGCCTCACTGCGGCATGGGTCTCGCATTGGTGGGGCTTACGGTACCTGGTCGAAGACTCCGAGCTTCCGGGCTTTGCGCAACTTTTCCCTGACCAGAATCTCGGGGGGAGCTTCCTTTCCCTCCACAAAAGCGGCGAAGAACTCCGTTGGATCGACCTCCGTTTCTTTCCGGACGGTCTCCAGGAACTGCCTGTGTGAGAATGTCCGGCCGCGGAAAGCCTGAAAGAGGCCGCGCATCACATCGTCCAGGCTCCGGCGGTTCTGAGTCTTCTCTCGAATCAGGACATCCAGAAGCAGAGCCACCACTTGGCCTCGCTCATAGGTGACCGTGCGCCAGCTCTCACCGGTGTAGCTCTCGTCCCGAAGCCGGGAATCGGTAAGAGCCACTTGGTTGATGAGCGGGTTCTCATCAAGGAGCCGGTAATAGCGATTGAAGAAGCCTTCCACATCTCCCTCCGAGTAGTAACCGAGCCTCGCGCCGAAGACGTTGCCGTAATACTCGGTGAGACCTTCTTTGATCCACGGGTCTTCGGCTGCGAAGAAGCTGACGGGATTCCAGCTATGAATGAACTCGTGCGCGATCAGCGAGTAGAAGTAATTGGCGGGGGGACCAGAGGGATCAGAAATGTCAAGCCCTTTAGCGACGGCGGCCTGGCATGAGGTCGGCCCCTCAAGTCCCGCGAAGCTGTCGCCTTCCCTGCGGAGAAACAAAAAGCCGAACCGGTTGAACGGCGCTCCTCCGAATAGGCGGACGGCCGAGCGAACGAGATTCGAGGTTGTGCGCCGCAGCGCCGCACGCTCGGCATCGCTGAACTCGTCCGGGGACCGGTAAAGCAGGTCGAACCGGACCCCGGCAGCTTCACCGGGCTCACTCACATATTTGCCGAATCCGAACTGAAGCGACAGAAGCTGGTAGAGGTTCGTAAAGGAAATGCTCTCTGCGGGCACTCCGACCAGAGGGATCCCGAAAGGCGCTTCAAATCGGACTGTGATCTCCATCGGTTGCGACCAGCAGCGTCCCGCCACCGCCGGGAGCTCGGGATGAAGGAAAATGCAGTTACCGTAGAGCCAGGCCCGTTCTGAGTCCATGAACGGGAGCAGGATGGCGTATTGCCTGGTTTGGGAGCTTTCCTGGAATCGCACGAGGAGGTCGTACTCAATCTTAATATCCCCTTCAACACGATAAACACAATAGACAGGCTGGCCTTTCGCATCTCGTGTTGTGTCGAACTGAAGGGCCCGGGCTGACAGAGTGCCAACCCGAAGATGGCTGACAATGTCACCGGTGGCCTGTGGCGTCGGGTTCTCCGCATAGAACGGCACGCCATGGAGCAGCAAAGTGCCGGGCCTGCACCCCGCCACTCGCATTGCTACATGCAACCGTCCCCGAGAGAGGTCCTCGACGCTCACCGTGTAATCGACCTTGACAGGAGCGGCAGCTTCGCCGGACTCAAGCGCCGGGCAGACGCTCCATGCAGCGATGAAGAGCGGGAGAAGAGTCTTTACTTGAAACGCGCCAGCACGCATAGCGGCAGCCGCGGACAGGCGACCGCTGGGAGGCATGAGCGGACGGCTCAGAGCACGCCGCCGCCGACGGCGAGGCGGATGAGGCCAAGCACAATGGCGATGGAACAGCAGACGATGCCGACGACCGCCCCGGTGCGGTTCGGCGTTTTCGCCGTAGCCAGAGCGACGATGCTAATGATGAGGCCGACGGCGGAGAACGGGATGTGCAGCCAGTTGAACGCGCCGAGGCAAGGGAGGAAGAACACCAGCATGCCGATGATGGCCAGGATCCCCCAAACGAGACTCAGTATCTGCACGCGACACCTCCTTTTGGTTTTCGTGTCATGACGATCCGGCGCGCGAGCCACGCCATGAGAACCACACCGTTCGCCGTGAACGCCGCATAGAGCGGCGGCCCGGCGCGGTTCATCGCAGACGCATCCTCGATCCGGCCGCGGGCGATGAGCAGAAAGCTGCGGGTAAGGCCGCAGCCGGGACACTCGCGGTTCAGTTTCGCCTTCCAGACGCAGACGGGCGTGAGCCGCGCGACCGAATCCTCGGAAAGCACCAAGGGCGCGAGGACGGTCGCGAACGCCACGGCGCCGAGGATCAGCCAAACGATGAGAAAAGCGACGCGGGCATCACGGCCGGCTGGACTGGACAAGACGGGAGTCATGTCCTACTCGGTGAGCGGATTCCCTTGCGCGTCGCGGTTGATGGAGCCCGTCAGAATGAGGATGCCTTCGACGAGGCCCCAGATGCCCGAGATGATCGCCGTTACGCCGCAGGTGAAGACGCCGAGCACGCCGAGGATCAACTGGGCGACGCCAATGGCGTTGTAGCCGAGATAGAAGCGATGGATCCCGAGGCAGCCGAGGAAGATGCCGAGCAGCCCGGCGGCGAGCTTGGATTTGAGCACGGGGCCGGTGGCCGGTGGAGGAGAGGGTGGCGCGGCGGGCGGCGCCTGAGCGGCGGCCCCGGTGGGAGCGCCGCACTTGCCACAGAAGGCGGCTGTCGCCTCGAGTTCCGCGCCGCACTTGTTGCAGAACATGGCGGATGACTCCTGGAGTTCGGGGGGCAGTATATCACGGAGGAGGCCTGTGGCTTGTGGATTCGGGCGTCGGGCAGCCGGAGCTCCCTCGGCCTCTCGTTACTTCAGCGCCGGCTTCAGGCGTTTCTCGATCAGCGGGCGCATGGGCTTCAGGCGGAGCTTCGGCTCGAGGAACGCGGCGCGGTCGGTCAGCGCCTGGATGTCGTTCAACTCGTGGCCCGTGTCATACCAAAGGACGTGTTTCGGCTCTGATGCAGCCGCGGCGTACCGTTTCATAGCCGCCTCGTTGAAATAGCGCTCGAAACGGGCGAACTGAAACAGCAGCGGAGTGGGCGCGGCATGGGGCACGTAGTTGACGGCGTTGAGGCTTTCGTTGACCCGGAGATACTTTTCGACGTCCTGCTTGCGTTTCTGGCGTTCGCTGACCACGGCCGGCTCGTCGCTTTCGAGGTAGATCGAGGCAAGATCGGGGATGCCGCCCGCGAGAACGGCGGCCTGGACGCGATCCTCGATAGCGGAGAGGATCGCTCCCCACTGCGCGCCAAAGCTATGACCGATGTAAGCCAGGCGGCGAGGGTCGAGGTCGGCCCTGCCACTCAGAAGATCGAAGGCGCGGCGCAGATCCACCACCGCCTGGATGTAAGCCTCGCGGTCCGCCTCGGGATTGTCGAGGTCGGCCAAGGGGCGGCGCCACGGCGCGGGCCGGGTCCAGGGGTAATCGATGAGCACGCACACAGCGCCCGCTTCGGCGAACAACTGCGCCTCGGGGAGAAACTCGGTGCGGTTGCCGGGTCCCCAGTGTCCGAACACGATGCCGGCGTAAGGGCCCTCGCCCGAAGGAGAGAGCAGGTAACCCGTCACCCGTCCACCCTTCGGGCTCGCGTAGTTCAGCTCGTACAATCTGACCTTGTTGCGCTCGGAGAGCCACGATTCCTTGGCGTCGAGCGGCGCCTTCGCGTCGTAGTCGAACAGGCGGCGAAGCTCGTCGATGGAAGCGGCCTCGGCAGACAGTAGCGGGACCAGGCAGAAGAGCGCAACGAGGATGCGAACCATGGCGGAACCCCCTGTACCAGTCGATTATAGCCGCGCTGCTTCGCGGAGAGCGTCGAGCGTGGCCACGGCGGCCTTGCGCCAGGAGAAGGCGCCAGCGCGTCGCGGGCCCTCCTCGGCCAGGCGGGCGCGTAACGGATCGTCCGAGACGAGGCGAACCATCGCCTGAAGAATGGCGGAATCGTCCAATGGATCAAAACGGAGAGCCGCATCGCCGGCGATGGAGCGGACAGGCTCGATGTCGGAGCAGGCAGCGGGCACGCCGGCGGCGAGAGCTTCGAGAACGGGCAGGCCGAAGCCCTCGAAGGTCGTCGGATAGAGAAACGCCCAGGCACGCTCGAAGAGCCCATACAGCTCCCCGCGCGGGAGCCAGCCGGTAAGTTGCACTGAATCCCGCAGCCCGCATTCGGCGATGGCGCGCTCGACCGTGTCCGAGTGGAACCCGCGCATCCCGGCGATGACGAGGCGGAATGCGTGCTGCACTTTCCGGAACTGGGCGAAGACACGGATGAGGCGGTCCAGGTTCTTGTGCGGATGGAGCGTGGACACCACGAGCAAGTACGGCTCGGCCGCGCTCGCACGCCGGCGCCGGCCGATGTCGAAGAAGCGCTCATCCACACCCTCGGCGATGAGCCGGATCTTCTCCGGCCGAAGCCGGTAGTAGCGCAGCAGGTCGGCGCGGGTGGCTTCCGAAACGGCGATCAACAGCGTGGACCGGTGCGCGGCCTGCCACAGGAAGAACCGCCAGAACGGAAGGTCGAACCAGCGGAAGTACTCCGGGTGTCGCTTGTGCTGCAAGTCGTGGAAGACCGTGACCGTGGGGCACGGGCACATTGCGGGCGAGGTGAAGCCGGGGTTGAAGAGAACATCGATGCGCTGGCGGCGGACGGCCAGCGGCAGGCCGGTCTGCTCCCACAGGATGCGCGCGGGCCGGCTAAGAGCGTGGACCGGCTGGGGAGAGATCCGGAAGTTAGGCTTCGAGGGGAAGAGTTCCGCAGGAGTCTCGCGATTGGTGAAGACGACGTACTCGTTGACGGAGTCGATTTCCGCGATGGCCGCAAGCAGATAGCGGAGATAGATTTCCGTTCCGCCGACGCCGCCGGGAATGAGATAGAGCGCGTTGACGCCGATGCGCATGGGAGGCGCTATTTTCGCAATCGCAGGTTTGTCTCGGCGCGCACGAGCGCCTGGCGCGCAACCTCATTGTGAGGATTGAGCCGCACGGCCTGCCGGTAGTCTTCCGCCGCCGAGGCCCAATCGCCTGCCGAAGCGCGCAGGTTGCCGCGGTAGAAGTAAGCCATGTCGTAGCCGGGATCGATGCCGAGGGCGGTCTCGATGGCCTCCAGGGATTCCGCGGCGCGGCCGGTCTTGCCATAAATCATGCCGATGAGCGAGTAAACGTGGGCCGTGCGCTCGAGGGCGGCCGCCTCGCGCAATTTCGCTAGAGCCGCTTCGGGACGGCCGAGGCAATCCTCGGCGAGCCCCCAATCGAGGAGCAGGGTGTAGCCGGGCTTGTGGATGCCAGCTGCCGCGCGGTATTGCTCGATGGCATCCGAGCAGCGTCCCTCGGCATAGGACGCCATGCCAAGCTGGAAGCGGGCGCGGCCGTTCTCCGGCGACTTTGCCACGACGTCCTCCCACAGCGCTGTTTCGCTCGACCAAACCAGGCACCGGCGGTAGGTGAGCACGCCGGCCGCAAGCAGAATGGCGGCCAAAACGGCGCTCAGCCGAATAGTGTTCGCCTTCGAGCGCCGGAGGAACTCCAGCGGAACGAGCAGCAGCCCGATCATCGGCAGGTACAGACGGCGTTCCGCCAAGGTGTCTCTGATCGGCACGAAGGAGGACGTCGGCGCGAAGAGAAGGAGCGCGGCGAGCACCCCGTAGGAGGCGAGAGGAAAGCGCCGGCGGAACCGGATCGCGCCGGCAACCAGAACCAGAAGCGCCGCAAGCCCGATGACCGCGCCGCGATCGAGGAGCGTGCGGGAGATCGGATAGTCATAGTCCGCATTCTGCCCGAGCGGTATTACGAACATGCAGAAGTATTGCCACAAGGCGCGGCACTGGGTGTAGAAATACCGGTCCCAGGTGAGGCCCGCCATGCCGAATCCCGCGGTCTGGGCCTCTCCGAGGATCTTCCAGACCCAGCGAAGAGCAGCGAGGCCGGCGGCGGCGACCAGGGTATAGAGGCGCCAGTTGCGGCGGATTCCGGAGAAAGAGAAGCCCGGATTCCAGAAGTAGTCCGTCAGCAGGAGCAAGGCCGGAAGGACCACGGTGTGCTCTTTGGTGGAAGCGGCTGCGCCGTAAAGCAGGAGGACTCCAGCGGCCACGGGCCAGGAGACGGCCTGTGATCCACGGTACATAAAGAGCGCCAGGGCAGCGTGGAAGAAAAGCACACTGAGGTTCTCCGACCTGCTGGCAACATAGGCAACCGCCTCGGTCTGAATGGGATGGAGCAGGAAAACGGCGCCTCCGAACGCCGCCAGCACTTCACGCCTTCCGCCCTGCTCTCCCGCCCAGCCAGCCACTCTGCGGATGATCAGAAACACAAGCAGGCCGGCGGCGGCGTGGAACAGAACATTGAACAGGTGATAACTTGCGGGCTCGAATCCCGAGATGCGCTGGTTGAGCCAGAAGCTGAGCATGAGCAGCGGACGGACGCCGGCGATGGCCTGGATCATCGGCTTCTCGGAGAAACCGGGCTGGTAGAACGGGAGATACTGGTCGTCGAAAACGAACGGGCCGTTGAGCGCGGGCTGGTAGACCGTGATGGCGGCCAGAACCGCGCCGAGGGCGCCGGCGGCGACATGCCAGGCCTTCAGCTCGAAAGCGGCCGTGGCGCTAGCGGGAGGCTTGCGTTTGGCGGCTTTCATTCTGCTCGCGCAGGTGGTACTCGAGAATTGCCACCCGCTGGGCCAGGGAAATGTTGGCGTCTTTCAGGTCCGAGATGACGATCGAGAATCGATAGAAAACGATCAGAAACAGACAGCCAGCGAGAAACACGACGGCGAGCGGGGGATCGGCAATGCCGAGGTACGCGGCCGCGGATTCGAGCGCCCCGCGCGAGCGGGATAGCACGAGCAGCGTGACGGCGGCCCCGAGCCAGCTTACCGAGTACTCGACGCGGATGTGGGCCCGCCGCACCGATCGCAGCACGAAGGCGATCAGCACGAGGCTGAGCGCGGTCATGA
>CAYZJD010000235.1:0-7539 GCA_964478455.1 uncultured Solibacteraceae bacterium | reverse complement strand
ACCCCCCCCTGCGTCAAGCCCCCGGGACGCGAAAGCCGCCCGGGGGCTTGACGCAGGGGGGGGTGGGTTGTACTCTGAACCTGTCCGGGAGTCCAAAATGGGAATCCCGGCTAATTCTCAGGAAGCACATCCGAGAGAGGGGGATGGATATGACCGCAGCAGCCATTTGTTCCGATACTCAAGTCCCGATCCGTGCCAGGAAACTGCTGATTGGTGACCAGTGGATCGAGAGCGAGTCCGGGAAGGAGTTTGAAACCATCAGCCCGGCCACGGGGGAGGTGATCTGCCGCGTAGCCGAGGCGGATGCACCCGACGTCGAGAAAGCAGTAAGGGCGGCACGCGCCGCCTTCAACACGGGACCTTGGCCCAAAATGGCGGCCGCCGAGCGGGGCAGGCTGCTCTACAAATTGGCCGATCTGATCGAGGCCAACGCCGAGGAGTTGGCCCGCCTGGAAACGCTCGACAACGGCAAGCCGCTGATGGAATCCCGCCACGCGGACCTGCCGCTGTCGATCGCGACGTTTCGCTACTATGCCGGCTGGGCGGATAAAATCCAGGGCAGGACGATTCCGGTGGCCGGCCCGCACTTCTGCTACACGCGGCACCAGCCGGTGGGCGTTGTCGGCCAGATCATTCCCTGGAACTTCCCCCTGCTGATGCTGGCGATGAAGATCGCCCCGGCGCTGGCGGCGGGGAACACGGTGGTGTTGAAGCCGGCCGAGCAGACGCCGCTGACTGCGCTGCGGGTGGGAGAACTGATTCTCGAAGCGGGACTGCCTTCGGGCGTCGTGAACATCCTGCCCGGGTTCGGTCCGACGGCCGGCGGGGCGATCGCCCGGCACATGGACGTGGACAAGGTCGCTTTCACAGGCTCGACCGAGGTGGGACACCTGATCATGGAGGCTGCCGCTCAGAGCAACCTCAAGCGGGTCACCTTGGAGCTGGGAGGCAAGAGCCCCAACATTGTCTTCGCGGATGCCGACATGGACCAGGCGATTGAAGGCGCGCATCAGGCGCTGTTCTTCAACCAGGGGCAGGTCTGTTGCGCTGGGTCCCGGCTGTATCTCGAGGACCGATGCTACGACGAATTCGTGGAAAGAAGCGTGCAACGAGCCCGCAAGCGCACCGTCGGCGACCCGTTCGACCTTGCCACCGAACAGGGGCCGCAGGTCGACCAGGTCCAGTTCGACAAGGTGATGAGCTACATCGAAAGCGGGAAAGCCGAGGGCGCTCAAATGGTGTGTGGCGGCAATCGGGTCGGCGACCGCGGCTTCTTCATCGAGCCGACCGTCTTCACCGGTGTCCGCGACGACATGAGAATCGCGCGGGAGGAAATCTTCGGCCCGGTCATGAGTATCCTGAAGTTCTCCTCGATCGACGAGGTCATTGACCGCGCCAACGATACCACCTATGGTCTCGCCGCGGCTGTCTGGACTCGTGACATCGGAAAGGCGGTCGCCGTTGCGAACGGCGTGCGCGCCGGGACGGTCTGGGTGAATTGCTACGACGCGTTCGACCCCGCCGCGCCTTTCGGCGGATTCAAGCAATCCGGCATGGGCCGCGAGTGGGGTGAGTACGGGCTACAGCAATACACGGAAGTCAAGACGGTGACGATGAAGATCTGATGCGCCGGCTCGGGCCGGGGGCGCAGCAGTGGATTTCGAAAGGCCCTGAAGGAGGGGGCCGTGTATGGCAAGCGCGACAGCAACACAGGAAACGGTCCAGGCCATCCGGGCCTTGGACGAAGAGTTTGTTCGCAACGCAAATTCGGGCGACGTGGAGGCGCTGGTCTCCGCTTTCTATGCTGAAGATGCGCAGCTTCTGCCGCCTAACGCGCCAGTGATGAGCGGGCACACCGCGATTCGGGAATGCTGGAAGGGGATGGTATCGGCGGGGCTGAACATATCCGTCCTGGATACTAAACGCATCGAGGAGTCCGGCAACCTGGCGTACGGGTCGGGCGCTTACGAGCTGACTCTGTCGCCTCCGGGCGCCGCCAGGATATCCGACAAGGGCAAATACGTGGTTGTCTATCGCCGGCAGGCAGACGGCTCTTGGAAGGCCGTCGCCGACATCTTCAACAGCAGCCAGCCGGCAGGGTAGTCTGAGGCAAGAGATGGAGAAGCGCTTCCTGCGGGCCGGCCACGATCACCGCCCGAAGCGAGTGAAAAGGGGGAAGTGTAACCGCTCAGCGCCGGGACGCGGCGCGGCCGGGACATTTGGCTGAGCTTGCGGCCCGGCTCATGAGCTTGGTAAAGTCCGCACATAAGGAGGATGGCTCGCATGCCACTTATACAAGTCAGTGTGCTCCAAGACGCTCTTACAGACAACCAGAAGAGCCAGTTAATAACCAATGTGACTGAAGCGGTGCTATCAGTCTATGGAGAGGGTTTGCGTCCTCACACTTGGGTCATCGTGCAGGAGGTGAAGAGCGGCCAATGGGGCCTCGGGGGTCGCGGTCTGACCACCGAGGATGTCAAGGCGCTCATGGCGGCTCCCGCCACGGGACAAGCTCCGGGGCTTCTCTTCAGTCATCGGGCCCGCTAGTAGTGTCCGCCAGTGGTGTGGACGGCGGCGGCGCCGGCCCCGATGAATGCTGTGACGGCACGAGCTTTCGAGACGCCGGGCACAGGAACACAAGATCCGGTTGGAGTACAATATGGCCGTGGCTTTTGAGGCTGGCGCATTGCTCGGACGCTATGAGATCGTCGGTTTGCTCGGCAAGGGCGGGATGGGCGAGGTCTACCGCGCTCGCGACACCCGTCTCGGGCGGCATGTTGCGGTGAAGGTCATGGCCGAGCGATTCGCGAGTGACCCCGAAGCGCTCGGCCGATTCGAGCGGGAAGCGCGCGCCGTGGCGGCCCTCTCGCATCCGAATATCGTGGCGCTGTTCGACGTAGGAAACGAGCAGGGAATATCGTATTCGGTAAGCGAGCTGCTGGAGGGCGAGACGCTCCGTACCAGGCTGGAGCGGTCGCCGCTGCCTCGCCCCCAATCGCTCGAGATTGGCACCGGCGTGGCCGAAGGGCTGGCCGCCGCGCATGCGCGCGGCATTCTGCACCGGGACCTTAAGCCGGAGAATATCTTCCTCACCTCCGACGCTGCGGTGAAGATCCTCGATTTCGGTCTGGCGCGCCTCCACCGGGAACCGCAAGAAGGAGGGACAGCGGTTTCCACCGAGACCGTAACGGGCCGGATCATGGGTACCACCGGGTACATGTCCCCCGAACAGGTGCGGGGAGAGCGGGCGGATGAGAGGAGCGACATTTTCTCGCTTGGTTGCGTTCTCTATGAGATGTTCTCCGGGCGGCGAGCTTTCATCGGCCGCTCATCCAGTGATACCCTGGTCGCGATTCTCAAGGAGTCTCCGCCGGCTCTCTACGACTCGGAACTCGACCACATCGTGACGCACTGTCTGGAGAAGAGCCCTGCCCACCGCTTCCAGACAGCGCTGGATCTGGCCTTCGCGCTCAAATCCGTGGGCGCCGAGGCTGCGCGCCGGCGGCCCGCAGGCCGGCGCGGATCTTGGTCATTGGCTGTCCTTCCGTTCGTAAACGTCGGCGGGGACCCGAACCTGGAGTACCTGAGCGACGGCATCGCCGAGAGCCTGACCAACAGCCTCTCGCGGCTGCCGAAGCTGCGGCTGGTTCCGCGGACCCGGGCGTTTCGTTACAGGGGGCAGAATGTGGACCCTGTACGGGCTGGGCGTGAACTCGACGTTCGGGCAGTCCTTAGTGGTCGCGTCGCGCTGCGCGGCGACGATCTGAACATTCAGATCGACTTGATTGACGTCGCCCAGGACTCCCAGCTTTGGGGCGAGCAGTACAACCGCCCCCTTTCGGACGTGCTCAGCGTGCAGGACGATATTGTGCGCGCTGTGTCCGACAGGCTGCGCCTCAGCCCGAGCGGAGAGGAACGCAAGCGTCTGGTGCGCCGCTATACCGACGACACCGAGGCGTATCAACTCTATCTCAAGGGCCGCTACTACTGGGAAAAGCGAACGGTGGGGATGCTCAAGAAGGCCGCCGAGCAGTTCCGGCAGGCGCTGGAGAAGGATCCCACATACGCTCTCGCCTACGCCGGCTTGGCCCAGGCATATGCGCTCTACGCCGTCTACAATGTGACCAGCCCCGATCAGGCGGCCCCGCTCGCCAAGGCCGCCGTCCGCGAAGCCCGCCGCATCGACGATACCATCGCCGAGGCGCATGCCGCGCTGGCCTTTGTGCAAATGACTTACGACTACGACTTCCCGGGCGCCGAGCAGGAGTTCCTGCGGGCCCTCGAGCTAAGCCCCGACCACGCGACCACACACTTCTGGTATGGCCTCTACCATATTGCCCGCCGGCAAGTCGATCTGGCGATTGCGGAGTTTCGCCGGGCCCAGGAAGCGGCTCCGCTTTCTTTGAATGTGAATTCGTTTGTCGGCTGGGGTTTGCTTTTCGCTGGGCGCGCCGCCGAGGCCGTGGAGCAGTTTCACAAGACGCTCGATATTGATCCGAGCTTTCCCAATGCGCATCTGTTTCTGGGCATGAGCTACGAGCAGCAGGGGCGCCACAGCGAAGCGTTGGAGGAGATGCGGAAAGCGTCCGAATTGTCAGGCAGGAATCTGCTGATGATCGGAGCGCTGGGGCACGCATTCGGCTCGGCCGGGCTGAGGGTAGAGGCCGAAGCGGTGCTTGCCGAAATGACCGAACTGCAAAGGGAACGCTATGTCGCCGCGCTGGATTTCGCCTACGTTTACTCGGGTCTCAAGGACAGAGAGCGGACCTTGGAGTGGTTGGAGCGCTCCTACGAGGAGCGTTCCGCGTGGTTGATATGGATCAACCCGGATCCGCGGCTCGACTGGCTGCGCGACGATCCGCGGTTTACCAGCCTGCTCCGCCGTCTCAACCTCGCGCCGTAGGGGGCTGGACCGTCTTGGGGAGCGGCCGGCCCTTGGCCAAGAAAGGGGAGCCTGTGGCAGGGGCGCTCTGGGCCCGGTGCTGCCGCTGCACGTGGGCCACTGGTCGTTGACGAGCTTGCAGCAGCGCAAGGCCACTCCCTCTGGATCACTTCCTTCCTCGCCCTCTTTCTCCTGTCTTCTCACGTACTTCCCGGAACGCTCCGGCTCCGCCCGTGTCCCCGCACGCTACCATGGGCTAGCACTACCGTGTACCCGATGCCGTCAAGCTCGCTTCCCTTGGGCCATGCGCGTATCTCCTGCCTGCTCAGTAGGTTGGGGAAAAATTACGAAACGAACTCCCCCCCGGGCTCCGGACACACTGCCCCTCCTTCGAAGAGGCCCCCACGATGCTATGATCGGGGTTTCAGTTTCATTCAGGAGCGCGCGTTGAAAGCGGAAATCGGAGTCATCGGCGGCAGCGGGCTGTACTCGATGCCGGGTTTTGAGCTGGAGCAGGAAGTCGCACTGGAAACCCCTTGGGGTGCGCCGTCGGACGCCTACGTCGTGGGGCATCTGGCGGGCCGCGAGGTGGCCTTTCTGTCGCGGCACGGCCGGGGGCACCGGCTGTCGCCCTCTGAGTTGAACTTCCGCGCCAACATTTACGGGCTGAAAGCGCTGGGCGTCGAGCGCATCATATCGCTGAGCGCGGTCGGTTCGCTCAAAGAGGAGCACCGGCCACTGGATTTCATCCTTCCGGACCAGTTTTTCGACCGCACCCGCGGGCGGGCGTCCACTTTCTTCGGCGAGGGCCTGGTGGCGCACATCAGCTTCGCCGACCCGGTTTGCCCCCAGTTGAGCGGCGTGGTGTATGCCGCGTGCCTGGCGGAAGGCGTGAGAGCCAAGCAGGGCGGCACATACTTATGTATGGAGGGGCCGGCCTTCTCCACCAAGGCCGAGTCCAACGTTTACCGCAATTGGGGCATGGACGTGATCGGCATGACCAACTTGCAGGAAGCGAAACTGGCGCGCGAGGCCGAGATCTGCTACGTCACCGTGGCCATGGTCACCGACTACGATTGCTGGCACCCGCACCACGACGCGGTCACCGTCCATGAGATCATCGCCAACCTGATGAAGAACGCGGAGAACGCCGCCAAAGTGGTAGCCCGCGCGGTGGCCGAGATGCCCAGCAGCCGCGATTGCAGGTGCGGCTCGGCGCTGGAGCACGCCATTATTACCGACCGCCGTCTGGTGCCGGAGGCCACGCGGAAAAAGCTGGAACTGCTTGTCGGGAAATACCTCTAACCGCCGAGACGCGGAAGTCGCAGAGAAGCTGCTGGGCGCCTGCCTGGAGGGTGAACCGTGGTCGCGTGAGGAGGTGCGTGCGCTGGCCCGGCGCGCCGCGGAGGACGTAGGTGCCAGCCGGGCGCTGTTCGGCGTCCTGGTCGAGGGTCTTTCGGACCGCTTCGAGCCGCGCCTGGTGGACGTCTATGCGGAACTGTTCGCGGAGGTGATCGCCACGGTCCTGCCGGAGTGGACGGCCGACGAGTTGCTGGCGCGCTACCAGCGCGTACGCGCGCCGCACCGTTTCCAGGGCGATTCCGACGGTGTGGAAAAGGTCTACGTCTTGTCCCGCGTCACCCTGGGCGCCGATATTGCCGTCACGAGCCTAGTGCTGGACGCCGCCAAGCGCCGCTTCCCGCGGGCGCAGGTCTGCCTGGTCGGCGGAGACAAGAGCTACGGGCTGTTCGACGCCGGTCCCCGGATACGTCACCTGCCGCTGGGCTATGGCCGCCGGGAAGCGCTCCGCGCACGCCTAGGCCTGTCGGCCGGGTTACACGCCCTGCTGGCCCGGCCCGCCAGTGTGGTCATCGATCCGGACTCCCGGCTTACGCAGCTCGGCCTGATGCCGGTGTGTGCGGCGCAAGACTACTATTTCTTCGAGAGCCGCTCTTACGGCGCCGACAGCGATGCCTCGCTCAAGGAGCTGACCCGCCGCTGGCTCGCCGAGACCTTCGATGTAACGGACGCGCAGGCCTACCTCGCCTCGCGCGAGGGCGTGGCCGCGGGCGAGGCGCCCTTCATTGCCGTCAGCCTGGGCGTGGGTGAGAACCTGGCCAAGCGCGTTGCGGAGCCGTTCGAAGAAGAGTTGCTGCGCGCGCTCCTCGGCACCGGCTTGGCGCTGTGGGTGGACACCGGCCCGGGCGGCGAGGAAGCCGACCGCGTCCGCCGCGCCCTGGCGCGCTGCGACGCGCCCGCGGGACAGGTGCACGTCTTCGAAGGGTCATTCGCGGCTTTCAGCAGCCTCATCGCGCGGAGCCGCCTGTACGTAGGCTACGACTCGGCAGGCCAGCACGCCGCGGCGGCCTGCGGCGTGCCGCTGGTGTGCATTTTCGCGGGCTTCCCCTGCGCCCGCTTCTTCACCCGCTGGCGCCCCACCGGCCCCGGCCACATCGAAGTGGTGCGGGTAGAGGACCCCGATCCGGCTGGGGTCCTGGAGGATGTCCTTGAGGCCGTGGGGCGGGCTTTAGCCCGCCGTCGGCTTTGAGCCGGCGTTGCTGTCTCACGGCGCCGGCGGCTGTTCCTTCGTTTTCTCTTCCGGCAGCGGGGGCGGCGGAGGTTCGTAGGTGACGGTGGCCTCGGCGGCGAACTTGCGG
>CAYZJD010000234.1:0-7568 GCA_964478455.1 uncultured Solibacteraceae bacterium | reverse complement strand
CGAGGTCGACGACTTCAACCGGGAGATCGAGCTGGCACGCCAAAACAGAACGTTAATGGAGTTTCTGGACGCTCGTGGCCGGCAAACCGAGACAGTTTCGTCCCGCGAGGCCAGGAGCTTGCTAGGCTTGAGTCGTCCGAGTGCGCGGCGCCAGACCCGGGATTCGACCTGACGAGACGCTGCGGGCGGCCTTCGGAACCGGGCTGCGCCTGGGTGCCCAACTCCTCAGGCCGATCCCAGCCTTTCGGAGCACGAGGGACGATTCATCCTGTTCGGGATCAGCAGCGCGTTGCGTACGTTTGATGGTATGTCATTGCTGCCGCGACAGGAGGATGTGTCAAGTTGGCATTCCTCTCCGTGCTGTCGATGGGTGCCCTGCGTCGCACGGCCCCGGCTCAGTTCGCTTTCGGCTGCTTGGGGACGATCCAGAGGTAAATGCGGCGGCCGTTGACCTCGATCTCCTTGTCCGGCTTCCAGTCGCCCATGTCGAAGCTTTGAGAGACGATGCGTGTGCCCGGCCGGAGTTCCTTGAGAAGCTTCGGCTTCAGTTCCAGGTTGACGCTCGACAGCAGATAGAGCGTCACCACCGTCGCCTCGCTGATGTCCGTCTTGAAAAAGTCCTGCTGGAGAAAGCGCACGCGGTTCTGAACGTGCGCCTTCTGCGCGTTCTCGATGGACAGCTTGATCCGCTCGGAGTTGAGCTCGACGCCCACCCCGCGGGCGCCGAACTTCTCGGCCGCCATGATGACAATCCGGCCGTCGCCGGAACCGAGATCGTACACGACGTCGCCGTTCTTCACCCCGGCGAGTTTCAGCATCCCCTCCACGACTTCAGGCGGCGTGGGCACGTAGGGAACGCTGGTAGGCGGCTCTTCCCACTGCGCGAGGACAGGTAGCGCGATGGCGAAAATGACGGCGCAGGAACGTGACAAGCGGCGAGTCAGCAAGGAATCAACCTCCTTCTACGACAGCGTATCATCAGTTCGGGCTTCCGGGACAATCCAAAGCAACAGGCGGACTCCCCTGACGGACGTCTCCTTGTCGTGCCTCCAGTCGCCCATATCGAAGGTGTTCGAGACGATACGGGCGCCGGGCCGGAGTTCACTTAGCAGCTTGCCCCTCAATTTGAGGTTGACGGCCGATAGCAGGAACAACGTAACCACGGTCGCCTCGTGCAGATCCACCTGAAAGAAGTCCTGCCGGACGAAGCGCACGCGGTCCGCAACGCCCGCCTTGGCGGCGTTCTCCTCGGCGAGTGTCACCAGTTCCGGATTGATCTCCACTCCCACCCCGCTGGCGCCGAAGTCCTGCGCGGCGGCGATCACGATCCGCCCGTCACCCGAACCCAGGTCGTAGACTACGTCGCCTTCCTTCACCTCGGCGAGCGCCAGCATCGCCTCGACCAGGTGTGGGGGAGTCGAGATCGGATAGCGAACCAGCATGGCGATGAAATCGTCAGGCGGAAGATCGAACGCGGACACGATGAGCGGCTCCGGTGGAGACAGGGTACCAGACCGGCGGGCAGGCTAGCCCACGACTCTCGCCGCGCTCAGCGCCTCGCAAACAGCGCGGGCCATGTCAAGCGTGGACGCCGATCCGCCCATGTCGTAGGTCCGCACCTTGCCCGCGGCGACGACGGCGGCCACGGCCTGTTCGATGCGCGCGCCCTTGTCTTTTTCCCCGAGCCAGTCGAGCATCATCTCCGCTGCGAGGATCGTCGCGATCGGATTCACTTTGTACTGGCCCGCGTACTTCGGCGCCGAGCCGTGCGTCGGCTCGAACACCGCGTACTTCTCGCCGATATTACCGCTGTAGCCGAAGCCCATGCCGCCGACGAGCTGGGCGCAAAGGTCCGAGAGAATGTCGCCGAACAGGTTGGTGGTGACGATGACGTCGTAGTTCTGAGGGTTCTTCAAGAGCCACATGCAGATGGCGTCCACGTTGGCCGTGTCGAACTGCACTTGCGGATACCGGGCGGCAACTTCCTGGGCGGCCTCGAGAAACACGCCGCAAGTGGCGCGCAGGACGTTCGCTTTGTGTACGGCGGTCACCTTGCGGCGGCCGTTGCGGACGGCGTACTGGAAGGCCGCCTCGACAATCCGGCGCGACCCCTCGCGGGTGATGCTGCGGATCGAGATCGCCGCATCGCGCGGGATGCGGGCCATGCCGGGCTCCTCGAAGAACTTCTCGGGCACCCGCGGAAACTCGACGCCGATGTACATGCCCTCGGTGTTCTCGCGGAACACGACCAGATCGATGTTCTCGCGGTAGTTGAGCGGGTTGCCGGGAAACGACTTGCACGGCCGGAGGCAAACGTAGAGGTCGAGCAACTGGCGCATGCGCACGATCGGGCTGCGATAACTCAGCCCGCGCCCCTGAAGTTCCGGCGCCAGCTCGCGCTGCGCTTCCGGAGCGGGCTTGGAGGTGATGGCCCCGAAGAAGGCGCAGTCGGTGGAGCGCAGCAGATCGACCGTCCGGGCGGGAAGCGCGTCGCCTTCCTTGCGCCAGAACTCCCAGCCGATGTCGCCGCGAATGTAGTCGGCCGGAAACTCGACGGCGTCGAGGACCATGCGCGCGGCTTCGCAGACTTCGATTCCGATGCCGTCACCCGGCAGCCAGGCGATGCGGTAGTTGGGCATGAGGGAACTCCGTGTCAAGCCGCGCTCGAATACTTCTTCTTCAGGTACGGGATCAGGCCGCCGGCCTGAAGCAGCTCGACGGCGCGGGGATCGAGCGGCGCGGCGTTAACCGTCAGGTTGCGCGTGACGTTATGAATGCGGCCCGAGACCAGGTCGATCTCGAGTTCGTCGCCCGCCTCGGTGCTCGCCGCGGCCTCCTGCGAGACCACCGCCGGCAGGCCGAGGTTGATCGAGTTGCGATAAAAAATCCGTGCGAACGAGACCGCGATCACCGCGCCCGCGCCGGCGTACTTCACCGCCGCTGTGGCCTGCTCGCGGCTCGAGCCGCAGCCGAAGTTCCTGCCGGCGACGATGAAGTCGCCCGGAGCGAGTTTGGCGCGGATTTCCGGCCAGGCCAGCTCGAAGAGATGCTCGGCCGTCTTCTCGCGATCGGTGATGTTCAGGTAGCGGCCCGGGTAGATGAGGTCGGTATCGATGTTGTCGCCGAGCTTGGCGGCCACGCGGCCCCGGAGAACCAGTTGCGTGGCGCTCATGAGGTCACCTCCGGCGGTTTCAGGATTTCGGCCGGATGGGCGATGCGGCCGGCCACCGCGGAGGCCGCAACCACCGCCGGCGAGGCGAGGTAGACGTTCGAATCCTTGCTGCCCATGCGGCCGATAAAGTTGCGATTTGTGCTCGAAATGCACGTTTCCCCGCCGGCGAGAATCCCCTGGTGGACGCCGACGCAGGGTCCGCAGCCCGGCGGGTTGATCATGGCGCCCGCCTCGACGAATGTTCCGAGGTAGCCGAGCCGGATGGCATCGAGGTAGATCCTCTGTGACGCGGGGATGATAAGAAGCCGCGTTCGGGCATGGACGCGCCGGCCGGCGAGGATCTTCGCCGCCAGTTCGAGGTCCTCGAGGCGTCCGTTGGTGCAGCTTCCGAGCACCGCCTGATCCACCGGCACGTCGCCAAGCGCCGACAACGGCTTGACGTTGTCCACCTGGTGGGGGCAGGCTACTTGTGGCTCGGCGACGTCGCGCTCGGCGTCGATTTCCAGAACCCGCTCGTAGCGCGCATCGGGATCAGGTTCCAGGCCCTCCACCGGCGTGAAGGCCACCTTGGCGCCCATCTCCATGGCGAGGTTAGCCAGCACCATCCGCGAGGCCACGGTCATCGCGCGGATGGCCGGGCCATCGAACTCGACCGCACGGTAGTCGGCGCCGTCGGCCCCCAGCTTGCCGATGATGTACAGGATCAGGTCCTTGGCCGAAACCCACGGCCGCATCTCGCCGTCCACGAGGATCCGGATTGTGGAGGGTACCTTGAACCACAGCGTGCCCTCGGTCCAAACGCCCGCCATCTCCGTGGCGCCGATACCGGTGGCGAATGCCCCGAAGGCGCCATGCGTGGTGGTGTGCGAGTCGGTGCCAACCACCACCATGCCCGGCTTGACGTGGCCGTTTTCCGCCAGCACCTGGTGGCAGATGCCGCCGCGGCCGACGTCATAGAAGTGGCGGATGCCTTGCTCAGCGACAAACTCGCGGATCGCCTTGTGCGTAGTAGCGGTCTTCTCGGACTCCGCCGGCACGCGGTGATCGAGGATGATGACGATCTTCTCGGCATCCCAGACCCTGGCAACGCCGATTTCCTTGAAGCTCTTCCGAACGAGGTCGGCGTTCTCGTGTGACATGGCCAGGTCAACGGCGGCCACGACGATCTCGTCCGGGGCCACCGTCGTCCGGCCAGAGGCGCGCGCAAGGATCTTCTCCGCAATTGTCATGCCCATGGTTCACCCGTCAACGCAAAACGTACTTGTCTTCGAGGGTCGCTTTCGGCAGGTACTCGTCTTCCAGCCGCCGGTAGTCCTTCAGGCCGACGAACTCAGTGTACTCGGCGAAGCTCGCCAGGCGGTGCGTCTCGCCGGCGAGAAGGCCGGTCGGTGAGGCCCGCAGCGCGCCGAAGAACTCCTTCAGGGCCTTATGCGCCGCCAGGATGGACGCGACCGGGATGCTGACGCGCGCCACTCCCATGCGGGCCAGCTCGGGAACCGGCACCAGCTCCGTCTTCACACCGGTGACCGCGTCCATGAGGTTGACCGAGAGCAGCCCGCGCACCTCGCCAACCGCGCGCTCGATGTCGGCGCGGCTGCGGATGCCGTCGATGAAGACCATGTCGGCGCCAGCATCGAGGTACAGGTTCGAGCGGCGGATGGCTTCATCGATGCCATGGATGGCGAAGCAGTCCGTGCGCGCGTTAATGACCAGGTCGCCCGCCGCCCTGCGCCTCGCATCGGCCATGGCGCGAACTTTGCCGGCCATTTCCTCGGCGCTCACCACTTGCTTGCCTTCCATGTGGCCGCAGCGCTTGGGGAACACCTGGTCTTCAATGTTGACGCCGGCAACGCCCATGTCGATCAGCCGCAAAGTGATGTCGGCGGCGTTCAGGGCATTGCCGCCGCCGGTGTCGATGTCGGCCATCACCGGGATGCTGACGGCCCGGACGATGTGCCAGGTGTGGTCGAGGATGTCCTTCATGTCCACCAGGCCGACGTCGGGCTTGCCGAGCAGGCTGCCGGCCAGGCCGAAGCCGCTCACCTGAATGGCTTCGAAACCGGCGCTTTCAATGATCTTGGCGCTGAGGGCGTCGTGGCAGCCGGGCACCACGAGGGCGCGGCGCTGGTTAAGTTTCTCGCGAAGAACGACGGCGCAGTTATCAGGCACAGTGGGTGGCCTCAATGACTAGTATCCGCAAAAAGGGGTCAGCCTGATCTGCGCCATTTTCTGCCGCGCTCCCGGAAAATGGCGCAGATCAGGCTGACCCCTTTTGGGGAACATCGAGTGGCGGCGGCTCGTACTTTCCAGCGAGGAGGTCGTATGAACGTCCTCGACTTCTTCTTCCTCGCCCTGTGGGCGGTGGTCATCGCTTCGGCTGCGAAACGCGGATTCGCCCGTGCCGGCGTTGCCCCGATCTTCTTCTGGGCGGGTGTGCTGGCGGCCTTCTGGCTGTATCCCCTGGCCGGCTATTTCCTCGGACTCCGGATCAGGGAGAGCCGGGTGGCCGAGGCCATAGGTTTCCTCACCATCATCGCTGTGATGACCGTTGCGGGAGTCGTTCTGAGCTTCCTGGCAGCGAAGTGGATAAAGAGCTGGTCGCTTGAATGGCTTGACCATTCGCTTGGCGCGGTCTTCGGGCTCGTTAATGGCGTCATCCTCCTCACGCTCATCGTCGTGGGGCTCGCGCTCTGGCCGCACCGTCTGACCGTTCGCTGGCTGGAGGATTCCCGGCTGGCGCCCCAACTGGCAGGTGTGGCCTCCACTGCCCTGTACTTGGTGCCCGAGGAGGCGCGCGGGCGCATCCAGGAGGGCTGTGAGGACGCAGCCCGCCTCCTACGTCTGAAGCTCAAGCGCTGCCCGCGGGATCCAGGGCGGTGGGTGATCTGAGCCGCGGCAGATCCGCCTCACCCCACCAATAGCCGGCATTCCGGATTCTTGCCGTTAGAGCGTGGCGCTCGCTGATGACGATGTTCCCTCGGCGTTCGTAAGCGTCACCGAAACCGAGGCGACGGCGTTCTGGTCCCCGGTTACCGTGAACGGCTGGGTGTAAGTAAACGCGCTGCCGTACTGGTCCGAAGCTCCATGGTTCCCATACCAGGTGGTGAAGGCGCTGTCCACCGGCACGCTGATTTGGGTGGTCTGGAGGTTGGCGCCAGACCGCGCCGTGAAGGTGAAAGTAGCCTGAGTGACCTGCCTGGGGGTGGCGTAGCCAACCACCCGCACGTCGAAGCCGTTGGCGGTCCTTGTAACGCTGAGAGAGGTGATCACGGGCGCGAGGCGCCTGACCTGGAACGTCTGTGCGGGCTCCGGGGACGGGGTGATGTCCTGCTCGCCGGCGGCGAAGCGCATGGTCAAAGTAATAGTTCCAGCCACGGTTCCAGTCAGGATGGACACGCTGGGCACGGGGAAGACCGCGGACGTCTGACCCGCGGGGATGCTGAAATCGACGGTCCGGCCGCCGGTTGAGAACTGCACTTGCGGGTTGTCGATCGGGTCCACGGCATCCGGAGCGAACGCGAGTGTCGCCTGGCCTGAAATATCGACAGGGTATCCGGAGGCCAACTGGATTCCGATCGCCGGCTGGTCAGCGGGATTGACAACGGGACCCGGCTCGGTCACAGACGGCGGCGGCAAGGGCGGTAGAACCACCGTCAGAGTGAACTGCTTGGTAGCGGTCGCGCTCGCGGCATCCGTTACCTGAACGGTGATGAAGAACGTTCCCGACTCCGTGGGGGTTCCGCTAAGGACGCCGCCGGTGAATGTCAGGCCCACCGGCAGCAGGCCTTCTGTCAATGACCAGGTATAGCTGCCGGCGCCGCCCGAGGCCGTCAGCGTCTGCGAGTATTCCACGCCCAGCGTGGCATTGGGCAAAGGCGATGCGGTCGTGATTGTGAGCGGCGGCGGGGAGATCACCAGAACGAATGCCTTAGTAACTGTCACCTGTGCGCTGTCAGTGACGCGCACTGTGAAGTTATAGGTTCCGGTAGTAGTGGGTGTCCCGGTGAGCGCGCCGGACGTGCTCAGCAACAGGCCGGGTGGAAGCGATCCTTCTGCCAAGGCCCAGGAATAGGGCGAGGCGCCTCCGGAAGCCTCGAAGGTCACCGAATACGCCTGTCCGACGAACCCTCCCGGCAACGGGGAGGCGGTGGTGATCGTGATCGCAGGCGGCCTCACCGTCAGGAGGAAACCCTTGGTATCGGGGCGGCCGAGGGCGTCCACCGTGCGAATCGAGAATGTGTACGTGCCGGCGGTGGTGGGCACTCCTGACAGCACGCCCGTCGTGGAAACAGTCAGCCCCGGTGGAAGTGTCCCGCCGACAAAGCTCCATGTGTACGGTGCCTCGCCTCCGGTGGCGGCAAACGTCACAGAATAGGCGGAGCCGACGTTGGCATCG
>CAYZJD010000233.1:2947-7581 GCA_964478455.1 uncultured Solibacteraceae bacterium | reverse complement strand
CCTTCTGGTTCGTAGCCAGACGCTCTATCCAACTGAGCTACAGGCGCTTTCGGTGGGTACGCCCTCATTCTAGCGGGTCTGGTCCGCCACGGCAAGCACCACGCTCAGCCACGCCCAGACGCTCAACCCGCAGCCCCCCGGACCGCTAGCCCGACGCCGACGCGGCCGGTGCGTCCTCCAGTTTCGCCTCCCGGTCCGGCCACGGTGGCAAGACGACGACGAGCACGTACAGGATGAGGAACGGCAGGACGAGCAGCAGGGCCGACATGAAGAAGCCTTCCACTCCCATCAGCTCCATTTTGTAGACCGTCAGCCCGCGCAGGCTCTTGGAGAACAACTGGCCGCCGATCACCACGTTCCAGCGCGTGCTGAAGATCCCAAGCTGGATCAGCACCGCCGAGCAGAAGTAGATCAGACGGCGCAGTTCCGGCGGTGCCTTCACCAGCGCCCGGCCCTGGGTCCGGTAGGCCGGGCTCACTAGGCTCAAGAACACCATGGGCAGCAAGGTCCCCAAGAGCATCTGAAGAACCACCAGGCTCAGGAACAGCCTGCTCGAGATCATCTGCGAGAGGATGCGAATGGACTCTTCCGCCTCGTACAGGCGGTGGATGAAGTCCAGCATCTCCAGCGAGAAATCCACGATCAGCGCGTAAAGCAGGAACGAGGCCAGCTTGTCGGCGCACGCCATGTCGATCTCGGTGCGGCGTACAAGGCTGCTGAGGAGGTACAGAAGCAGGATCAGCGCGATGCCGGAGACAATCGCCGAAAACAGAAACACGACCGGAATCAGCACGCTGCTCCACCACGGATTCGCCTTGACCGAGCCGAAGATGAACCCCACGTAGCCGTGCAGCAGGAAGGCCGACGGAATCCCGATCAGCGTGATCAGCCTGCCGGCCCTGCGGTCGAACCGCAGCGACGCCTCGGAGAGATCGTTCGCGCCGAGCGTGAACAGCCGGTGCAGCAGCCGCCGCAGGCCTTTTTCCTCGCGCGCCCAAAGGACTGCGTCCTTGCGGTAATCCAGCCAGATTTCCAGCAGCAGCACCACCGCCAGGTACCACGCGTAGACGAAGCCGAACATCGCCATGGCCGAATTGAGGTTCGGCGTGAGGAAGATCTCGAACGAGCGGTAAGGATGGCCCAGGTGAGCCAGCAGCGGCAGCGGCGCCACGATCAGAAAAGCCAGGGCCGTCAGCAGTGAGAGCCTGTAGGTGGGCTGCACTTCGCGGACGTTGAACACGCGTTCCAGCGAGGCGAGGATGAAGGCCCCGGCCACCAGTCCGGTGACGTAGGGATAGACGACGATCAGAAGTCCCCAGTGCAGCTCGACTTCGTTCGGATAGATGTACCCCCTCACTTGCTGCAACACGTCCAGCAGAGGCTCCAACCGGGCGTCCACGGCTAACTCACCTCTCCGTCCAGATTCGCGTAGTAGACCTTCGGCTCCGTGTTCAGATGGGCCTTGAGCGTCTGGATCTTGTTGTGGCGCATAAAGCGTGAAAGCGGGCTGCTTCGCAGCTTGAGATCGCCAAAGACCCTCGCCTGCGTGGGACAGACTTCCACGCACGCCGGGACCAGGTCCTTCACCAGCCGGTGATAGCAGAAGGTGCACTTCTCGGCTGCCCGCGTGACCGGGTGCAGGAACCGGGCCCCGTACGGGCATCCCTGGATGCAGTACCGGCACCCGATGCAGTACTCCTCATCGACCAGCACGACGCCATCCTGGCTCACGAAGGTCGCCCCGACGGGACACACCTGAACGCAGGGCGGGTTCGCGCACTGGTTGCACAGCTTTGGCACGAAGAACGTCCGGAGTATGCCCGTCTCGGTGATGCGCGCGAATCCTTTGATGCCGCCGTCAGGGCTGGCAACCGTCGTCGCGCCGTCCGTTTGCACCACGTACCGCTCGATCCAGGTACGGAAGTAGAACGGCTCCCGCGGGACGTCGTTCTCGGTCTTGCAGGCCTCGACGCACCGGCCGCACCCGATGCAGCGCGCCGGGTCGATCCCCATGGCGTAGTTGTGCTCGGAGGCCTTGTATCCGCGCGATTCGGCCGGCTGCCCGGCTTCAGTCTGCTGCTTCTCCGCCTGCCCGCCCTGGAGCACCGCAAGCAGGGTCGGCACAACGGGCAGCGATTGGGTTAGAAACGTCCGGCGGTCCAAAGGCGACGCTTCGCCGGAACGTTCTGCCTGCGGCTGGGATTCGGTCTCTTTCATTTCAACTCCGGGAAATGCGGATAGTGGCACTGCCAGCAAACGTACTGCTCGCCGTGGGCCGCCATGTCCACGCGGGGCACCTGTTTGGCGCTGGTTGCCTCGGGAGCATGACATTGGCCGCAGAAGGCGCGCGAGGCCGGCTTCGACGGGCGGCTGAGCGTCGGCTCGATCTTGTGCCGCTTGTCCGTTTCATGGCACGTGGTGCACTCCAGCAGCGCGTGGGGCGACACGGCTTTGGCGCGGGCAATCTGGCCATGGCACGCGCCGCACTCCTCGGGCGTCCGCGGCGGCTCCGGCGCGTGAGGATTGTGGCAGCTTATGCAGGGCTTCAGCGGGTTGTGAGCCACCGGGTCGATCTGCGGAAAGCCCGTCGGCCGCGACGGGTCGTATCCGTGACACAGCGGGCACTGCCCGCGCTCTCGGGGAGCGGTGGGCCGCACGTCCGCCGGCGCGTCCACGTGTCCGGCCGCGGGACCATGACACACCTCGCAGGACACGCCGGCGTGCCGGTGCCCCGCGTGGGTCTTGGCGATGTCATCGTGGCACGCCCCGCACGCCGCCCGTCCCGCGTACTTGATCTTCCGGGCGGCGATCGCATCCACGGCCGCCGCCCGGTAGTGACCGAGTTCGCCAAAGGTCTTCGGAATCAGAAAACGGCGCGCTGCCACCAGCCCGGCGATCATCAGGCCGAACACGATCAGCAAGCGCGGGACTTGTTGAGGCATCCGCATCCTCTCGCTACGGCACGAACCGGTTGAGCGTGAGGAACGTCACACGCTTCTGAATCCCGCTTCGCGGCGCGGGCGAGTAGAAATACCAGACGGCCGCCGCTACCTGCGCCGAGACCCCCGCCGGAACCGGAAAGGCGAATTCCTCGTTTCGTTTCTCGCCGGGGGCGAGCCGCGTGTCCGACAACACTCGCGCCGCGCGGAAAACCGCAATGTGTTCCCGATCAAGCGGCTTGCCGTCTTCGTCTGCGACCGCGCGGCGGTAAGCCCGCTCCGCCCGGAAGTGCTGGCCGTCGTAGGAATCGACCTTCAACTCCAGCACCAGTTGGCGCAAGGGAGATCCCGTGGGCACATAGTGGCCGGCCATCCGGTTCGTCACGCTGACGACAACCTTGAGCTGGCCGCCCTCGCGCGCGACCGACAGGTTCGCCGCCACGGTCCTTGTCAATTGCTCCAGCGTGTCGCTGCCGGGCATCTGGTGCAGGTTGACTTTGGCGTCGCTCGTGCGCAAGATACGCGGTTCTACCACGCGGCCTTCGACGCGATACATGTGACAGGACTGGCACGGGCGCCCTTCCTGGGCTGCCGGGCTGTTCTTCCACTCCGTGTACGTCGTCAGCACCGGAAAACCCCGGGCATTCCTGTACTCGTGACAAGAGGCGCAGGCCAGAGAGGAGGTGTGCACCCGAGAGTACGCAGTTCCGTGAACCATCGAACTGGCATCCCGCGAAGGCCCGCTTCGCACCGGCGAGAACTCCACCTTCGCCTTGGCGTTGCCGGCCTCGCTGGTGACGTCGCGGATGGAATGGCAGTAGTCGCACGTCACCCCCTCCCAGCTCACCTTCTCGCGAAGCACAAGGTCCCCGGTCATTGCCGCGACGGGCGCGTGGCAGCCGAGACAGGCCTTCCTGGCCCCGCCGCCGAACTGTTCCTCGGCCAGGCGCAGCGCGTCCTGAAACATCGGGTCCTCGGTCGCTTTCGCGTGCGCGGAAGCTTTCCAGGCTGCGTGAATCGCACGGTGACACCGCCCGCAAACCTCGGCGCTATCCGGCGCTCTCAGTTCAGCGCGAGCGGTTGCTCGCGCCGCCAGCAGCCCGAGCAGA
This sequence comes from uncultured Solibacteraceae bacterium, assembly GCA_964478455.1. Classification (GTDB taxonomy): domain Bacteria; phylum Acidobacteriota; class Terriglobia; order Bryobacterales; family Bryobacteraceae; genus CAYZJD01. The sequence continues at coordinate 3,533 of CAYZJD010000233.1, read as the reverse complement.
AGGACAACGAACGGCATCCGCGCCGGCCGCTTGGCGAGTGCTACCTGAATCTCGATGAGCATAGCTGCACTCCCACCGCTCCCCAAATCTTGCCCCGAAATTCCGGACAAGTCAATCCGTTTGTGGGATTTTTCCAGAGGAAACTGCTGAAAAAAGCCACAGTCGTTGGATCGAAGTAACGCGGAGCAAGACCGCCGGCGGGAACCGCCAGTTGCGTAATTCCTTGATTCGGAGCCGCTTGCGACCCCCCGGAGATTGCGCGGGGTGCTAGGAGGGCTCGCCTCCTGGGGGTCTCGCCCTGAGGCAATCCGAGACCCCTCTATTTCTCTTTGGTGGCTTCCGCCGACCGACCAGCCTTTTCAAGCTCACGGTTCAATTGCCGGATCGCCCTTTCGACCGCGTCAGCCACGGGCCCTTTCGACTTGCCGCCTGCACTGTCCTGGCTGTAAGCCCAGAGGACGGTTCCCCTGCGGTCTGTAAGCCTCAAGGTCACGGTCACGCGTGAGCGCGTCTCCGCGGAATATAGGGTCTCGCCACTGCCGCCGACAGCCGCTCCGAAGCCCGCCGACCCGCCTGACCGGCCCAC
>CAYZJD010000233.1:1186-2847 GCA_964478455.1 uncultured Solibacteraceae bacterium | reverse complement strand
GCCTCTTCGGATTCATACTCACACTTGACTCCACTTCGCACCTCGAGGATCGTGATGACAGACTTGGGAGTTCCCTTGGGCAGTTCGAGGACGACCCCCTGTGGCTTGTCGCTGGCGTCTTTGAATCCGACTGTCAGGAAGTGTTTCCGCTTCTTTGAGAAGAGCGCCCAGACGGTGATGACCAGCGCGACTCCCAGACGCCTCCCCGCCTTCTGTCCGTATTCCAGAGACGTCACGCCTTCGTAGGGAATCTCGAAACTTCCTTTGGGTGACTTGAAGCGAAGGACTTGGGGGTCAGAGGTGTCCAACTCTCCTTCGGTGGCCTCGGGCAGCCCCGTGATGGTGCCCCCAACGTACATGACCTCCTTACCCCTGACGGCCGCAGCCATCTCGAAGGGGAGGAGGAGCGACTCCACCAGCAGCAAAGCGATCGCCTTCTTCACGGCTACTTCGCCTCCTTCTCGAAGTGCTTCTTGGCTTCTTCAGACTCGAATTCCACTTTCACGCCCGAACGCGTTTCGAGCGCCGTAACGGTCGCATGGACGGTTCCTTTGGACAGCTCAAACACCGCTCCCTGTTTGTTTCCTCCTTCATCCGTAAAGGCCAGACTGAGGTAGTGTCTCCTCTTCTTGGAAAACAGAGCGACCGGGCTGACGGCGAGGGCCACGCCCACGCGGCGCCCCGCCTTCTGGCCATACTCCAGCGAGGAAATCGACTTGTAGGGGATTACCACCTTGCCTCTCTTGCTATCGAAGACCGCCGCCGAATCGCCGGAGAGATCCAGCTTGCCTTCTGTCTTCTCCGGGATGTTGGAGAGCGTGCCCCCGACGTACATTGCCTCCTTGCCGCGAACCGCGGCAGCCGACGGCAGGGCGATTATTAGAACGAGCGCCAGCTTGATGACCGCACGCTTCGTCACCTTGTCCTCCTCTCTGACGCGTTAACCAAGTGGGCCGATCCGATTCTGCGATCGACTCTGGTGCGTCACTGTATACTGTATAGTGACACGAAGGGCGCCTTTCGTTTCAGTGCCGGCACGGGCAGGCTGCGGGAAAAGTCACTTTCCGCGAAGTTGAACCAGACTCGGCGGCTTGTCCTGCCTGCCGGAGCGGGGCGTCACTCCCTAGTCACGATCCGGCCGTCGCGGGTCAGCCGCAGCCGCTGGCCGCGCCACTCCACTGTATTCCCGAACAGCCCGCAGACCCACACCGCAACGCCCCAGAGGTCGCGGAGGGGGATGAGCCAGAAGCAGCGCGCGACGATCCGGTTGCCGAGCACGCCAACGCCTGTGGCCAGGCCGGCGATCATGCGCAGGACTAGCAGCGGGATCGCCACCCACCACAAGCCGGCCAGGACCGCCAGCAGCGCCCAGAAACTGGCGTGCGTGACGGGCAGGCCCGCATAGCCGCCCGGCCGCGATACCCGGATCGTGCGCGCCCAGCGCACCTGGTGCCGCCAGATATCACCCCAGCTTCGAGCGGAGAGCCACGTCTCTACGGCCACTTTCGAAAGCCGCACGCGCAAACCCAACCCGGTGATGCGGCGCGCGAGCTGGTAGTCGTCGGCGAGGTACTCCGCCAGCGCCTCGAAGCCTCCGATTCGCCGGAGGTCGGAGGCACGGAACAACAGCGTCGATCCCAGGCCGAACTCGCGCACGCCCA
>CAYZJD010000233.1:0-1086 GCA_964478455.1 uncultured Solibacteraceae bacterium | reverse complement strand
CGCCTCATAGAAGTGCGGATCGAGGCCTTTGACGGGCTTCAGGATGGAGATTGGCGGCAGGCGCGACGCCTCAGGCTCGGGCAGATTCCGGTGGCGCAGCGCCGCTATCAACGCCAGCAACTGATAGGCGGCTGCAACAAATGCCGCCACGATCAGCAGGAGGCTCACAACGCGAGCAGCGCCACGCCGCAGGCCACCAGAAACGCTCCGGCCCAGCGGCGCAGGCAGACGCCCTCCTTGAGCACGTACTTCGACACCGCCGTTTGCAGCACGTAGCTTCCCGCGGTCGCCGGCACGGCGAAGCTCAAATCGGCGATGGAGAGGAGTTTCAGAAAAGCGAAAAACGAGATCGCCATGAACAGGATCGAGAGAGGGATGCGCGGGTTCCGAACGACGAGGGCCAGCGCCCGGCCGAGCGGTCCGAGCCGGAAGTCGCGGATCTCGCCGTGGTTCTTCATCGCATGGCTTTGGAGCGAGTCAGAAAGAACCGTGCCGGCGATGACCACTGCGATGAGCAGCCACTTCATCGAGCCGCCTCCGTCGCTGCCCGCCGCCGGCGGCTCCTGAGCGGTCCTGCGGCCACCAGCGCCACGCCGGCCACCACCAGCAGCGACCCTGCCCACCGCTGCCAGGAAACCTGCTCCAACAGAAACACCTTGCCCATCACCACCGGCAGCACGTAGCCGACAGCGGTACCCGGGATGACGTAGCTCAAGTCGGCCCAGCTCATCAACGTCATCCGGCTCAGCAGCCACACGATGAGGAGGACGATGCCGAGGGTCACCCACGGTGTGAAGATCGCCTTCGCGTAGCTGAGCGGCGAGACGGTCAGCGCGACGCCGGGCTGTTTCAATCCCCAGCTCAGGGAGAAGTTGCCCAGCACGTTGGAGAGAACGACGATCGCCGTGAACAGGTACGTCTTCAGACGCAGCCTGGCGGATGCGGCGTTCATGAGGCGGCCCGGTCCTCAGCGCCGGTGTACGACGCCGGGGACTCCCGCTGCTCCTTCACGAACCGCTTGCGCTTATACCGCAGCGAGAGGTACTCGCGCGCTTCCTTGATCAGCCGGCGCCTCTCGCTTCCGTT
>CAYZJD010000232.1:0-7592 GCA_964478455.1 uncultured Solibacteraceae bacterium | reverse complement strand
GCGGTCCTCGGGTGGAATGAGGCGGTGGGTACGGACAGCGAAACGGTGAGGCTCCGGCGAGGCGATCCGCAGGCGCTGGTTGCGATGGTGAGCCGCTACCAGCATCGTCTGTACCGGTACCTACTGCGCATAGCGCGGGATCCATCGGCCGCGGAAGACCTGTTTCAGCAAACCTGGCTGCGAGTGGTCGCGAACCTGAAGCGTTACGATCCAGAGCGGGAGTTCGACGCGTGGTTGTTTGCGGTGGCCCACAACGTGGCGATGGATCATCTGCGGCGGCGCGAGCCGGAAAGCCTGGACGAGCGGATGGAGACAAGGGGCGCGGAGCCGCACGCCGAACCGGAGGCGCTGGAGCGGGCGGCGGCCGGGGAGCGCGCGGCGCGCCTGGAAACGGCGCTCGGCGAATTGCCGGCGGTGTACCGCGAAGTCCTCGCGCTGCGGTTCGAGGAAGACATGAAACTCGAGGAGATCGCAGGCGTGTGCGGCGCGCCGTTATCGACGGTAAAGAGCCGGCTGCGGCGGGGGCTCGAGGCGCTGCGGCGAAAACTGCCGGCGGAGGAATTGCGATGACGGATCACGAGGTCTGGGGCGAACTGGCGGCTCTGGCGGCGGCTGGAGCGCTAAGCCCGGAAGAGCAGCGACAACTCGAGGACCATGCAGGCGAGTGCGAACAGTGCCGGGAGGAGTTGGATGTGATGCGGGGGATCGCGGAAGGGCTGCGGCGGCTGCCCGCGCGGCGGGCACCTAGCGGTTTGGCGGAGCGCACGATGCGGCTGGTGCAGGACCGCGCGGCGGAGGCGGCAGAGCAGCGCTGGGACAACGCGGTGCTGGCGTTCCTAACCCTGCTCGGGTGGACGGTGGGGCTATCGTTTTGGGCGGTGGCGCGGCTGCTAGCCACAGGGTTGCCGGCGCTGCTGGATTCCGGCTTCGTGCGGACGCTATCGTGGCTGGCGGTTTCGACGGTGTTTGTCTGGATGACGGCAGGCGCGGCGGCCGTGGCTCTGAGCCGCCAGCGGCGCCTGGCCAGGAGGAGTCTATGAACCGGTTTAAGGAAGAACTGCGCCGGATTCCGATCTGGGGCTGGGTCATCGCCGGAGCGCTGTACATCGGCTTCAACATCCTGCTCCAGGTTCTGGTGGGCACGGCGCCCGATTTCCGGGCCTGGCCGGCGTGGGGCAAGTTCCTGTTTCGGGCTTTCGTTCCGCTGCCGCTGGCGATCTACGCGCTGTTCATTTCCTACGTCTACGTCGACGCGAAGCGGCGGGCGATGCGGCACGTGCTGTGGACGCTGCTAGCGATCTTCGTCCCGAACGGCATCGGCATCATCTTGTATTTCGTACTGCGGGAGCCGCTGGTGCTGCCGTGTGCGGCGTGCGGGGCTCTGACGAAGCAGGGATTCGCCTTCTGTCCGAAGTGCGGGGGCGCGCTAATGCCGGCGTGTCCGGCTTGCCGGCGGGCCGTGGAAACCGATTGGCTGAACTGCGCCTATTGCGGAGGGAAGTTGTAAGGCGAACAGGTTGTGATCCAGGCCATGCCGGCCGATGGACCCAGGAATCAGTCGGTGAAGCCGTGGTAGTCGCGCAAGGCTCCGACCGTCTTGAGGGATTTGTTCGCCGGCTGGGGAGTCTTCTGCTCGACCTTCCGGATCTGCTTGATCAGAACGGCGATCGCGTACACGACGAAGAACAAGCAGAGGAAGACGATCGCCATGAAGGTGACAAACTCATCGAAACGCAAGTCAGAGAAGCGCTTAGCCAGCACCCCGATCACGTAGTCCATACATGCCTCCTCGGCCCATCACACAACCCCCCCGACCCGCCTCCCGGGTCGAAGTCGCAGTCCGTGGTCCAAGGCCGAACGCTAACTTCAGTTAACGTTACCACGGCAATGGTGGGGTGGGAAGGTCTAATTTGCGGGGGCGAATCAATGGGCCTTCCAGGCGTACTAAAACTTCTTAGAACTTCGATCAGGCTTGACTTTCACTTTTTCTTCGCCCAAAATGAGAGATCCGGGAGGCCAGATGCCACTGACGCGTAGGCAGAAGGAAGTTCTGGACTTCATTGCTCGATTCACGGAGGAGAATGGCTACAGCCCGAGCTACGAAGAGGTGGCGGAGGGGTTGAAGCTGGCATCGCTGGCGACGGTGCATAAGCACATTCACTCGCTGGAGGCGAAGCACTACCTGCGGCACGGGCACAACCAGAGCCGGTCGCTGGAGGTGGCGCCGAAGTTCTTCCAGGAGCAGCGCAAGCTCCGGAACCATGCGGGGGGGTTGCAGTTGCCGCTGGCGGGGCGGATCGCGGCCGGCGCGCCGGTGGAGGCGATTCAGGGACGGGAGTCGCTGAGCCTAGCGGATCTGCTGGGAGACGAGAACACGTACGCGCTGGAGGTTCGGGGCGATTCGATGATCGACGATCACATTTGCGACGGCGACTACGTGATCGTGGAACGGACGAACCGGGTGAACGACGGCGACATTGTAGTGGCTCTGGTGGGGGGAATGGAGACCACGTTGAAGCGACTCTATCGGGAGGCGGGCGGGGTGGCCCGGTTGCAGCCGGCCAATGTCGAGATGGCGCCGATCCGGGTCCCGCTGGGCGACTTGCAGATTCAGGGGCGGGTGCTGGCGGTGTTGCGTAAGTACCGCTGACGGGCGTAGGAACGGGTGGCGAAGATCCCGTGCCTAGGGGCCATGGCAGAGGAAAGCGTCTGCCCCCGGCGGCAGGACTGCCGGCGTGGCGCGCAAGACTGCACGCTTCACAAACTTCACTGGCAGAGGAAAGCGTCTGCCCCAGGTGCTAGGGGTTCGCTTGAGCCGGGCGCCGGCCGAGGATCTCGCGCTCGGCGCGGAACCAGTCGTCTTCGGGACTACCACCCTGGCGGCCACGTTGTTCCCAGAACGAATACGCAAGGCAGGTGATCTCTTCGCGGAGCTGCGCCGGCTCAACGGCAACTGGGGGGAGGTCAAGCCGGGTGGCCGATCCGGTTTGCCGCGAGCCGTTGGCTTTGGCACGAGCGCGCCGCGCGCCGGCGGCGCGAGGGGGCGCAGGCTCCGGTTTCGCCGCTGAGGGCTTGGCCGGGCGACGAGCAGTGGTGGTCGACTGACGGTCCGCGGTCTCGGAAGACACTTCGACAGAGGATTTCTTGGTTTTTCCAGGCATTTTCTTTCTTTTCATGATATCAATTTCCGCTGTGTCATGTGTTACGAGCGTATGAATTCGACGCGACGGCGCGCGGGGGCGGCGGCGGAAAAATGGACCAGATCAGGCTGACCCCTTTTTGAGGGCTTCGGCGCCACCGAGGTGCTGGACGACGAGGGCACCGACGGAGTTGGCGATGCGGGCTGCCTGTACGAGCGAGCGGCGCTGATGGAGGGCGGCGAGGAACGCGCCGACGAAGCAGTCGCCGGCACCGGTTGTGTCGACGACGTTGACGCGAACGGCGGGCACGTGAGTCTGGCGACGGGGGGAAAGGACGAGGCAGCCTTCTGCGCCGAGCTTGACAATGACCGTGCGCGCGCCCAGGCGCCGCAGTTCGGCGGCTGCCTGAGCGGGAGTTGAGCGGCCGGTGAGCATACGCGCCTCGTCGGCATTGGTAAAGAGAAGATCGACGAATGGCAGGCAGGGGCCGAGGTCATCGAGCCAGCGGTCGAGGGCGTCCCAGCCGGTGTCGAGCGAGGTGGAGAGGCTTGCCTGGCGGGCGCGGCGCAGGCACTCGGCAGCGTCATGGCGGAGCCTGGGGAGGGCGAAGGGATTAGCGAGATGCAAGTGCGAGACACCGGCGAGCAGATCCGGGGTGAATTCGATCGCTGTCGCGGAGGCTTCCGCGCTGACACCGGGGCAATGGAGGAAGAGGCGATCGCCGCTGGAGGCGACGAGGGCAACGGTGGCGGCGGTGGCCACGGTGGAGCGCCGCACCCACCGCATATCAACACCGGCGGCGGTGAGAACATCCAGCAGGTACTGACCTGGGGGGTCGTTTCCGAGCCAGGCCATCAAGCGGACGGGAGCACCCATCTTCGCCAGGGTGTAGGACGTGTTGGCGCCGTTGCCGCCGAGGCGCGGCAGGATAGTCTCGACCCAGGTGGTGGTGCCCCAAGCGAGGCGGTCGACCGGCCTGACGAGGAAGTCGAAGACGGCGTTGCCGACGACGAGGACTCCGCGCGGCGGTTTCACTGGGAACTGCCAGCGAGCGCGTCGAGGAAGGGCTTGGGGAGGGGCCAATGGCCGGTAACGAGGCGCTTGTCGCTGCGGAAGGAGCCACCGGTGAGGACGCCGCTGAGATCGCGCGGGTTAGGGGTATGGTTCTCGCGGGCGATCATGTCGCGCAGGACAGCAGTCAGACCCTGGAGCTGGCCGGCGAGTGACGCGGCTTCTTCTTCGGTGAGGCATTCCGCTTCAAGAAGCGCCTCGACCTCGCCGCGGTTAGAGTCAAGAGCCAGTAGGACACGCGGCGCAGCACCGGCTGCCTTGGCGAACAGGCGGAGGCCGGCGGGCAACTTCTCGGAGGTCCTGAGGTACGAACCGGGGACGGTGAGCCAGACGGGCCGCAGCGGGAGCGGAGGTTCCTCGCCGGCCGGATGACGGTCCGCGAGAAGGCCGGCTGCATACGGGTCGCGGCTGACAGCGAGCGCGAGGACGTCAAAGCGGAGCGGAAAGAAGGAAACCCGGCGGTCCGGGGTGCTGCCGGACATGCGGCAAAAGGTGTTGAGGCAGTTGCCCTCTTGGGATCGGACGTAGTCCGCGAGCTTGTCCCAATCGAAGCGGCCGCGAAGGAGGAAGAAGGTCGCCTGGGGCTGGAAGGAGACGATCGCGAGGTCAAGATCTTCCTGGTAGTTGAAGCCGGTAGCGAGCACGAACTCTTTGTATTCCGGCTCCTGGAGGTCCGGGGCGGCGAGCAGGGCCAGGAGCCCGGACTCCCTAAGGGCCTCGAAGTCGATGAGGAGGGCCGGTGAAGCGTCGCGATCGGGGATGTGGGCGAGAAGGGATTTGGGCTCGGCGGCGGAGGAAAAGCGGAGCCAGGCGACGGCTCCGACGACGGCGGCGCATAGCGCGAGGACCATCGCCACCAGAAGGACCGGGTGGAGCTTGAATCTCACCGAAGAGTTCAGCTTACACCCTGGCCGCCGATTCAGCCAGCCGCGCTTCGCGCCAGAGCGGGACGTAAGAAGCGAGCTCGCGCATCATGGCCCGGAACTGCGGGACGGTGAGCGACTGTGCCCCGTCGCTGAAGGCTTTTTCGGGGCAGGGATGAACTTCGACGAGCAGCCCGTCGGCTCCGATGGCGATGGCAGCCCGAGAGAGCGCGGGCACGAGGCTGCGTTTTCCGGTGGCGTGGCTGGGGTCGACAATGACCGGCAGGTGCGTCAACTCATTTAACACCGCCACGGCGGTGATGTCGCAGGTGTTGCGGGTCTCCGTCTCAAACGTGCGGATCCCGCGCTCGCAGAGGATCACATTAGGGTTGCCGTGGGCGACGATGTACTCGGCGGACATGAGCAGTTCTTTGATGGTGGAACTCATGCCGCGCTTCAGCAGGATGGGGCGAGTGGTCTTACCCAGGGATTTCAGGAGGGAGAAGTTCTGCATGTTGCGGGCGCCGATCTGGAGGATGTCGGCGTACTCGGAGACCAGTTCCACGTCGGCGTCGCTCATGACTTCGGTGATGATGGAAAGCCCGGTTGCTTCCTTGGCCTTGCGCAGGAGGCGGAGGCCCTCGATTTCGAGCCCCTGGAACTCGTAGGGGGACGTGCGCGGTTTGAAAGCGCCGCCGCGAAGGATGTCGGCGCCAGCGGCAGCCACCGCCTCGGCGGTGTCCATGATCTGCTTCTCGCTTTCGACCGAGCACGGCCCGGCCATGACGACGAAGTGATCTCCGCCGATCTCGTGGCCGTCGACGCAGATGAGGGTGCGGCCGGCGTGGAACTCCTTGCTGACGAACTTATACGGGGCGGAGATGCGCACGGCGCGCTCGACGCCGGGCATGGCCTCGAGGGATTCCAGGCAAGGGGTGACATCGCCGATGCCGACCGCGCCGATGACCACACGCTCCTCCCCTTGAATGGAGTGGACCTTGTAGCCGAACTCGCGGATGCGATCGCAGACGCGGTCGATCTCCTCCTGCGTGGCATGAAGACGCATCGATATGATCATTTCCGTCATCTCCGTAGCCGCCTTGTGGGCGCAACAAAAAACCCACTCTCGCGAGTGGGTTGGTTTCGGTTCCTGCTGAATCGCCCTCTATACCAACGCCACTCTAGACGGCCCGGGCGAAGGCCCGGAACCAAAATCGAAAGCTGGCGAAGGTATAGCGCATCGAAGAAACGATTATACGCCAGGGGCGGGAGGGAAGCAAGGCGAAGAATCGGGTCATCGGGTCATCGACTCATCGGGTCATTTCTAGAATGTCACCCAGAGCACCTCGGTTGGATTGCGCAAGAATACAACCCAAAGGGCGCGAGGCATGACACCTTCGAGGAGTGGCTGGTGAAGAGGTGAAGAGCAGGCTGGGACAGAGCGCCGCTACTGGGCTGCGAGCGGCTCCTTGACTTTGAGGACCTGGTTGGCCTTGACGTCGCGGAGCTGCTGGAGGGCGCCCGAGGGCCAGCGGATCTCGACGAGGTCGGCGACCGGGTCTGGGCCGAGGCCGAAGTGGAGCGGGGCGGCGCTGGAGGAGGCGTAGCCGAGGCAAGTGGAGACGTGGCTGTACTGGACAAGGGACTTGGAGACGACTTTCACCCTTGCGCCGATGGCGTCGCGGTTGCTCTTCGTGCCTTCGAGGTCGAGCATCAGCCAGCGATGGTTGCCGGGACTGTCGTTGATCCAGATCTCGGCCGGGGCGCTGAGGGCGGAGACGACAAGGTCGATGCGGCCGTCGCCGTTCAGATCCCCATGGGCCGAGCCGCGGTGGCGTTTCGGCGGCTGCGCGGTGAAGCCGGCCTCACCTGTCAGCACGGCCATCTTGCCGCCGCCGAGGTTGCGAAACACGGAGTTGTGCTGATCGACTTCGAGGCGGCGTCGCATGGCCGGCGACTGGACGTGGCCGCGCGAGACGAAGATGTCCTTCCAGCCGTCGTTGTCGAAATCGTAGATGGCCGGGCTGTAACCGGCCATGGACTGGCTGAGCCGGGTGAGTCCGCTCGACCAGGTAATTTCCTTGAACTGGCCCTTGCCGGTATTGCGAAACAGGGGGAAGGTTTCGCCTTCCAGGGCAACGAAAGTGATGTCGGCGCGTCCGTCGTTGTCGATGTCGCGGGCATCGACGCCCATGCCGGAGACGAAGTTGCCGTGCTCGGGTAAGGCGACGCCGGATTCGAAGGCCACTTCCTCGAACTTGCCGTCGCCGAGGTTGTGGAAGAGGAAGTTGTAGAGCTTGTCGTTGGAGATGAAGATGTCCATCCAGCCGTCTTCGTCGAAATCGGCCATCGCGCCGCCCATGCCCTTGCCGGGGTGGGCGCGGATTCCGGATTCAGCCGAGACATCGGTGAAGGCGCCGTTGCCGTTGTTGCGGTACAGGCGGTTGGGCAGCTCCTTGTAGAAGCGGGGATGGCAGTACTCGGGCGCTCCCTCGACCTCGCAGAGCGGCTCGGAGGC
>CAYZJD010000231.1:0-7613 GCA_964478455.1 uncultured Solibacteraceae bacterium | reverse complement strand
CGGCGTCGTCTGCTATCATGAGATTCACTCCGGCAATTCATGATTGTGGCCACCCGGCACGCGCGCTTTGACTCGCTGTCTCTGGACTGCGGGGAGACGCTCGCGCCGGTGGATGTGGCCTTCGAGACGTACGGCACGCTGAACGAGTCAAAGTCGAACGCGATCCTGATCCTGCACGCTCTGTCGGGCGACGCCCACGCCGCGGGTATCAGCCACGAGACCGGCAAACCGGGCTGGTGGGACAACATGATCGGCCCGGGCAAAGGCTTCGACACGGAGAAGTACTTCGTCATCTGCTCGAACGTGCTGGGGGGATGCCGCGGCACGACGGGTCCGTCCTCAATCAACCCCGCGACCGGCCGCCCCTATGCCCTGTCGTTCCCGGTAATCACCATTCCCGACATGGTTCGGCTCCAGAAGATGGTGGTCGATCACCTCGGCATCGAGCGGCTACTGGCCGTGTCCGGCGGCTCGATGGGTGGCATGCAGGCGCTCGAGTGGGCCGTCTCGTATCCGGACAGGGTTGCGGCCGCGATCCCCATCGCCACGACGGCGCGGCACAGCGCCCAGCAGATCGCGTTCAACGAGGTAGGCCGGCAGGCGATCATGGCCGACCCCGACTGGAATGAGGGCAACTACTACGGGACGAAGCCGCCGGCGCGCGGGCTGGCGGTGGCGCGCATGGTGGGGCACATCACCTACATGAGCGACGAGTCGATGCGGGAGAAGTTCGGCCGGCGGCTGCGCGAGAAGGAGGCCTACGGCTTCGACTTCTCGATCGACTTCGAGGTCGAAAGCTACCTGCGTTACCGCGGCAGCCAGTTTGTCGAGCGGTTCGACGCCAACTCCTACCTCTACATCACCAAGGCGATGGACTACTTCGACCTGACCAACGGCGGCGGATCTCTCGGTCACGTGTTCGAAAAGACGACGGCGCGTTTCCTGGTGATCAGCTTCACTTCGGACTGGCTGTACCCCAGCTACCAGTCGCTGGAAATGGTGAACGCGCTGCGCAGCCGCAACAAAGACGTCGCTTACTGCGAGCTGCCCTCCAACTACGGCCACGATGCGTTCCTGGTGGAAGTGGGCGAGCAGACCGAACTTGTCCGGGGCTTTCTCGCCCGCACTTACAAGGAGCGGGCGTAACGATGGGCGCTCTCGTGGAGGCGCGGCGCGGCCCGTTCGTGCGTGACGTACTCGGCCGCAGCGACTACGCGATCATCTCCGGGCTGATCGAGCCGGACTCGAAGGTGCTGGACCTCGGCTGCGGCGACGGCGAACTGCTCGAGTGGCTGGCGGAGAACAAGCGCGTTGATGCTCGCGGCATCGAGATCAACAGCGTCAAAGTGCAGCGCGCCATCGCGCGCGGCGTCTCCGTTTACCAGGGCGACATCGACGAGGGCTTGGCTGACTACCCCGACGGCGCGTTCGACTATGTGATCCTCAGCCAGACGCTCCAGGAAACCCGCCGGCCGCTGCAAGTGCTGCGCGAGATGCTGCGCGTGGGCAAGCGCGTCATCGTGGCGTTTCCCAACTTCGGCCACTGGTCGGTGCGCCTGGCGCACCTGTTCAGCGGGCGCGCGCCGAAGACCAAACTGTTCCCGTACGAATGGTACGAATCGCCGAACATCCACTTTCTTACCGTGCAGGATTTCGCCGAGCTGGCGAGGAAGGAAGGCTGGACGGTCGAGCGCCACATCTTCCTCTCGGGCCACTACCTTGGTACCGTCCTTCCCAACCTGATGGCCGAGGTGGCCGTGTTCCTGATCCGGAAGTGATCTGAATTCACAGCCCAGGGGACAGCCGGGCGTCACGCAAGCGCAAGAAAAGTCTTGAAACGCCGGCCGGACTGGGTCATAATTCCAACGAGTGGAGGACGGGCCGGTATCGTGAGATCCGGCCAGTAGAAGCTGGGAGCCCCGGCGGTCACCGGGCAATGCGACTACACAGGCGCGAGCTTCACAACATAGAACACCTGCATCCTGCGCTGCTCAGGCAGAAAGCCTCTTAGCGCTCCATTCAATTCACAACTCGGAGGAACACTATGGGAATGGCAAAGCTCAACGTGTGGGTATCCGCAACGGACGACCCATGCGCGATCGACAACCGCACGTGGTACGTCACGATCTTCAACTGTGACGGCCATGTGCTGGAGTGGTGCGGAAAGAGGTACGTCGTCCTGCCGGCCAAGTGTGGGCACCTTGAAGTGGAAGTTCCGCCGGGGTGCTACCGCATCAACGCCGTCTGGAGCTTCAGTTTTCTCGGCGGCGTCTTCTATGTGAACCACTTCACGGATTCGGCCGTGGTGCAGGCCTGCTGTGAAGAGACGGTCTGCGTCACGTTGTTCAACCCGAGCATTCACCGTTGCGGGACGATTCTGCTCCGCGCGGTGAAGGACCTGGTGGCGCAGAAGGGAATCAATCCCGAGATCGCCCAACAGGTCGACCGGGCCGTCAACGCGCTCGTGGCGGCGACTCCTCGCCCTGTCAAGGGATTCGAGCTGGACATTTTAGACGAGATCGAGAAGCTCGTCCGGGAGCAGGAACGACCCGCGAAAGAGAAGTAGGCTCCTTCAACCGGCGGGCGCCGACGCCCGGCGCCCGCCGGCAACTTACTCCTTCGGCGCGCGGAAATCGGGGATTGCGTAGCCTGTCACCGGTTTTCGTGCGTGAACTGTTCGACCTTGGCCGAGATGTTCATCGAACAGAACCTGGGCCCGCACATGGAGCAAAAGTGCGCGTCCTTGAAGCCTTCCTCAGGGAGCGTCTCGTCGTGCATGGCGCGGGCGGTCTCCGGGTCGAGCGAAAGCTCGAACTGGCGGTTCCAATCGAAGCGGTAGCGGGCGCGGGAAAGCTCGTCGTCGCGGTCGCGCGCGCCGGGCCGCCGCCGGGCGACATCGGCCGCGTGGGCAGCAATCTTGTAAGCGATGATGCCCTCCTTGACATCCTCGCGGTTGGGCAGACCGAGGTGCTCTTTCGGCGTGACGTAGCAAAGCAGGGAAGCGCCGTGCCAGCCGATCATGGCCGCGCCGATCGCCGAGGTGATGTGATCGTAGCCCGGCGCGATGTCGGTGACCAGCGGGCCAAGGGTATAGAACGGCGCTTCATGGCACAGTTCCACTTCTTTATCCACCTGGAGCTGGATCTGGTCCATCGGGACGTGGCCCGGGCCTTCGATCATCACCTGCACGTCGTACTCCCAGGCCTTCCGGGTCAGCTCACCGAGCGTCTCCAGCTCCGCGAACTGCGCCTCGTCGCTCGCGTCGGCAAGACAACCCGGGCGCAGGCCGTCGCCCAGCGAGAAGCTGACGTCGTATTTTCGCAGGATCTTACAGATATCCTCGAAGCGCTCGTACAGCGGATTCTGCCGGTGGTTCTTTACCATCCACTCGGCCAAAATCGAGCCGCCGCGGCTGACGATGCCGGTGATGCGCCTGGCTGCGAGCGGAATATGCTGAACGAGCACGCCGGCGTGAATGGTCATGTAGTCCACGCCCTGCTCGGCCTGCTCCTCGATCACTTCGAGCAGCAGCTCCGCCGTCAGGTCCTCTACCCTCCGCACGCGGCTCAGGGCTTCATAGATCGGCACCGTTCCCACCGGGACCGGCGAGTTCTCAATAATGGCCTTGCGAATCGCGGGAATATCGCCGCCGGTCGAAAGATCCATCACCGTGTCAGCGCCGTACTTGATGGCGTAACGCAGCTTCTCCAGTTCTCCGTCGATGTTGGAGACGACGGCCGAGTTGCCGATGTTGGCGTTGATCTTGCAGGTCGAGGCGATGCCGATGCACATCGGCTCGAGATTCACGTGCCGGATGTTGGCCGGGACGATCATCCGGCCGCGCGCCACCTCGTCTCGGACCAGTCCCGGGGACAGCTTCTCGCGCCGGGCGACATGGCGCATCTCCTCGGTGACGACGCCCTGGCGGGCGTAATACATCTGCGTCCGGACATTGTCGTGGACACGCCGGGCGACCCATTCGGCTCTCATAAGGCTTCTCTCCTGGGGTCTTCCCCGAGTGGCTATCTCGATTATCACTAATTCGGGGACAGCCCGCATGTTCCCCCTGCTTCATTGATTCATTTGCTCATTGATTCATTGGGTCAATGACTCAATGAGCCAATCCCGCTTTGGCGGACGTCTTTGAGGACAGCGGACCAGCCGGAGTAGCCGCGGCTCAAGGAATAGGGATCTTCTTCGAAGGCGAGGATGGCGTCCACGCGGGAGCCAGACCGGAGCTCGTCCAGCCGCGAGGCAAGCCCCCAGCCCTTCATCGTCAACTTGCGGCCGTTCCGGCGCAGAATGACACGGGCGTGCTTCTCCTTCCACACGACCGGCTCGCCGGCTACCTCGACATCCAGCGCAGCGAACAGCGGCGCCGGATTGCCGCAGCCGAAAGGCGCCAGCGCCAGGATCTCCTGAATCGCTTCCTCGCTGATCTCGCGGAGATCCAGGAGGGAGTCAACTTCGAACTCCGGCACGAGATCATCCCTTGTCAGGCGCGCGGCCGCACACTCGTTGAGCCGGCGTCGGAATTCCTCCACGCGATCCGCGCTCAGGACGACTCCGGCTGCGTGGCGGTGGCCGCCGAAGCGCGTGAACAAATCCGCCATCGACTCGAGCGCCTCGAGCAGATGGAACTGCCGAATGCTGCGCCCGGAACCGTAAGCAGCACCCTCCTCAGAATCCACGCTGAGCACGACCGCCGGGCGGTTGTATTGCTCCACCAGCCGGTTCGCCACGATCCCCACGACACCTCGGTGCCAGTTCTCGCCGCCGAACACAAGAGCGAACTGGTCACCGGTGACGGGCGTCCGGGTGCAGTCGTCGAAGATGCGCTGTGCGATCTCGGCCTCCGCCTGCTGGCGCTCGTAGTTGAGGTCGTGCAACTGGCGCGCGAGCTCTTGAGCGACGGCGGCGTCGCCCGTGAGGAACAGGTCGACCACGCGGCGCGCATCGTCCATGCGCCCGGCGGCGTTGATACGCGGGGCCACGCGAAAGGCGATCTGTCCCGCCGACGGCGTGTCGCCCTCCTGGAATCCGGCCACCCTCAGCAACTCGCGCAGGCCCGGATTGCGCACCGACCGCAGTCCGGCCAGCCCGTGTTTCACAAACACGCGGTTCTCGCCGGTGAGCGGCACCACGTCGGCCACCGTGCCGATCGCCACCAGCTTCAGGAAGCTCTCGGCGACGCGCCGCTGCCTGCCGGCCGTCCACCCGAACAGGCTGAGCAGCGCCTGCGCCAGCTTGAAAGCGACGCCGGCCCCGCAGAGGTTCTTCTCGGGATACTCGCAATCAGGCCTGTTCGGATTGAGCACCGCCAGCGCCGGCGGCAACTCGGCCTCGGGCAGGTGATGATCGGTCACGATCACGTCGATGCCGAGTTCCCTGGCCCGCTCCACCACGGCGGCGGCGCGGATCCCGGTGTCCACGCTGATGACCAGCCGGACCCCTTCGGCGGCAGCCCGCTCCACCACCTCCGGCCGCATTCCGTAGCCGTCACGGATGCGATGCGGCACATGAAACGAGGCGCGGCCGCCGGCCATTTCGATCGCCTTCTTCAGGATCACGATCGCGGTGGTGCCGTCCGCGTCGTAGTCGCCGTACAACAACACGTGCTCGCGGCCATGCACGGCGCGGCGAAGCCGCTCGGCAGCCGCGCGCATGTCCTTCAGCAGGAACGGATCGTGCAGGTCGTCGAGCGAGGGGCGCAGGAACCGCCTCGCTTCAGCGGGGTCGCGATAGCCGCGGCGCAGCAGCACGCGCGCGGCCGGCGGGTGGACCCCGAGCGCGGCGCCAAGCGACTCCGCTTCCCGGGGATCGATCTCCGGCAGCAGCCAGCGCGCCTTCATCCGCTCAGTTCCGGGAGTAGTATCCGCCGAGGGGCTCCTCGTCCTCTTCCTCGTCCTCGTAGCTCTCTTCGGGAAGGTAACTGTCGATCTCGTCCATGACGTCGAGGAACTCCCCGTACCAGTCGCTCATCAGGCTGAAGAGGTACATGCGGCCTTCGTGATCGAAGGAAAGCTCAATGGAGCATGTCAAACCCTCGTATACCCGGAGTTCCCTAAGCCGCCTTTCGAGACGCTGCCGCTCCTCGGGATCCATCTCGGCCTCCTCCAGGCGGTCGAAGGCCAGGTCGATCGCGGCCGCGTGGAACTCCCGGTGGTGGAAGTTCATCAGCTTGATGCGGAGTTCGCGGGCAACGTCCAGGAATGGACGGTAATCGGCGGAACGGTGGGTGTCCCACGCCACGACCGGAAGGGATCCCGGGTTGCGCGAGAAGCTGTGGAAAACGAGGAAACCGCGGCTGTTGAGCGCGTCGGCGATCTCGCTCCGCAGCTTGTCAAGGTTCTGTTTTGTCATCGCTGAGCCAGAACGAGGATGTCGTGCCGCTCGCCAAGTTCCCGCGCAGCCGGCGTTACGATCGTCTTCGGCCCGATGTAGATCTTCCGCGACTGTTGGATCGCGGCCCGCACATCGTTCTCGCACACGAAATCGACGATCGCGATTTCGGGCATCGCCGGCTGCGGCGCCTTGGCGCCAAGCTCCCGCAACGGACACGTGACCACTGCTTCAGGAGCCGGCGCGGCTGGAGCAGCGCGTGCAGCCGCGCGCGAAGCCAGGAAGCGATCCACCACCTCGGCGGCGATGCTGGAGACCGCACCTGAGGGGACCGCTGGGCCGGGCGGCGCTTCCGGCGCGCCTTCGAGCCGGACGCCGCGCCGGGCGAGGTAGTCTTCCACCGCCGCCAGGATGGTCCGCCGGTCGATGACGGCCGGCCGAGCCGCCGGCGCCTTCGGAACCTGGAGCGCGTCTTCCACCCGGCGCACGGCATAGGCCAGGCGCTTAATATTGATCAGGTGCAGCGGTCCGACGTTGTCGCTGGTGCTGTTGCCGGCAGCCGCCCCGCAACCCAGCGTCATCGACGGGAAAACGTTCGTCGTCAGCCCGACCGAGCCGGGCGGTCCGGCCGTGTTCACCAGCACGCGCATCGCCGGCATCCGCTCGGCGAACTCCCCAATGCGCGACTCGTCCCGGGCGTGAACCACGCAGGTGTGGCCAAGGCCGCCGAAGCGGGTGATCGCCTCGCAGGTGTCCAGGGCCGCCGCCCAATCCTTGACGAAGTACAGCGCAAGCACGGGCGAGAGCTTCTCGACCGAGAGCGGATGCTCCTTGCCCACTCCCCGAAGCTCGGCCACGATGATCGATGTATCGGCGGGCACCGTAAAGCCGGCCATCTCCGCAATCTTCGTGGGCGACTGCCCCACGCACTTCGGGTTGATGGTCCAGTTCGGCGTGACCAGCAGCTTGCCGAGCGCCTCTTTTTGTTCTTCGGTCGCGAAGCAGGCCTTACGGGCCTTCAGTTCGGCGACGATGGCGGCGCGCAGGTCCTCCTCGGCCACGATAGACTGCTCGCTCGAGCACACCGTGCCGTAGTCGAACGACTTGCCTTCCACCACCTTCGCTACGGCGTCCGGGATATCCGCTGAACGGTCGATGAGGACCGCCACGTTGCCAGGCCCGACGCCGAAGGCCGGCTTCCCGCTCGAATAGGCGGCGCGCACCATCCCGTGGCCGCCGGTGGCCAGGATGACGGCCGTCCGCGGATGTTT
>CAYZJD010000230.1:0-7621 GCA_964478455.1 uncultured Solibacteraceae bacterium | reverse complement strand
CTCCACCAGTGGGACGGATTCGCCGATGGCGGCGGCGATTTTGGGCGCGGCCGCGCCGATCAGCAGGGCGGCCTTCGCCTTGGCCTGGAGGGGCGGGCCGAGCGGCGCGTAGTCGCTTCCCTTGTCCTTGCCGCCCAGCACGATCCAGAGCGGCCCGGCGAAGGAATCAATCGCCTTCAGGGCTGCGTCGACGTTGGTAGCTTTCGAATCGTTGTAGTAGTCGACCCCGCGGACGCGCCGCACGAACTCCAGGCGGTGCTCGACGCCGGGGAACGTGGGGACCGCAGCCGCGATGGACGCGAGGCTCACGCCGGCCAGACGGGCGACCACAGCCGCCGCCAGCACATTCTCGATGTTGTGCCGGCCGCGCAAAGGGATGTCGCAAGTAGAGAGAAACGGTTCGCCGTCGAGCAGCAGGCGGTTCCCTTCCAGCCAGGCGCCCGGCGTCACGGGCCGGGTGAGGCTGAACCGCAACGGGCGGGCGCGGGTGAGGGACGCGTAAGCGAGGCAGGACGGGTCGTCGGCACTCAGCACGGCGAAGTCTTCCGCGGTCTGTGTTTCGAACAGCCTGGCCTTGGCCGCGGCGTAGGCGGCAAAGGTGCGGTGGCGGTCGAGGTGATCGGGGGTGACGTTGAGCGCCACGGCGATGTGCGCCCGGAAATGATGGACGGTTTCGAGCTGGAAGCTCGAAAGCTCGAGCACGTTCCACTGGCCGGGACGGGAGGAGGCAAGCAGCGCGGTGACGGGTGTTCCGATGTTGCCGCCCACCTGGACCGGAATCCCGCTCTCTCGCAGGAGGTGGCCAACGAGGGCGGTGGTGGTGGTTTTGCCGTTCGAGCCGGTGATGCCGATGGTGTTGCCTTCGAAGACGCGGGAAGCGAACTCCACCTCGCCGATCACCTCGACACCGTTCCGCCGCGCGTTTTCCAGCAGATCGAGGTCGGGCGGCACGCCGGGCGAGACGACGACGCACGCCGCACGGTCAAAGGCTCCCGGACCTTGCCGGCAGAAAGGAATGTTGTAGCGCCGGACGACGCGCGCGGCTTCGGGCAGTTCCTCGAGAGGCTTCTCGTCGACGGCCCGCACGCGCGCACCCCTGCTCTTCAGAAACTCGGCGAGGGCGATACCCGAGCGGGCCATGCCGAGGACGACGACGTTGACGCCGAGGCACTCCATGTTCACCTCAGCTTGAGGGTCGTCAGGGCGAAGAGGGCCATGACAAGCCCGGCGATCCAGAACCGGACGATGATCTTGGACTCCTGCCAGCCGAGCGCCTCGAAGTGGTGGTGGAGGGGGGCCATCTTGAAGATGCGCTTGCGGCGGAGCTTGTAGCTGCCAACCTGGAGCATCACGGAGAGCGTCTCGAGCACGAAGACGCCGCCGACGAAGAGCAGCAGAATCTCCTGCTTGATGAGCACGGCGACGGTGGCGAGGGCCCCGCCGAGGGACAGCGAACCGACGTCGCCCATAAAGATCTCGGCCGGGTGCGCGTTGTACCAGAGAAAGCCGAGGGAGGCGCCGGTGAGAGCGCCGCAAAAGATGGTGAGCTCGGCGGCTCGGGGCAGACGCACGAGATCGAGGTAAGAAGCGAACTGGGCGTGACCGCTGGCGTAGGTGAGCACCGTCATGGCGCCGGCGGCGATGATCATCAGACCGATGGCAAGCCCGTCGAGGCCGTCGGTGAGGTTGACGGCGTTGGAACAGCCGACGATCACCACGACCAGGAAGATGAAGAAGAAGATGAAGGCGAGCGGATACGTGACGGGGTTCGCCAGCAGGCCGTCGATGAGCAGATCGGGCTTGAACTGCTTGAAGAACGGCACGTTCATGCTGGTGGAGTAGAGCCCGATGGCGTGCAGAACCAGCAGGAAGAGGCCAACCAGGAGCGCGCCGAGGATCTGAAGGCCGAACTTCCTGCGGGCGGTGAGGCCCAGGTTGCGGCGCTGGCGGACCTTGGCGTAGTCGTCCCAGAAGCCGACCGCGCCGAAGGCGACCAGACCGAAGAGGGCGATCCAGGGGTACGGATTCCGCAGATTCGCCCAGAGGAGCGTGGGGACAACCACCGAAACGATGATCAGCAGTCCGCCCATGGTGGGCGTTCCGGCTTTCTTCGCATGGGATTTCGGGCCTTCCTCGCGGATGTGCTGGCCGATCTGGAGCCGGCGCAGCCAGCCGATGATCCACGGGCCGAGCACGATCGAAAGCAGCAGCGCGGTCAGGCTGGCGAAGGCGGTGCGGAAGGTGACATAGCGGAAAAGGGGAAAGGGAAAGATATGGGGATAGAGTTGCTCGTAAAGCAGCCAGTAAAACATCGCAAACCTACTTCAAGAATCGTTCCAATGCCAATTCGACGCGGGTCCCTCTGGAGCCCTTGAACAGCACGGCGTCGCCTTCGCGGAGCAAGCCGCGAAGGAAATCGCCGACCTCGGCGGGGTCCTCGAAAAAATACGCGGCGCCGTCCGGCAATCCAGCCCCGACAGCTTCCTCAATCGCATGGCGGGCTGCGCCGCGTATCCCAACGAGCACGTGAATCCCGCTCTCCGCGGCGTAGCGACCCACGCCGCGGTGCAGGGCCTCGGACCAGCGTCCGAGCTCGAGCATCTCCCCCAGCACGGCGCACCGACGCCGCGCCGGGATATCCCGGAGCACGTCGATCATCGCGCGCACGGCTTCCGGGTTGGAGTTGTAGCAATCGTTCAGCACGGTGACGCCGGCGTGCGTGAAGCGCTCGCCGCGCATCTTGCCGGGCGCGAGCGACCGTGCCGCGTCGCGCAGACGTTCCGGCGGAATTCCGAAGACGCGGGCCACGGCGATGGCGGCGAGAACGTTCATCACGCCGTGCCGTCCCGTCAGGGGCGTTTCCAGTTCGACCGATCCGCTGAGCCGGAAGCGCGCGCCGTCCTGGCTGTATTCGACGGTCTCGGCGCACACGTCGGCGCCCTCGGCGAATCCAAAGGTGACCACCGGCCCGGGATGGATCTCCCGAAAGCGAGAGACGCGCGGGTCGTCGGCGTTGAGCACGGCCACGGCGGCCGGCGGCAGCGCTTCAACCAGTTCGCGCTTGGCGGCGGCGATGTCGTCGATGGAGCCGAAGCTCTCCGCGTGGGCGTGACCGACGTTGGTGACGACGCCCACATCGGGGCGCGCGATACCTGCCAGCCGGCGGATCTCGCCGGCATGGTTCATCGCCATTTCGAGCACGGCTGCGCGGCTCTCGCCGGAGAGCCGGAGGATCGACAGCGGAAGACCGACGTGATTGTTGAGGTTGCCGGCGCTCTTGCCGACCGGTATTTCGGTCTCGAGGAAACTGGCGATGATTTCCTTGGTCGTGGTCTTGCCGGCGCTGCCGGTGATTCCGATCACTTTGCCGCCCCACCGGTTGCGTGCCCAAGCCGCAAGGGCTTGGAGGGCGGCGAGCGAGTCGTTCACCGGCAGAAGGGCTCCGGCGGTATCCACCGGGCGATCGACGACGGCTGCGACAGCGCCCCGGCGGAAGACATCGGCCACGAAGTCGTGCCCGTCGTGATTCGGGCCGCGCAAAGCGAAGAAGAGATCGCCTGCCTGGATCGTACGGGAATCGACGCTCCATCCGGACACAGCCGGGGATGCCGCCAGCGTCGACGCGCCGATGGCAGAAGCGACATCCTGGAGTGCGATGGTCATAGCGCAAAAGCGGGGACAGCCCGCATGTTTCCCTCTTGTCTGAGGAGGTTGGACCCGTAATGGGTCGGCGGTACGGATCCGGGAAACATGCGGGCTGTCCCCACGTTAATCTCCATAGCCCAAATCGCGGAGGAGGCGCCGGGCCACCTCGCGGTCGTCAAACGGGATCGTGCGGTCCCGGAGAATCTGGTGGGTCTCGTGACCTTTTCCGGCAAGGATCACGATGTCGCCCGGGCGCGCCTCCTCGAGGGCGAGGCGGATCCCCTTTTTGCGGTCCGGCTCGGCGACGTAACGGACGTCGTGGCGCTGGAGCCCGACAAGGGCGTCGTTCATGATAGCGGCGGGCTCCTCCGAGCGCGGGTTGTCGGAGGTGAGAACGACGAAGTCGCTTAATTCGGCCGCCGCTTCGCCCATCAAGGGCCGCTTGGCGCGGTCGCGGTCGCCGCCGCAGCCGAACAACGTGATCACACGCTTGGGATTCAGGCCGCGGGCGACCTGGATGACATTTCGCAAGGCGTCGTCGGTGTGGGCATAGTCGACGACGACAATGAACGGCTGGCCGCAATCGATACGCTCGAAGCGGCCGGGAATGGCGCGGCAGGCAGCGATGCCGCGGGTGATCGTCTCGTCGTCAAAGCCGAACGAGAAGCCGGCACAGCAGGCAGCCAGGATGTTATAGACATTGATCCTGCCGAGCAGGGGCGAGGTGACTTCGAACCGCCGGCTGCCGGACCGCACCTCGAAGCGAAGGCCCTCGGGCGTCGTGGAGATCCTGGCGGCGCGGACGGCTGCGCCGGGGCTCGCGCCGTAGTCGAGACGCTCGGTTCCCGGCGCGGTCCGGATTCTCGGGCCGTAGGGGTCGTCGGCATTGACGGCGGCAAACCGGGGCGGCTCTGCACCGGCGCCGTCAAACAGCCGGTGCTTGGCCGCGAAGTACTCTTCCATAGTGCGGTGGAAGTCGAGATGGTCCCTGGTGAGGTTCGTAAAAATCGCGGTGTGGAACCGGATTCCGTACACCCTACTCAGAGCCAGCGCGTGCGAGGAGACTTCCATTGTGACATGGCTGCCGCCGCGTTGCGGGAGCTCGGCGAAGATGCGGAACAGGTCGAGGGACTCGGGCGTAGTATTGACGGCGGGCCGGACTTCACCGGCCAGGTGGTACTCGATGGTGCCGACGAGGGCGGTCGTCATACCGGCGGCGCGCAGAACGGAATCGACCAGGTAGGCGGTGGTGGTCTTGCCGTTGGTGCCCGTGATGCCGCAGAGAAGTAAGCGGCGGTCAGGCGCGTCATAGAAGGTGCTGGCAGCGCCAGCGAGCGCTTCGCGGCCGTGCTCGACTTCGATCCAGGCGCCGGTGAAGCCCGCGGGTTTCGGACGTTCGCTGACGACGGCCGCCGCGCCACGCGCCACGGCGTCTCCGGCAAAGTCATGGCCGTCGGCGCGCTGGCCCGGGAAGGCGAAGAAGACCGCACCAGGCTGAATGCGCCGCGAGTCGTAGTCGAGGCCGGAGACGCACGTGCCGGCGATCTGTTCCGCGAGCGGCGTTCGAAGGCGAACGCCGGCGAGGAGCTGGCGGATGGTCATCGGCCGTTGCGCGGTCATCGTGCGAACTGCACCCTGACGCGCTCGCCGCGGGGGAGAATGCTGCCGGCGATCGGGTATTGCACGCGGACGACGCCGCTACCGACGAGCTCGACCGGAAGGCCGGCGGCGGTGGATTCCTCCATCACGGCCCTCACGGTCTTACCGTAGAAGTCCGGCACGCGCGGCCCGAGGAGTTCCAGGCGGGCCGCCCGAACAGTCGAAGAGGCTGGGGTCTCCGGCTCCGGGAGCGATGGAGCCGGGGACCCCAGGTCAGCGATAGCCAAGTCGGCAAGTTCGACTGGCTGCTCTTCCCGAATGGGAGGAGTGTCGGGAAGATCTTTGGGCACATCGAGCAGCCGCAAGGCCGCCGTGGCCACTTCACGAAAGACCGGCGCGGCGACGGCGCCCCCGAACCTGGAGGCGCCATTGAGGGTCACCGCGATGACGATGGCCGGCTTCGGAACGGGGGCGAAACCGATGAAGGAGGCGTTGTACTTGTGCGTGTAGCGCCGCGTCTGGAGATCGAAGATCTGCGCGGAGCCGGTCTTGCCACCGGAGCTGTAGCCCTGAAGGCGGGCGAGGGTGCCGGTGCCGTGGAGGACAACGCCTTCCATCAAGCGGCGCATGGTGATGGCGGTCTCCGGGCGGATCACGCGGCGAGGCGGTTGGACACGCTCCAGGAGCGGCTTCCCGCCCGGCCGCGCGCGCTTGAGGATGAGCCGCGGCTCAACCAGGAGTCCGCCGTTGGCGATGACCGCGCAGGCGCGCGCGAGCTGCACGGAGGTGGAACTGATCTCGTGACCCATGGCGACCGAGCCGATGGAAACCCTGGTCCAGTCGTCGAGGTCGCGCACCATACCGGAGGACTCGGCCGGCAGCGAGATTCCGGTGGCGCTGCCGAAGCCGAAGCGGCGCACGTAGTCCAGCAGGCGCGCCGCACCTACCCGCAGACCCACATGAATCGCGCCGATGTTGCTGGACTTGGCGAGCACATCGGCCATCGGCAGGGCGCTGTAGGCGTGGTGATCACGGACGACGCGGCCGAAGAGGTTGATCCGCCCGTTGCCGCAGTTGATGATCGTCTCCGGAACAAGGTTGGTGGTCTCCAGAGCCGCGGTCACAGTGACGACTTTGAAGACCGAGCCGGGCTCAAAGGGAACGGAGACGGCCTGGTTGAGGCGGGGCGAGAGGTCTTCCCCAGGCCTGACCGGTTCCTCGGGATTGAACATGGGGTAGCTGGCGAGGGCCAGGATCTCTCCGGTCGCGGGGATCATGGCGACAAGGCTGCCGGTCCAGCAGCCGTTCGTTTCGACGGCCTTCTTCAGCTCGCGCTCGGCGACGAACTGGAGGCGTTCGTCAACGGTAAGGGTGATGTTCGTGCCGGGCAGGGCCTGTTCGGCGATCTGCGAATCGACGCCCCGGTGACGGACGTCAGTGACCTGGCGCGCCGCCCCGGCGTGCCCGCGCAACTGTTCGTCGAGGGCCAGTTCGAGCCCGGAGTTGCCTCGCTCCCTGTGATCGACGGCGCCGACGACGTGGGCCGCCAGCGATCCGTTCGGGTAGCTGCGGCGGCTTTCCTTGCGGAACTCGATCCAGCCGAGCTTGAGGCTGTGGAGACGGTCGGCTTCCTCCCGGCTGATCTTGCGCTTCACCCAGAGAAATCCGCGGCGGTTGCGGACGGCGGCGCGGATTCGCTGGAGCAGTTCGCCACGGTCCAGTTGCAGAATTGGGGCAAGGATGTCCACGGCAAGCGAAGGCTCGGGCGCGCACCGCGGATCGATCACCACCGATTCCACCGGCAGGCTCAAGGCCAGCGGCTGGCCGTTCCGGTCGAAGATGCCGCCGCGCGGGGCGCCGATCTCAACGACACGCTCCCGCTGGCGCGTGGCCAGTTCGCGGTAGTACTGGTGGCGGACAACCTGGAGCCAGACGAGCCGCGCGGCGATCGCGGCGGCCCAGAGCAGGGCCAGGGCCGCCAGCAGCTTCAGCCTCCTGGCGGCGAGAGATGTGAGGCGGGCCTGCATTGAGCGCTCCCGGCGGACCTCCTCCTTGGCGCCGCTCCGTCAGCGAGATGGAACATTCAGCGCGAGCGAGCCGTCAGCCTTCGGATTCAGGTACACCACCTGGCCGGGCTCCGGGTCGATGAACTCCTGGATTCGCGCCAGTTCCTCGAGCCGCTCAGGGCTGAGCAGACGCGCTTCTTCGACCTCCAGCGCCGCGCGTTCAGCGAGCAGACGCTCCTGCTCCAGCTTGAGGTCCTCGATCCGGTAGCCGGCGAGTATGCCGTGAATGCCGGGCGAGCAGAGGGCGATCAGCAGGAACAGACAGGCGGAGGCGACGAACATCCACTTCCAGGCGCGGGCGCGCGCCCGCG
>CAYZJD010000229.1:0-7626 GCA_964478455.1 uncultured Solibacteraceae bacterium | reverse complement strand
AGCTTACGCTGCAATTCCTGACCTCGCCTCCGTACTCCATTCAGCCGTTCACGTATTACAACAACTATGCCAATCCGTGGACGAGTTCGCTGGTTAATCCGATCCAGCAGCCGTTCCCGTTCAAGCCGGTCGCCAAGGGTGGGAGTTTCGACTTCACCCAGATTGCGCCCATCGGCTTGACGATCATGGACCCCGATTTCGCCACGCCCTACGCGCAGCAATACAGCCTTCAGCTTCAGTATCAGCTCGGCAGGGACTGGCTGGTGGACGTGGGCTACATCGGCAGCAACGGAGTGAAGCTCCTGAACCGGAGGGACGTCAACCCGGCCATCGCCGGCCCCGGCGCCACCACCGGCAACACCGACGCCCGGCGCATCCTCAACCAGGATCATCCGGAGGCGGAAAAGTACGGCGGCACGCCGCTGGCCGATATCACCAGCCAGCTCACCGACGCCAATTCCAATTACAACAGCCTCCAGGTCAGCGCCACCAAGCGGTTCTCCCGCGGGTTGCAGATGACGCACGCTTACACCTGGGCTCACGCCATCGACAGCGCCTCCGGCCTGCGCGTGGCCTCCAATCCCTTCGACAGCCGACTGGATCGCGGCAACTCGGAGCAGGACGTGCGCCATCGTTACGTGGCTACCTTCATTTACGAGTTCCCGTGGATGAAAGACCAGAAGGGGGCTCTCGGCCGCATCCTCGGCGGGTGGGGCGTCTCGGGCATCACCACGTTCCAGACCGGCCTTGTCTTCAATGTTTCCGAATCCAGCGATCGCTGCCTCTGCGGCGGCGGCAGCGGAAACCAGCGGCCGGATTACATCGGCGGCAACATTGTGTTCTATGATCCGCGCTCCACGTCGGCGGTGTCCGGAAAGCCAAACTCCTGGTTCGACGGCACGGGTGGAGGAACGGCAACGGCTGATACTAACCCGTACTTCCGCCGCGTGGGCTCGGCGGCAAGCTGGGCCCGCGGAGCCGGACGGTTCGGCAACTTCGGACGTTTCGTGCTCCACGGCCCAGGCATGAACAACTGGGACCTGGCCGTGTTCAAGCGGTTCAGGATCACCGAAGCTCACGGCCTGGAGTTCCGCACCGAGTTCTTCAACGGATTCAACCACACGCAGTTCCTGAATCCGAACGGCAGCATCGCCTCGGTGAACTTCGGCCGCATCACGACAACGCGCGAGCCCCGCATCATCCAGATGGCGCTGCGCTACACGTTCTGAAGCTGGACTGGCCCGGCTTCGGGCCGCGGTCATGCTAGACTGACTTATCCGGCCCCCGGTCGCAGGCGAGCGGCCGGGGGCCGACCGTTTTGATGCGCGCCTCCGCCAATTACTGGTTTCTTCTGAGCAACCTTATCCTGCGTGACTTCCGGGTCCGCTACCGGAATATGTCCCTGGGGGTGTTCTGGAGCTTGCTGAACCCGCTGGTGATGATGGTCGTGCTGACCTTCATCTTCACCAGGGTGTTGCAGTCGGGCGATCACCCCAATTTCCACGTGTTCGTGCTGTGCGGCCTGATCCCGTTCAACTTCTTCGCCCTCGGTTGGGTCAGCGGCACCACATCGATCGTGGCCAACGCCAGCCTCGTCAAGCGGGTGATGTTTCCGCGCGAGTTGGTGCCCGTCTCGACCGTGCTGGCCAACGGTCTGCACCTGCTGATCCAGATCGGCTTGCTGCTGGCCGTGGCGCTCGTCTCCGGCTACGAGGCCAACCGCTGGTGGGCGCTGCTGCCCGTCGTGTTTGCGCTCGAAGTGGCGTTTGTGTGCGGCTTGTCGCTGGCGTCGGCGGCGTTCGACGTCTACTTCCGGGACATCCGGTACGTGGTGGAATCGGCCAATATGCTGCTGTTCTGGCTGGTGCCGATCTTCTACTCCTTCACCGTCATCCCGCCGAAGTTCCATTTCCTGTACCAGTACAATCCAGTGGCGGCCGTCGTGCTGGCTTGCCGGAACATCCTGCTGGAGGCGAAGGCGCCGCCCGAGAGTCTGCTGGTGAAACTGGTGGCCGTTTCGCTAGCGGTTCTGGCCTCCGGTCTCTGGATCTTCTCGCGGCTGAAGCGGAGGTTCGCCGACTACCTGTAACTCATGATCTCTGTCCGGGTTGAGAACATTTCGAAGATCTACTCCCGCCGGCCGCGCCAGTTCCTGCACAGCGCGGTCTCGGGCTGGCTGGGCCGAAGGCATCGCGAGCCGTTCCACGCCCTCAAGAATGTCTCGTTCCACCTGGGCGAAGGCGAGAGCCTGGCGCTGATCGGTCCGAACGGCGCGGGCAAGAGCACGCTGTTGAGCGTCGTGGCCGGGCTCAGTTGGCCGGAGGAGGGAACCGTGGAGGTCCGCGGGCGCATGGCCGCGGTGCTCGAACTCGGCTCCGGTTTCCACCCGGACCTGACCGGGGCCGAGAACGTGCGCATGAACGCCGCCCTGCTCGGCCTGTCGCGGCACAGGACCAACGAGCTGTTCGACCGGATGGTGGACTTCTCCGGCATCGGCGATTTCATCGAGCAGCCGCTGAGGACGTATTCGCTGGGAATGACCATGCGGCTGGCCTTCTCGGTGGCCATTCACGTTGAGCCGGAAATCCTGCTGATCGACGAAGTGCTCGCCGCCGGCGACCAGGCGTTTCAGGCCAAGTGCATGGACCGGGTCCTGGCGCTGAAGAGGGATGGCAGGGTGATCCTCTGCGCGTCCCACGTAGCGGGTACCCTGCGGCGAATCTGCCACCGGGCGCTCTGGCTCGACCACGGGCGGGTGGTGCGGCAGGGGCCGCTCGAGGAAGTGCTGGCGGCCTACGAGGAGGCGTCCAGCACGCCGCCGGCCGGCTGACTTGCAAAGGCCTACGGCCATCGGCTGTTTACATCCCGCAGACTCTTTCGAAGAACTCGAGCGATGCTCGCGCGCAGCGGTCCCAAGTAAACCGGCAGCGCGCGCGCCGCGCGCCTTCGCCGCCAAGCTCGGCTCGCCGTTCGGGACTCAGCAGCAGGCGCTCGATCGCGCCCGCCAGCTCGTACGGGCTGTGCGGATCGACGAGGATCCCTCCGTCGCCAACGACTTCGGGCATCGATGAGACATTCGACGCGATGACCGCGACGCCGGCCGCCATCGCCTGCGCGAGCGGCAGGCCGAAGCCTTCATACAGGGAGGGATAAGCGAAGAGAACGGCGCCGGCGGTGACGGCGGGCAGGTCATCTTCCGGGACGTATCCCAGATAGCGAACGCCAGGGGTTCCGGCACGCACCCGTCTTGCGGTGGCGGGCGCTGCCCATCCCATCGGCCCCGCCAGCACCAGTTCGAATTCCCCGCGCAGCGAGGGCTTGAGCAGCGCCCAGGCGTCGAGCAGTGTGTCGATGTTCTTGCGCGGCTCGATCGTGCCGACGTACAGGACGTACGGACGTTCGAGTAAGTACCGGGGGCGGACCTCCCACGCCTGCTCGGCTTCGACGTGAAAGAACCTGTCGGCCACCCCGGGATAGATCACTTGAATGCGCTCGCGTGGCAAATCCAGGATCCGGACTGCGTCCTCCCGCGTGTTCTCCGAAATGGCGATCAGGCCCTCGGCGCGGCGCGCGACGCGTCCCCAGAAGCGCCTGAGCGCGCGGACATTGGCCGGCGAATGGGTCTCGGGCAGGAGACAGCACGTCATATCGTAAAGCGTGGTTGTCAGCCGGCAGCGCCGCGGGGGATTCCGGAGCTGGTGGGAGGCATGGAAGATGTCCACCCGAGGGTGGACCCAGTCGATCACGGGAAGGTGGCAGTAGTTCACGCCGTGAAGCCAGAGGAGCCGCGCGAGGGTGCCGGCCCGGCCGGCAATCGACTTCTCGTGCGAGTACTCGCCGAGCGCGCCGATCCAGGGGAACGCCAAAATGTTCTCGTCGCCCGCCAGCCGCCGCAGGCGCTGAATCCAGTGGTAGAGGTACGTCTTCACCCCGGCGCTGCGGAGCAGCAGTGGCACGGCGTCAATCGCAATCCGCATCTTCATTCGGGGACATGAAAACCGGGGACAGCCCGCATGTTTCCGCGCCCGCCCGCCGACCGGCCAGCCCCCGCACTCCGCCGCTGGCAGCGAAACATGCCCGTCCCCTATTCGTAGCGCAGCGATTCGGCGGGCGCAATCCGCGTGGCGCTTCGCGCCGGATAAAGCGTCGCCAGCAGGCTTACCAGCAGCGCGGCCCCGGCGATCCAGACGCCATCCACCCAACGGGGATCGAACGGGACGTAGCTCAGCGCGTACACCTCCTCATCCAGCCTGACCCAGCGGTAGCGCTCGGCCAGGTAGCATAGCGTGTAACCGGCAGCGAGCCCGATGGCGGTGCCCACCGCTCCGATGAGCACGCCCTGGTAGAGAAAGATCCTCCGTATCTGCTGGTGTTGCGCGCCCATCGACATAAGAATGGCAATATCGCGGTGCTTCTCCATCACCATCATCACCAGCGCGATGAGGATGTTAAGGGCAGCCACCAGCTCGATCAGGCCGATGGTCACGATGGTCACCGCTTTCTCCATCCGCAGCGCGTTGAAGATCTGCCGGTTCTGCTCGATCCAATGGGTGGCGGCCAGCTTCGGGCCCGCGAGCCTCTCCGCCTCGCCCGCCACCTCCGGCGCGCGGTTGATGTCGTCGATCTTTAGCTCGATCGCGTTGACCACGTCCTGAAGGCCGAGCACGCGCTGGGCCGCGCGCACCGAGGTGAATGCCCAGGCCGAGTCGAGCTCATAAAACCCCGTCTCGAAGATCCCCACGACGCGCATTCGGTGATAGCTGGGCTTCGGGCCGAAAGGCGTCAGCTCGCCTTGCGGGCTGATGACGGTGGCGACGCTCTTGAGCGGCAGTCCGGTCCGCGCGGCCAGTCGCGCACCCAGAACGATGCCCGGGATGCGCGTGTCTTCTCCCAGCGGATCAAGCGATCCTTCTTTAAGGCTGCGCCGCAGGTCCTCTGCCTGGTGCCCCGAGCCGGGCGCCATGCCCTTCAGCACGGCGCCTTCCGATTGCAGCGGGCTCGCCAGAAACACCGAGCCGTACAGCGACGGCGCTACGCCCGTCACTCGCGGCAGCTTGCGGAGCCGCCCCGACAACTCGCGCCAGTTCTCGATCCCGTAGCCCGGCTGCTTTTCGAGAATCGTGACGTGCGCGGTGGCCCCCAGCAGGTTGCGCTCCAGCGTCGTCCGAAAACCGTTGTTGATAGCAAGCGCAATGACCAGCGCCATCACGCCGGCGGCGACCCCGATCACCGAAATGACCGTGATGATGGAAATGACCGTCTGCTTCCGCTTGGCCTTGAGATACCGCGCGGCGATAAAGAACTCGAACCGCCCGCGGCGATCAGCGTTCATCGAGTGCGCGCAGGCGCTCGGCGATGCCGATCGGGCCCTCCGGGCGCAGCAAAGGAAACAGAATCACGTCCCGAATGGAACGCGAATTGGTGAGGATCATCGTGAGCCGGTCGATGCCGATGCCTTCTCCGCCTGTGGGCGGCATCCCGTAGCACAGGGCGCGCAGGAAATCCTCGTCCATCTGGTGCGCCTCTTCGTCGCCTTTCTCCCGCATCCGGAGTTGCATGTCGAAACGGCGCCGCTGCTCCTGCGGGTCGTTCAGCTCGGTGTAGGCGTTGCCGATCTCCATCCCGGCGGCGTAAATCTCGAACCGCTCGACAAAGGCCGGTTCCTCCGGCTTGTTCTTCGACAGCGGCGACGTCTCCACCGGGTAATCGTAGATGATCGTCGGCTCGATCATGTGCTTCTCGGCGACGCGCTCGAACAGATCCATCAGCGCCTCGCCGGACGTGCCCTTGGTGGAGCGCCATTTCAGCCACTCCGGATCCTGAAGCCGCTCCAGCGTGGGTCGCTCCCCGTCCTCCCAGAATTCGAGGATCGCCTCGCGCAGGCTGAATCGCCGCAACCGGCTGAAGTCGAGCCGCTGGCCCTGGTAGTCGACCACGGCGGAGCCGGTGGCGTCCATGGCTACCTCGCGAAGCAACTCCTCGGAGAAGTCCATCAGGCCCCGGTAATCGGTGTAAGCCTGGTAGAACTCGAGCATCGTGAACTCGGGATTGTGCTGCGTCGAGACGCCTTCGTTGCGAAAGTTGCGGTTGATTTCGTAGACGCGTTCCAGGCCGCCGACCACGAGCCGCTTCAGATACAGCTCCGGCGCGATCCGCAGATAGAGGTCCAGGTCGAGCGTGTTGTGGTGCGTGATGAACGGGCGCGCCGACGCGCCGCCGTACAGCGGCTGCATCATCGGCGTCTCGACCTCAATGAAGCCGCGCTCCTCCAGGCGGCGGCGGAACGACGCGACGATCTTGCTTCGGGTCACAAATACGTTCCGCACTCCGGGATTGGCAATCAGGTCAAGGTACCGCTGGCGGTACCGCATCTCGACGTCTTCCAGGCCGTGCCACTTCTCCGGCATCGACAGGAGTGTCTTGGCCAGGTGCGTGAGCTTCTCCACGTGCACCGACAGCTCACCGGTCTTCGTGCGAAACAGGTAGCCCTCGACGCCAACGACGTCGCCGATGTCGAGACGGCGGTAGAGGGTAAAGTCGCTCTCCCCGACGCCGTCCTTCCGCACGTAGATCTGGAGCCGCTGTCCGTCCTGCTGAAGGTGCGCGAAGCCTGCCTTCCCCATTGGCCGGATGGTCTGGACCCGTCCGCAAATGCGCACGGAGGCGCGATGATTCTCCAGCTCTTGCGCCGCCTTCGCTCCGTACTGGGCGTGGATCTCCGGAACGGTGTGCGTGAAGTCGTAGCGCTCGCCGTAAGCACGCAGGCCCAGAGCCTCGAGTTCACGAACGCGGCTGAGTCGCTGCTCGAGCAGTTCGTTTTCCAGCGACAAATGGGATCTCCTCGTAGGAAATCAACTATTATAGTTGAGCGTTGCCGACGCTCTCCATCGTTATCCCCGCTTACAACGAAGAAGCGCGCCTGCCGGTGACTCTCGCGCGCGTGCTGGATTACCTCCAGCGGTCTCCCTGGACGCCGGCCGAGGTGCTCGTGGTGGATGACGGTTCTCAAGACGCAACGGCGGCAGTGGCTGAAGAGTTCGCCCGTGAACACGCCTTGGTGCGCTTGCTGAAGAACCCGGGCAACCGGGGCAAGGGCTACTCCGTGCGCCACGGCATGCTGAAGGCAAGGGGCGACTGGGTGCTGTTCACCGACGCCGACCTCTCGGCCCCCATTGAGGAGCTGGACAAGCTGATGGCCGCCGCCCTCGAGCGCGGCGCCAGCGTGGTCATCGGCTCGCGCGCCCTCGACCGGTCGCTCATCGAAGTGCGCCAGTCCGCCTTCCGCGAGACCGCTGGCCGGATCTTCAACTTCTTCATGCGGGTGCTCACCGGACTGCCGTTCTGGGACACGCAGTGCGGCTTCAAGCTCTTCGAGGGACGCGCGGCGCGGGAGGTTTTCAGCCGGGTGCGGCTCGAGCGGTTCGGCTTCGACGTCGAGGCGCTGTTCATCGCCTGTCTGCTCGGCTACCGCACCATCGAGCTCCCCGTGCGCTGGAGCCACTCCGCCGGAACGAAGGTCAGCCTTTTCCGCGACAGCTTGTCCATGTTCCTGGACCTTCTCCGCGTCCGCTGGCACCATCTCCTGGGCCGCTACCGCTGACCAAAAACCGGTGACAGGCTACGCAA
>CAYZJD010000228.1:4935-7653 GCA_964478455.1 uncultured Solibacteraceae bacterium | reverse complement strand
GACGCCGCCCGCTCCGAGCCCGAACAGCGCGATCGAGATGGCCAAGAACGCGAAGTGGTAGTAGAACACCACCGAGAAGATCCGCGTAATGGAAAGCTCCAGAAGCAGCGTGGCCAGAGTCGTCAGCGCGATTCCCAGGTAGACTTGCGGCCAATGGAATGGGGGTTGTCTGGTGGATGAAGAGAACGGCGACAAACTACCATCTTAAACCGGCCGCCGCTGCTCCACGGCTCCGAGCGCCGTCCGGCGGCGGCCGGTCTTCTTCCCCTCGTGGAGTGAGACGCAGCCGCCGGATGCGGCGTTACGGAGTGGTTTCGAGCGCGGCTATAGCAACGCGCGGGCCACGCCTAGGAACTGCGGTCCGAGTTGCAGCAGCACGCGGGCCAGGACCAGCACCAGCGGGAGCGCAACCCGCCATGTCGAGCCCCGGAGGGCGCCCGCGGCCAGCAGCAGAAGCAACGGGGAAAGCGTTCGCGGGAAGCCGAAGGGATCGAACCCACCGGGGACCGCGACCAGGTATAGGGCGGCGGCGAAATCCGCCGGCCTGCGTTTCCGCCGCACAATTGCGCGAAGCGCCATCACCGCGGCTGCCAGCGCACCTGCAATCGAGACGTAGTCGAAAACCGTTGCCGTCCATGCGATGACCGGCGGTTGCGCATACCGCGCAGGATGGCTGAGCGCGTCCAGAAGCGCGGGCCCGTAAGAGGAGATCTCCGGCTCGCCGGCGGAGGGGAGCGAGGATTGGCGCAGGCGCCAGTACCAACCCAGCGCCGGCAGCGGGCTCAAGCCGAAGAGCGCGGCCCGCCGGAACCGCCGGTGCACGAGCAGATGCAGGCAGTAGCCGCCCGCCAGCAGGACCCCCGTCTCGCGGACCAGCACCGCGGCCGTGAGCACGAGGAACAGCTTCCAGCCCGGGCCCGTCTCACTGTAAAGCAGGAACCCGGCGACGAACGCGGCCAGCGCTACGTCGACGGTCATCCGGTCGAGCGAGATGATGGCGGCTGGAACCAGTAAAAAACCGAGACCCCAAACGGGGTGACGGCCGTGCAGCAGCGCGTAGCGGCCCAGCCAGTAGGCGCCGAGCAGCACGAAGAACAGGATCACCACGAAGTACGCCGCGTCAACGAAACGACCCCGCCCGCCGGCGAGCAAGTGCGCCACGGCGGGCAGGAGGATCCGGCGGTACCGCCACTGCGGTGAGTCCATGTACGGCGCGAAGTTGCGGCGGCAGAGAGGGTCGTGCGCCACATAGTGATAGAACTGGCCGTCGTAGCCGGTGCTGTTCGGGAACTGGTAGATGTTCTCCGAGGAAAGTTCGGGCGGAACGGCCGAGAGGCCACTGGTCGAGAACAGCGCGGTCCAGTTGCCGCCATAGTTGGCTTTGACGGTAGCAGCCTGCCACCCGAGGGCCAGCGCGGCCGCGAGCAAGCCTATCCCTAGCGAATACAGACGCGGAGGCCGGCGTCCCGAATCGTTCACGGCTACATCCCGGTGGAGAAAACGAACGGCTTGCCGTGCTCGAGTTCCTGGTACTTCACGTCCGGGGCCTTGAGCCGGAGCGAAGCGCGGAACTGTTTCGGATCCACGGCGTTGTCCGGGAACATGTCGTAATGGCAGGGGATGGCCGCTTTCGGCTTGATCTTCGAGGCCAGCTCCGCCGCCTCATAATGCGAAAGGTTGTTGAAACCACCGTTGATCACGGTGATGAGTAAGTCGGGCAAGAACCTCGCCGCCGAGTATAGTAACTCGGTGTGGTCCGTATCGCCGGTCACGTAGATCTTCGGGCCGCCGCCGAACCGGAAGACGTAACCCATGTGATTGAGGTCGGTATCGTCGGTGGGCAGGGCGAACGTGCCGCGGACCTGAATGTCGCGGAACTCGATCTCGCGGTCCGGCCAGGCGGGCACGATGCGGCCTGTCTCCACGCCCTCCGTCTCGTAGATCTCGCAGCTCGGATGCGGCCCGATGAACAGCGCGGTGTCCTTGTTGCGCAGGCCGCGGACGGTCATCGGGTCGGTATGGTCGGCGTGGTTGTGCGTGCAGGCGTAGAGATCGACCTCGACTTCCTCGGGCGGAATGAGGACCGGCACGCGCCGTGTCAGGTCAAAGTCGGGATACAGGCTCTGGCAGTAATCGGTAAGGTAAAGATCGACGCTTGCGAGCGTGCCCTCGGAGGTCTTGAAGATGTAGCCGTTCTGGCCCAACCACCACAAGGCCGCGGCATTCTTGGGAACCGGGAACTCCCGGATCTCTTTCATCAGCGACATAACTCGTTTCCGCTCACATGATCGCGGTTGGCGGCGCCGGCTCGTCGGGACTACCGGCGTTGGCGAGCGGCACCTTCACCATCAGGATCGCCAGCAGCACGAGCACTCCGAGACCCGCGAGCATCGACGGGTGCTCGAAGAGGACCGGTAGCGGCCACTCGAAGAACCGGAACGTGGCCACCACCAGTCCCATGACCGCCTCGCCGGCAATCAGCCCGGACGCCGTTAACACTCCGGCGTTCTCCACCCTCGCCTTCTGCGCTTCGTTGAAACCGCGGCGGTCGCGCCTTGCGTCGGTGATCCACCGGATGACGCCTCCGAGGAAGATGGCGAAGGTTGTCTCGAGCGGGAGGTACATGCCGACGGCGAAGAGCATCGGGCTGCGGACCTGCACCATGATCAGCGCGAGGCCCATGAAGATGCCGACCACCACCAGCGGCCATGGCATGTC
>CAYZJD010000228.1:0-4925 GCA_964478455.1 uncultured Solibacteraceae bacterium | reverse complement strand
AGCTGCCGGTCGCCGAAGCCGGTCCCGCCCGCGTTGATGTTGCCCTGGTGCAGGACCAGCAGCGGGAAGTAGAGCAGCGCGCTGGCGAAGAACACGCCGAGGAAGTCGCCGATCTGCATGCTCCGCGGCGTGCCCCCGAGGATGTGCCCGACCTTCAGGTCCTGGAGCATCTCGCCGGCGACAGCCGAGGAAACACAGACCACGGCCGCCACGCCAAGCACGGCCGCCACGCCGCTGACGCCGGACACGCCGACCGTCACCATCAGCAGCGCGGCCACGATCAGCGTGGACAGCGTGAGGCCGGAGATGGGGTTGTTGGAGGAGCCGATCATACCGACGAGGTTCCCCGAGACCGCGGCGAAGAAGAAACCGAGGACCATCATCACCAGCGCGGCCGTGACCGCCCCGCCGATTGCACCGGCGAAGTAGTAGTAGAGGATGACCATGCAGGCGAGAGTGACGCCGAGCCCGGTGAACACCGTACGCGCGCCGAGGTCGCGGTCGGTCCGGCCGGCGACCTGCACCTGGCCTCCGGCTTTCTTCAAGTCCGTCACCGCGCGGCGCATGCCCACGCCGAGGCTCTTCCTCATCCGGAACAGCGTGAAGCCCGCGCCGACGAGCATGCCGCCGACGGCGATCGGCCGCACAATGAATCGCCAGATGGAGGTCGCCAGGTCGCTCCACGATTCGGCCGGCGCGCCCGCCGGCAGCGTTGTCTGAAGTTGCGGCCCGAGGAAGTAGATGAACAGCGGCACCAGCAGGCCCCAGGCCACCACTCCGCCGGAGAAATTCAACGCCGCTAGGCGCGGCCCGATGATATAACCCACACCGAGGTAGGCTGGGCTGACGGCGGGAATCGAGCCTGCCGTTACCCCACCCACGCCAACGGAGGGGGCCTCCGTACCGCTGCCAAGGCGGACAAGGCTCTTGCCGATCTGCCCGATGTGGATGAAGAACTCACGGCTCGCGGCGAACAACTGGATCACACCTAGGAAGTAGATCACCGCGCCGATGCCCATGTTGTAGAAGAGCAGTTTCGCCGCCTGAGCGCCGCGCTGGCCCGCCTTGTGAATTTCGGAGGCCGCCACCGATTCGGGGAACGGCAACTCCCGGTCCTCGACCATCACCTTTCTGAGCAGCGTGACGAACAGAATGCCGAGTACGCCGCCGACCAGCATCAGCACGCTCGACTTCCAGTAGGCGTGCTCGGGATCGAAGGCCGGCCACGCTTTGGAGATGACGAACGCCGGAATCGTGAAGATAGCGCCGGCGGCCACCGATTCGCCGATCGAGCCCACCGTGCGCGCGATGTTCTCCTCAAGAATCGAGCCGCGGAACAGCCGCAGCACGGCCATGCTGATCACCGCCGCCGGGTAGGTGGCGGCGATCGTCATACCGGCGCGAAGCCCGAGGTAGGCGTTGGCTGCGCCGAGGATCACCGTCATGACCAGCCCCAGCATCACGGCCCGCGCCGTGAACTCGGTCATCTGCAGGTCCTCCGGAACGTAGGGGCGGAACTTCTGTTCGCTCATCAGGCTGTGACCTCGCAACCGGAACATCATATCCCAGCCAAAAACCGGTGACAGGCTACGCAATCCCCGGTTTCGAGGCGTGGAGATTGAGCGCCGTCAAGGCGTGTAATCGGGAATTGCGTAGCCTGTCACCGGTTTTTGGGTTACAGGCCCGAGACGTAGACGATCAGCGCGTCGAGTTCGCGGCGGGTGAAGAGGTGGCTGCGGACGGTGATCTCGTCGCGCGTCAACTCCACGGGATAAATGCGGCTGAGGATCTCCTCCGGAGTAAGGCGGTTGCCGATGCCGCCGAGCTTCTTGATCTTGGGGTAGTCGTCGAGGTTGCCGTCGACGCCATGGCAGCGCTTGCAGGCAAGATCGAAGTTGTCCTTGCCGATGCGCCAGAGGTCAACGAAGTCGACCAGGTCCCGGGCCTGCGGGCCGGGCCGGCCGACACGGCGGATACTGCCCTCCTTGTCGATCAGGAACGCCGCACAATCATCGCCGTACTTCGCAGCGGCGGCTGCGTCATGCGCCACCACCAGCGTCGTCTCCACGTTCGCGAGGCGTCCGGCCGCTTCGTTCAGGACCTGGGCGGAGTGCGAGCTGCAAGAGCCGCGCTCGATGAGGAGAAGCGTGTGCTGTTTGCCGCCGAACTCATCCGGCGCGCGCTGACCAAGCTTCGGCGGCTGCGCGCCGAGGCACGCCGAAACAGCCAGAGCCAGCAACATCCGCCTCATCGGGTCCCTCACGAAAGCCTTGCTCTCACGCGATCGCTGAGCGTCTTTCCGTCCACGCGCTTGCCCGCGAGCTTCGCTTGCGCCGCTTTCATCACCACGCCCATTTGCTTGAGCGACGTGACGCCGGTTTCGGCCAGAGCGGCGGCGATGGCGGCCTCCATCTCCTCCTCGGCCGGCGCGGCCGGCAGGTACGATTCGATCAGGCGCAACTCGGCTTCTTCCTTTTCGGCGAGGTCCACCCGGCCGCCCTTGCGAAACATGTCGGCGGCCTCCCGGCGTTGCTTGAGAAGCGTGTTCATGACCTGCAACTCGGATGCCTCGTTCAGAGGCTTCATCGAATCGACCTCGTGCTTCTTGAGGGCGGTCTTGATCATCCGCAGGGCGCTCAGGCGGGCCTCTTCCCTGGCCTTCATCGCCGCAACCATCTCTCTTTGAATGCGGTCAAGCAGGGGCATGATGTCTGTTATTCTAATGGACTACCAAGATTGTAGCCATGCATATCCGTAAACAGCGACTCCTGACCCCCGGGCCGACGCCGCTGTATCCGCCGGCCCTCCAGGCGATGATGGGATCAGACATCCACCATCGCACGGAAGATTTCCGCAGTCTTTACCGCACTGTTCTTTCAGACTTGCGGCAAATCATGGGCACGTCGAACGACGTGCTGGTCTTTGTTGCCTCGGGGACCGGCGCGATGGAGTCTACCGTCTCCAACTGCTTCTCGCGCGGCGACAAGGTGATCGTCTGCTCGGCCGGCAAGTTCGGCGAGCGCTGGGTTGAGATCGCCAAAGCGTTCGGCCTGGAGGCGATCGTTCTCAAGGCCGAGTACGGCGACGTGGTGACACCGGAGCGCGTCCAGGAGACGCTGGCTTCCGATTCTTCGATCCGCGGCGTGTTCGTACAGGCGTCGGAGACCTCGACGGCGGCCGCGCACGACGTGCGCGCCATGGGTCAGGCGATCGCCAAGACGGACGCCATCTTCGTCGTGGATGCCATCACGGGCCTGGGCACCATGCCGCTCGACATCGACGGCTGGGGCCTGGACCTCGTCGTCGGCGGCTCACAGAAGGCGTTCATGATCCCGCCGGGGCTGGCGTTTCTTGCGATCAGCCCGAAAGCGTGGCGGTTTACCGAGACAGCTACTCTTCCGCACTATTACTTCGATCTGAAGAAGGAAAGGAAGAACGCCGAGAAGGGCGAGTCGAGCTGGACGCCTAACACGTCGCTGCTGCTGGCGCTGGCCGAGGCGCTGAAGTACATCAAGGGCGTGGGCATGGACAAGCTGGTGGAGAACGCGGAGGCTCTGGCCCGCGCTACGCGCGCCGCCGTCACCGCGCTCGGGCTGGAGCTGTTCGCTCCGGGGTCGCCGGCGGCTTCCGTGACCGCGGTCAAGGCACCTGCGGGCATGGACTCCGGCGTCATTGTGAAGGAGTTCCGCAACCGGTTCGGCGCGATCATCGCCAATGGTCAGGGCTCGATGAAAGGCAAAATCTTCCGCATCGCGCATCTGGGCTACTTCGATTTCGCCGACTTGTTCGCGGTGGTGGCCGAGCTGGAATTGATCCTGGCTGCCCAGGGTATCCCGGTGAAGTTCGGGAGCGGAGTGGCGGCCGTGCAGAACGTCTACGCCGAGGTCGCCCTGGCGGGGCAGGCCGTCGGAGCCTGAGAGAGATCCCATGAAAATCTTGGTGGCCGAGCCGCTGGCCGCGGCCGGCATTGAGCATCTGCGTTCCCAGCCCGGCTGGGACGTCATCGTTTCCAATCCGAAGGAATACGCGCAACATCTGGCCGATAGCGACGCGCTCATCGTCCGCAGCGCCGTCAAAGTAACCCGCGAAGTGCTCGAGAAAGCGCCGAAGCTGCGCGTCATCGGGCGCGCCGGTGTGGGGGTGGACAACGTGGATCTTCCGGCCGCCACCGCCGCCGGCGTGCTGGTGATGAACACCCCGGGAGGCAATGCCGTCTCGGTGGCGGAGCACACGCTGGCGCTAATGCTGGCGATGGCGCGCGGCATCCCGCAGGCCAGCGCTTCCACCAAGAGCGGCAAGTGGGAAAAGAAGAAGTTCATGGGCAATGAGCTGCGGGACAAGACGCTCGGCGTCGTCGGCCTCGGCAGCATCGGCCGCGAGGTGGTCAAGCGGGCGCGTGCCTTCGAGATGAAGATCGTCGCCACCGATCCGTACGTCAGCCCGCAGGTGGCGGAAGACCTGAACGTGGAACTGGTGGACCTGGCGCGGCTTTACGCCGTAAGCGATTACATCAGCCTGCACGTGGCAATGACTCCGGAGACCAAGGGAATGCTCTCGCGGGAGGCCTTTGCGCGGATGAAGCCTGGCGTGCGGCTGGTTAACTGTTCGCGCGGGGAATTGATCGATGCGGAGGCACTCAAGGAGGCGATCGAGTCGGGGAAGGTCGCCGGCGCCGCCCTGGATGTCTTCGAGGCCGAACCGCCGGCCGCGGGCTACCCGCTGTTCTCGCTCGACACCGTGGTGGCTACGCCGCACATCGCCGGCTCGACGGAGGAGGCGCAGGAGATCGTCGGCGTCCGCATCGCCGAGCAGCTTGCCGAATATTTGCGGAGCGGCGTGGCCATCAACGCCGTCAACATGCCCGCGCTCTCCCCGGAGCAGTACCGGGCAGTGGAGCCGTACATCGCGCTGGCGGAGCGGCTCGG
>CAYZJD010000227.1:5061-7671 GCA_964478455.1 uncultured Solibacteraceae bacterium | reverse complement strand
CACTGGCATGTGGCAAGCTATTTCTTACTGGCGAAGCTGAGGCCGCACTGGCGGAGCTGGCTGGAGCGCCTGAAGCAAGCCGGCGCAACCGTTTCGCTCGACCCGAACTGGGACCCCGAGGACTGCTGGGAGGGCATGCGCGAACTGCTGCCGCTCGTGGACGTGCTGCTGCCCAACGAGAACGAGGCGCTGCGCATCAGCGGCGCTTCCGAGGTGCGCGAGGCAGGGCCGAGGCTCGCCTCGGGCGGAGCGGTCGTGGTCATCAAGCGCGGCGGCGAAGGCGCCATCGCCTTCGCCGGCGGAGAGTCGGTTGAAGCGCGACCCGAGCCGGTCGTGCAGATCGCCGACTCGATCGGCGCGGGCGACAACTTCGATGCCGGCTTCGTGCGCGGCTGGCTTCTGGGCTGGCCGGTGGAACAGTGCCTTCGCCTCGGGACGCGCTGCGCCGTGGCGAGCCTGGCGGGGCCCGGCGGCATCGAGGGGCAGTTGCGTGAGCGAATCGGCGAAAGCGAGACAAGATGACGAAATTTCTCGTGGACATTCTGAACGAACCGGACGAGTTGTTGAAGTCGCTGGCCTACACGATGGGGCCGGGCCGCTCTGCCCTCGACGAAGCCTCGGCGCTCGTCCGCTCCGCGCCGCGGCTGTACCTGACGGGGATCGGCAGCAGTTGGCA
Source organism: uncultured Solibacteraceae bacterium (assembly GCA_964478455.1). Taxonomy (GTDB): domain Bacteria; phylum Acidobacteriota; class Terriglobia; order Bryobacterales; family Bryobacteraceae; genus CAYZJD01. Next base: position 6,995 of record CAYZJD010000227.1, on the reverse strand, counting down.
CGCGGGCTTGGGCATTGCCACGCTGCTCGAGGCGGCGGGGTGCGCGGTCTGCGTCATTGACACTTCGGAGATGCTGCACTTCGCCGAGACGCCGCCCGGGTCGGTTGTCATCGCGATGTCGCGCAGCGGCAGGAGCACCGAGATCGTTCAGCTCGTCGACAAATTGCGCGGCCGCGCCAGGATCGTCGCCATCACCAACACGCCGGACAGCCCGCTGGTGCGCGGCGCGGACATTCTTCTGCGCATGGAAACGGCCTTCGATCACATGGTCTCCGTGACCATGTACTCGGCCCTGTGTCTGGTGGGCGGCTTGCTGGCTCGCGCGGTCGCCAGAAGCCTGAACGGCGCCGCCGCGCGGGCGCTCGAGCAGGCCATTCACGCGGCGAAACGCGCACTCCCCGCGTGGCAGGAATGTGTCGCGAACAACGGCTGGTTCACGGCCGAAGCGCCGGTGTATTTCCTTGCGCGCGGCACGAGCCTGGCGAGCTGTCACGAGGCGCGGCTGCTGTGGGAGGAGGCAGCCAAGGCTCCGGCGACGGCGATGACCGTCGGGGGATTCCGTCACGGCTCGCAGGAGATGCTGCGGGAAGGGATGCGGATTGGGCTGTGGCTCGACCCCGAGCACATGCGGGCAGAGGACCTGGCGCTGGCGGCGGACCTTCGCAAGCTCGGCGTGAAGATGATGCTGATCGGCCAGAACCTTCCGGACGGCGCCGCGGACCTCGCGCTCCCGCTGCCGCTGGTGGCGCAGCCGTGGCAGTTCATCATCGACATCATCCCGGCGCAGCTCGCGGCCGAGCGGCAGTCGCATGTGCGCGGCGTGAGCTGCGACGACTTCCGGCTGTGTCCGTACATTGTCGAGGACCAAGGCGGGTTGTTCGCCGCAGGCTGAGTCTTACTCGATCCCCGGCGCCCAGCGCAGCGCGTTCTCCCGGAACAGCTTGCGCAACACCGGCTGCGGCAGGGCCAGCCCGCGCACCGCGCGCCCTTGATACTCGACCGTCTCGTCCGTGGCGAAGTACTTCCAGTCGAGTTCCACCTCTTTCTCCCAGCGGCTCGCGCTTTGCGCCGCGCTGTCCCACGGCATGACGCCGAAATCCGTCGCGTACAGGATGCGATCCTGGTGCTTCAGGAGAAAGTCCCGCACCTTCTCGCGTGGTTGCAGCGCGAGGTGACGGACGCGAGCAGCGGTGTCCACCGCGAAGTTGGGATAGGCGTCGAGCCGGCGGGCGATGTCGGCCACCTCCTCTTCCATGCTGCCGAGGTGGCAGCCGACCACGCGCAGCTTCGGGTGCCGCCCGATCATGCGGTCGCGCGCCGCCAGGATCTCCTCCTTCGACGGCACGCCGGCGCGCCCGTACATGTGCCAGCGCGGCGCGTTCTTGTAGTAGTCGTGATCGGGGTCCTTCGGATCGAGCGGGCGCCAGGCGCCGATCGGCTCGGCGATGTGCGCGTAGAGCGTCTTGCCGCGGGCGGCGATGGCCTCCAGGATGGGGGCGAAGGCCGGGTCGTCCGGCATGACGTACTTGCCTGATTTCGACTTCAGATCCATGCCGATGGCCTTGTAGATCTTTACCCCGATCGCGCCCTGGCGGAACGTCTCCTCGAGCGCGGCGATGACGCGCTCGGCGAAGCCGGGCTCTTCAAACCCAGCCGGGTCGAACGTCGAGCACCAGGCGGCGCGCCGCTCGCTGCCGCGGAAGACTTCGAGCGCCAGCTTGTGCTGCGGCTCCACCGTTTCGTAACCACGCTCATACGGATCGACGACGGTGACGTTCACGACGCGTAAGTTCATGCGCTCGAAGAAGGCGTAGACTTCCGGCGCCGAGAGAAACACATGAGAGTGGGCGTCGATCGGGCGTATGGAGCGGAGCGACAAGGCACCCGGCTCGGCGGCGCCGCCGAGTGCCGCCGCGAGGAGAAACGACAGGACA
>CAYZJD010000227.1:0-5051 GCA_964478455.1 uncultured Solibacteraceae bacterium | reverse complement strand
CCAGTGGCCAGGCCGGCGAGATACGCTGCGCCGAGCGCGGTGGTCTCGCTGTCGGACGGCCGGACGACAGGTCGGCCGAGAACATCGGCTTGGAACTGCATCAGGAAGTTGTTGGCCGTGGCGCCGCCATCCACGCGCAGCTCGCTGAGCGTCTCGCCGGAATCGGCCTCCATCGCCTCCACCAGTTCGCGCGTCTGGTAGGCGATGCTCTCGAGCGCGGCGCGCACGATGTGCGCCCGGCTGGTAGCGCGCGTGAGGCCGGTGAGCAGACCGCGCGCCTGCGAGTCCCAATGCGGCGCGCCCAACCCGACGAAGGCGGGCACGAAATAGACGCCGCCGGTGTCCGGCACAGACGACGCCACCGCCTCGGACTCCGCCGCCGTGGCCAGGAAGCCGAGCTGATCGCGGAGCCACTGCACGGCCGCGCCGGCGATGAAGATGCTGCCCTCGATGGCGAATTGCGCCCGGTCGTTGGTGGAGGCGGCGCGCGTCGCCAGCAGGCGGTTCCTCGAAACCGGCTGGTGGCCGCCGCAATGCATGAGCGCGAAGCAGCCGGTCCCATAAGTGTTCTTACTCAGGCCGGCGCGGAAGCAGGCCTGGCCTGCGAGCGCCGCCTGCTGGTCGCCGGCGATCCCAGCGATCGGGATCTCCGCGCCAAGGTGCTCGGCGGCGGCTGTACCTATAACGGCGCTCGATGGCGCGATGCGCGGCAGCATGACGCGCGGCACGCCGAAGATCTCCAGCAGCTCGTCGTCCCAGTCTCCCGTGGTGAGGTTCATCAGCATGGTGCGCGAGGCGTTAGAAGGATCGGTCACGTGCGCCGCGCCCCCGGTGAGTTTCCACACCAGCCATGCGTCCACGTTTCCGAACAGCAGCTCGCCGTCGCGGGCCCTCTCCTTCGCGCCCGGCACATTTTCCAGAATCCAGCGCACCTTACTCGCCGAGAAGTAAGCGTCGATGACCAGCCCCGTCTTGCGCGTGATCGCAGCCGCCGCCGGGCCGAGGGCGAGTTCGCCGCAGAACGGCGCGGTGCGCCGGCACTGCCACACGATGGCCGGCGCGACGGGCTCGCCGGTCAACCGGTCCCAGACGATGGTGGTTTCGCGCTGGTTGGTGATGCCGATCGCGGCGATGGAGGACGCGGGCACGCCGGCGCGCGCGATCGCGTCGCGAGCCGATTCCAGTTGTGCCCGCCAGATTCCTGCGGGGTCCTGCTCGACCCAGCCGGGATGGGGAAACTCGCTCGGAAGCGGCGCAGTCTCCATCGCCACGCGCCGCCCCTGCTGGTCGTACAGCGCCGCCCGCGCGCTCGTCGTTCCTTCGTCCAGAGAGAGGATGAACCGCACCCCGGCATTATAATCGCCTGGGGTTGTTGGCAGCCAGAACAGGGCCGACGGCCAGCAGGGGTGCTCGACACAACAGTGAGGGTTTGCATCATTCCGCCCGAGCCGATCGGGCTGATGATCTCGCACAGACCGGGCATCATTGCTCCCCTCTCGCTAGTCTGGTCAGCAAGACAATAATGTGTGCAGAGCTCAGGTGCTGTACGATGTCACCACCCCGAGGAGGCCAACCAGCAGGCGGGGAGCGAACACGAGCGCCGCGTACCGGAGGAGCCGCCCGCCGGCACCGACGGCCACGAAACGGTCGAACGGGACCCTGAGACTGCCCGCCAGCACGGACATGGGATAGAGGGGCGGAATTCCAAGCGTGGAACTCAAGAACAGGACTGTCAAGCCGCTCGACTGCCGCCGCTCGATCTTCTGGCGCCACAATTCGAGCGCTCGCTGTCCCGGGCCTAGCTTCACGACCCCTCGTCCCACCCAGAAGAGCACGCTCTTGCCTGTCATCTGCCCAGCCGCAGCGAACAGCACGAGCATTACCTGCCCGGTATGCGAAGGGACCAACGCCGACAGCGAGAGTACGATCACCTCGCTGTTGACCCAGGGAACCAACGCGCTCACGATCAGCAGCGCATAGCACCAGGCGTAAGTGTGGAGCGGACCTGCGTTCTGCCAGGCTTCCATGGGCGTTCTCCTTAACTTCCGCTCGCGCCCCCGTTGTGCAGATTCAACTCCGCTTCGAACCACCAATTCGGCCTATAGACGATTCGCACCGGCACTTCATCGATCGGCTCCTCAGTGCCGTAGGTGATCCAGAAGTTGGTTCTCCGGTCGGTTGTCCGGTTGGTCACTTGGAATTCACTTTCGAGAACGTCGCAATAAGTCGTGCCGAGACGAAAACGCGGAGTCGGCTTCGATGACAGCAGCGTGACGTTGTAACCGCGCCCAGCGAACAAAAAGTTCCGACTCAAACCTCGCGGGAGTGTCTTAGATGTCCGATGAGCTTCAACGCTGTCTTGGATGAGGCGTGCAACCGCAAATAAAAACCCATGATCAGCGCCGGCTGGCAACCCGGCCACACGGACCGAACCGGTGCTCGTTAGAATCCGTTCGCGGACGAGGTCCACGGCCCGGTAAGTCAGCGTCTTCGGCAGCAGCAGGTGGATCACCGTGGTAGCGGAATGGCCTCCGTGAATGTGCGTCCGGACTGCTCTGTAAAGGTGATCGCCGTCGGCTGGTCCGCCAACCTGTTTTCGGGCCTCCTGGATCGTCTCCCCGTCCGACTGCGTCATGACGGCGATGACGTCCGCAATGTCATCGTGAGCAGCCTCGGCGATGTAGCCCCACCGATTGATTCCCATGGGCGCCTTGTCGGGATCGGAGCCTATCAACAGTTCCAACCCCCGCCCCCCGCCAGCCTCCTGCCTCCAGGTGATTCGGCCGGCGCCAACGTCGTCACGGCCAACCCAGAACAGTAACGGTCGAACCCTCGCGCCAAGCACGTAGTGACGTTCGACGTGGCCCTTGACGGCCGGAGCGGTAGACAAGATTGAGACGCCGACGTGACCGAGCGGCCCCGTCCACAAACTCTTGCCCTGAGACGGTTGGACGACTGCTATCAGCAACATCGCAATACAGAGCAGCCATGTTGCCGTGTAAGGCACAAGGAAATATCTCCGTCGCTCCCTCCACTGCGTGAAGGGTCCGATGATCGACCGGAACTTGCCCGGCACGTAATCGCGGCGGAGAATCTTGAACAGAAGCTCCAGGAGCATCCGGCAGAAGCCATAACCGGTCAGCAGGAGAAAAACCAGGCTATCGGTGTGCAGCGAGGCGAGCCATCCACCGATCGCGCCAAACGTCGGACTCTTGAGAAACTTGCGCAGCGAGAACCCCTCGATGCTTCCATCCTTGTAGGCGCCGGCTATCGCCTCGATGACACCGAATCCCCCTCCAACAACCACCCCAGTGGCCGCGTGTGGAAAGTCAGCGGGGACCAGCTTGAAGAGACAGTAAGCGCCATAGATGGATGCCACGAACCCAGCCCCCGCCAGCAGTCGTATGGACCGCTTGTGGACGACGTTCTTCAACCAGTGAATCTGAGTGGGAATGCGGAACTGTTCCTGCGGTTCCGTGCGAATGAACAGCTTCCAGAACTCGGTGATGATCCGTGTCAACGCGAACGTCGACACGAAAAACACGAAACGGGACTCGCCAGCGGCGAAATGAGACGCGGCCAGCGCAATGGCGACGAGTGCGGCAATCATCAACTCGCGCACGAATCGTCTTGCCAGGAAAGATTCGTGTGGAGAGTCCTTGTAGGAACCGTACGAGGCGCCATGCAGTCCCGAAAGCAATCCCAAGCCAACCGCGCTGAGAAGAATCATATAAGTTCCTCCTCCAACAGCGGCTCCGAACCATGACCGGCTCGGGCGGCTGTCTACATGGCGGATGGCGCAGTTATGGGTCCAGTTGGCCGTTCCCACGGCAAGTCCTTCAGGGATCGGCTGTTCCGCCCCAGGAGTTGTGCTTGAGGCAGATCGGGAACAGCAATCGCAGGCTGACATGTGCCATCAAGAGGTGACACCAGCGGGGTTTGCTTAACTATAATAGAGCCATGTTCTTCCGCAGGAAGAAGCCGAGGCAGCTTACCTTCGCCGACCGCCTCGAGTCGGCGCGACAAGCGGGCTTCACCATCGAGCAGCGGGAACCGAGCCGCGCTACTGTGAGCCGCGGCGCCTGCGCTGCCGTAGTTGAAGAGGGAGCTTCCCTGCCCCGCATTGGCAAAGCCGGCATCCTCGTGCGCGGCGAAATCGGCGTGCTCGTGGATGGCGGCTACCAGAAGTTCATTGAGACGCCCGGCGGCAAACGGCTACCCGCCCTCGCCTCCGATCTCAAGATCCTCCACGACTTCGACGAAGACCTGCGCGAGGCGCTCGGCGTGCCGAGCCTGTACAACGAGAGCCTCGGCACAACCTGCGATTCTCACGCCTACGACCGCGTGGCTGGGCGCGAGTAGCTTTGAGCGATCAGCAATTAGCGTTCAGCTTATGCAGCGGCCTCGTCCCGCCAGTGCAGCAAGGTGAGGATAAGGCTGATAGCCAGGCTCCTTCTTGAGCTGGGCGCTGCTGACGGCTGATTGCCGACGGCTGACAGCTCTCCGAGCGAATTCAACGGAAGAACGTGAAATCGAGGCTGAGGAAGGCACCGTCCTTGACTTCGAGTTCCTGCTCGGCATTCCGGTAGCCTTCCTTCCTCACCGTGATCACGTACTTGCCAACTGGCAGCGTGAGGCCGGCAGGCGTGGTCTCGGAGCGGACTTGGCCGTTGACGAGAATCGTCGCTCCGGGAGGCTCGCTGGTGATTCTCACCATGCCGGACATGCGGACCAACTCGATGGACAGAGTTGCATCCCTGGGCAACTCGAAGATCTTGAGGGCCTGGCGATAGCCGGCCAGGGTGGCAGCGACCGTGTGGCGGCCTTTGGCTAGAGCAATGTTGCACGGGCTTTGGCAGGCGGTTGAGGGATTGTTGTCGAAGACTACGCTGGCGCGTGACGGGCTCGTCTCCACCGTCACGGGCAAGCCGGCCGCCGGCGGGGCCTGTTGCGGCGTCGGGGCGGCGGGACGCGCGGCGGGAGCGGCAACCGGCGCGGCTGGCTTGGCCTGATCCGAGGAGGGTTTGACAGGAGCCGGGGCGGGAGGGGCT
>CAYZJD010000226.1:3564-7686 GCA_964478455.1 uncultured Solibacteraceae bacterium | reverse complement strand
GGTTTTGATGAACTGATTGACAACATCCCCCGATGCTGGCATGATATGAATCGAAACCCAGGTATTTCGGAGGTTTCGTGACGGAAAATGCCGTGGAGTTCATTACGCGCTCGCTATCACCACACGAGAGCCACGTCGTCCTCGCGCTGACGGAGCAGGGACGGAGAGAGATCGCGCGCCCGGAAATCGTCCGACTGCTCGGCGTCAGTGCAAAGGCAGCCGACCACGTGATCCACTCCTTGCGTCGGAAAGGCTGGCTTGAACGCGCGAGTTGGGGCAAGTACCTCCTGATTCCGCCCGACCAGGGCCCCGAGGCGCTCGGGGAGGGCAACCTTCTGGCGCTCGCCAGCCGTATCACGGACAGGTACTACATTGGCTATGGCACGGCCGCTGCTCACTACGGGCTGACGACCCAGCATCGCAATGTGATCTGGTTAGTGACTCCCGTGCGTTTACGTGGTCGCCGTATCGCCGACAGCGAAGTCCGGATCGTGAATCCCGCACCTAGTAAGTTCTTCGGCTTCGTCCCGGTTGATGTGCTCGGTTACAAGGTGACGATCTCCGACCGCGAAAAGACGGTGATCGACTGCGTTGACCGGCCCGAACTGGCCGGCGGCGCAGAGGAGGCGGCTTACATCCTGGCGACGGCGAGCCGCCGCTTCGATTGGCAGAAGGCGGCAGATTACCTCGAACGCATCAGATCGACAACACTGGTGCGCCGATTCGGCTGGCTCACAGATCACGCAGGCGCCGACATTCCGGCTGCTGAACGCGAACGTCTGCTCCGGATCGCGGGCCGCGGCCGCAAGAAGGCGCTCCTTGGTCCGAAAGGGGAGGTGAGTGATGCTATCGGTTACGACGACAGATGGCGTCTCTTCGTCAATCTATCGCGCAACGAACTGGATGCCAGCGCCGGCCTGGGCCGACGCCGAATGGTCGAGAAGGAAGATTGAGAATGCTCTCGCAGCCCCAGGTTCGACGCTTCGCTGCTGAATCCGGTCTACGCGACATGATGATCGCTGAGAAGGAGATCGTCCTGACCTTTCTCCTCCAGCTCCTCTCAGAGCGGGGCATCCTGGATCGATTCGCTTTTAAGGGCGGAACCTGTCTGCGCAAAATGTTCATCGGCAGCCAGGGCAGATTTTCGACCGATCTCGACTTCACGGGCCTGGACGAGCACGACCACGAGACCGTCATCCTCGATATGATGGCCGCCTTCGAGGAGCCGTTTCACGGCATTCAGTTCACCATCCAAGACAACAGCTACTACGAGACGCAGGATGGACTGTCATGGGGAGTCAGCCCCGTCTATGTCCATAGCTGGAACACCGGCGGGGAAAGCGAGCTCCGCTTGCAGATCAGCCGCCGCGAGACGCCGGCACTCGCCACTGAGCGCCGCCCGCAGTGCAAGCAAAGCTATTTTCGGCTGTTGCCCTTCGCGCCTGCCGAAATCATCTGCCTTGCCCTGCCCGAGATCATCGCCGAGAAGATCCGAGCCTGCTACCAGCGGAGCAAGGCGCGCGACATTTATGATCTCAGCACGTTCTCAAACCGGCCTCTCGACCAACCGCTGGTCCGCCGCCTTGCAGTCCTCAAGCTTTGGCAAGCACGCGATACTTTCGACCCGGCGCACCTGATTCAGAAATTCGAGGACGGAAGAGCTTTCGATTGGCAGGACCTCAGCCAGCTTGTTCGCCGGACCATGCCTGTTGACCGCGAGAGAATCACTGCCGATTGTGTCAGGGGTTACCGTTTTCTCGTTGACCTGACTGAAGAGGAGGCACGCCTGGCCAATGATCCACACCAGCGGGAGCGCGATCTCCGGCAGAAGCTGCGCACCGAAATCAGGCCATGCCTTCCGCTTCGTGACAGCGACCGGGTTACCGGCGCATCGGGAACTTCGGTTCGGGCGTGCGCTACCCGGCGACGGCGAGGGCTTTCAGGCGGGCTGTGAGTCGGCTCTTGTAACGAGCGGCGGTGTTCTTCTTGATGATGCCCCACTTGGTGGCGCGGTCGATGATGGAATATGTTTGCGGGACGACCGCCTGCGCTCCCTGGGCGTCGCTCTTGTCCAGCAAGCGTCGCAGGGTGCGTATCTGGTGCCGCAGCCGCGTCTTGCGCGTGCGATTGATCTCCGTCCGGCGTTTCTCCTGGCGGGCGCGTTTCAGCGCGGAAAACGTATTGGCCATCTAGTTGAAATCCAAGTCCTTACGGTGAGATGTACATCCACAGGATACCGCAGCCCGCAAACACCGGTCAAACGCGCGGACAGCACGCGCCTTCCTGTCAACGCGATCTCGGCCTGTCACTGAAACTCGATCACCGCCGCTTCTCCGGCCGTGCCGAGCTTCGCTTCCGGCGACACATAGTACTCGACGGAGACCTTCCGCGGAGGCTTCTGTGGTCCGCAGGCGAATGTCCGTTCGCGGCCGGTGATCACCACTCGAGCGGGATCCGGCAGCAGCAACTGCACTGTCTTCCCGTCGTCGCCGGCAATGACGAGCCTGTAGCGCTTGCCCAGGCAGTCGATCTTGTGAAGTACGCCCCGCACCTTGGACCGGGGCCTTGGGTCGTCCCACCACCTCTCTACTTTCCGGCCTGGGTCCGGCGGCGGGCTGCCGACGTTCGCTTTCGCCTCCGCCAGCCGGATGCGCGCCATCGCCTCTTCCTTCAGACGTTCCAGCTCGCGCCGCTTCTCCTCCTGCTCCTTTTGACGGGCGGCGATCTGCTGTTCCTCGAGGGCCCGCCTCGCCTCGGCCCGCAGCCCGCGGATCCGCTCACCCTCTTCTTTGTTCGCAGCGATCCGCTCGGCGGACGCCCACGCCTTGGCGGCCTCGTCCGGCTCTTCCACAGCCTGCAAGGCTCTTGCCAGCTCGATCCAGTAACCAGCATTGCGCGGTTCGAGCGAGGTCGCCTTCCGTAGATGCTCCACCTTCTTCTTGGCGTCCAGTGCGACTCGAGCCAGTTCCCAATGCGGCGCCGCCCACCTTGGATTCCGCTCGGCGGCTCGCTCGAGCGCGGTCCGGGCTTTACTGGTGTCCGGCTCGCGCCGCCCGTATTCCACCAGCGCTCTGGCCCCAGCCACGGCCGCCTCGGCCGCCGCGCGGAAATGCTGTCTCGCTTTCTGCGTTCGCCCCTCGCGCAACGCGAGCAGGCCGAGTCCCTCCTGCGCCTCCGCGCTCCCCGGCCACTGCTTCAGCATCGCTTCGTAGGCCGCGCGCGCTTGCGCTCCCTTCGCCGGCTCCGCAAGAAGCAGGTCCGCCGCCGCTGCTACCGCGAGCGGCGCCTCCACCGGCTTCGCCGCGAAGTCCCGTTCAGGATTCATCGGCCGCCCGGAGAGGTCCACTGTGGCGAAGTTCCCCGTAGCCAGGTAGGCGTCCGTTTCTTTCTCGATCACCGCCGGCGGCTTGCCGAACGTGTTGCGATACGCCACTTCCTCGTCGACGCCGCTCGCGAGATTCCGCGCCAGCACCCGTAGCCTTCCGTAGTAGTCGGGCGTCACTGCCAGCAGGTGCATCTTTGCCCACCGCCGCGTGCGGGCCTCGGGCGCCGGCGGCCGGCCGAGCGTGATGCGCTGCCCCTCGATCGCAAGGGTCGAGAACAGCTCGGCCAGCCCCTGTTCTATCTCGGACGGCGTCCGCCCCGTGCCCGCGGTCAGCAGCGCCACCGCACAGTCGCGCAGCAATGCCGGCGGCAGCGGCTCTCTTGCCGCTACGCTGCCGGTGAACGCATCGCGTCCCAGGCCCAGAGCCGTCTCGGAGGCATAGGCCGCCCGTTCCCGCGCCGATTTGAACACCAGCACCCGCACCGGCCACACCATCTGGAGTTCGCTTCTGCCCGAGACGCTCTCGAGCGCGTGCCGGAACTGCTCCAGCTTCGCCAGGGTTTCCCGGCCCGCCCGCTCGCCGGCGCTCGTTTGTACTTCGAACGGGCCTGACCGGAACTCGAGCCAGCGCTCATCGGCGCGCAGCGCGAGCACAGCCAGCATCAGGAGAACAACCGGGCGGCGCATTCCTGATACGATTGTACGTTTTGCGCCATCATCGCTTCCCCGGTGTCCGGCGCAGGGAATCCGAGATGAATCAAGAGACACCTACGCTCACCACTCGCAGAACCATGCTG
>CAYZJD010000226.1:0-3554 GCA_964478455.1 uncultured Solibacteraceae bacterium | reverse complement strand
GCCGCCAGGCGCCGCTGCCGGAACGGAAGCCGGCGGAAGCCGCCCTGAACCTGACCGACTTCCAGCCCAGGAGCATGCTCGTCGTACCCGAGACCAAAGTCGAGCGGGCCAGGTTCCCGGTCATCGATGTCCACACGCACGTGTACATGTTTCCCGCTTTTGCCCGTAAGGACGTCGGTGCCAACCCCGCCCCAATCCCGCCCCAGCAGTTGGACCAGATCGTGAAGTGGATGGACGAACTGAACGTCAAGACCATGGTGAACTCCACCGGCGGTCATGGGGCGAACCTCGAACGCGCCATCCGCGAGTTGCCCGGCCGCTACCCGGGCCGCTTCCTCGTCCTCACCGAGCCCGCCTGGAGCGGCATCGCCGAGCCCGGCTACCCCAAGTGGCAGGCGGAGGAAATCGAGCGCGCCAAGAAAGCCGGCGCGGCCGGCATCAAGATCCTCAAGGTGCTCGGGCTTTATCTTCGTGAGAAGGTCACCGAAGGACCGCTCGTCAAGGTGGACGATCCGCGCTTCGATCCCATGTGGGAAGCGGCCGGGGCTCTTGGGCTTCCCGTGTTCATCCACACCGCCGACCCCGATGCCTTCTTCACGCCGATTGACCGCTTCAACGAGCGGTGGGAGGAGCTGGGCAATCACCCGGACTGGTCCTTCCATGGCAAGGACTACCCCTCCAAGGCCGAGCTGCTCGCCGCCCGCAACCGCGTCATCGAGCGCCACCCGAAGACCATCTTCGTCGGCCACCACGTCGCCAACCATCCGGAAAACCTTGGCGAAGTCTCCGACTGGCTCGACAAGTACAAGAACCTGTACATCGAAACAGGCGCGCGCCTCGGCGAACTGGGCCGCCAGCCGCGCAGCGCGCGTCGCTTCTTCGAGAAGCATCAGGACCGCGTCCTTTTCGGAACCGACGCTACGCCCAACGGCGAGGAGTACCCGCAGCAGGACCTCAAGCCCGAGATGTACCGCTGCTATTTCCGCTTCCTCGAGACCGAGGATGAATACTTCGACTACTCGCCCGCGCCCGTGCCGCCCCAGGGCCGCTGGCGGATCTACGGCATCAATCTGCCGGATTCGATTCTCAAGAAGGTCTACCACAACAACGCCGCCCGCCTTCTCGGCCTGAAGGCGGTTTAGCTCGCGCCTGGCCTTCCGCCCCCGAACAGCCGGCGTGGGCCTTGTCGAGCCCTCCTAACGGGCGTATGCTCATGAACGGCGCAACCACGCCAACGGAGGGTATCGACATGGCAGTCACGGTGAAGAAGATCGTTCTCTGGCGCAAGGAAGTCGAAAACAAGCCCGGAGTGCTGGCCGGCATTCTCCAGCCGCTCGCCGGCGCGGGAGCGGACCTGAAGGTCCTGATGGGCTACCGCTATCCCGGCGACCCGGCAAAGGCGGCCATCGAACTGTACCCTGTCTCCGGGAAGAAGCAGGCCACGGCGGCGGCGGGAGTTGGGCTGTCATCGTCCCCGATCCCGGTCCTGCTCGTCGAAGGCGACAACAAGCCGGGAACCGGCGCCGCCATCACTCAGGCGCTGGCGGATGCGGGCGTGAACCTGGGCTTCCTCGTGGCGCACGCCATCGGCCGCCGTTATGCCGCGGTTGTTGGCTTCGAAAGCGACGCCGACGCCGCCAACGCGGCGAAGCTCATCAAGAAGGCGGTGGCGGCTAAGAAGAAGTGAGTGCCTCCGGGGACTCGGCCGTGGCCGGCTTCCTGATCCGCGACGAGCGTCCTGGCGATCTCGAAGCGATCGGCGACGTTAACCGCCTGGCCTTCGGCGGCGAGGCGGAGGCTATCTTGGTGGACCGGCTGCGCGCAGGCGGCTGTGTCATCGCCTCGCTTGTTGCCGAAACCGCCGGCCGTATCGTCGGACACATTCTGTTCAGCGAGGTGCGTATTGATACCCCAGACGGGGCAGTGCCCGCCGCCTCGCTCGCGCCGATGGCCGTGCTTCCGCATTTCCAGCGCAACGGCATTGGCGCGGCGCTTGTACGCCGCGGCCTCGACGTCTGCCGCGAGCGCGGCTGGTCCATTGTCCTGGTAGTCGGCCATCCCCGGTACTATCCGCGCTTCGGTTTTTCCGCCGCGCTCGCCGGGCGCCTCCGCAACCCCTTCGCCTTCGGCGACGCCTTCATGGCCCTCGAACTTGCTCCCGCTGCCCTTGCCGGCATCTCCGGCACGGTCGTTTACCCGGACGCGTTCCGCGAGATGGAGTGAGCCCGGGCGTCCAACGCTGCTCTTTCAGGTCCTGCCGACGGCCAGGAGCGTCACGTCGTCGGGCAACTGCTCCCCCTGCTGAAAGCGAGCCGCACGTTCCACCAGGCCCGCGATCAGTTCCGAGCCGCTCAAGCCCCTCAGTTCGGACAAGGCCCGCTTGAGTTCCCGGTCCTGAAAGAGCTCGCCGTGGCGATTCACAATGTCGCCAAGGCCGTCGGAGGCGATGAGCAGCACGTCGCCGTGCTCCAGATGAACCGGCCGTACCTGATAAGGTTCGAGCCCGTACCCCGGAAACATGCCCAAAGGAAGGCCAGCGATCGGAATCTCGTCCGTCCGAGGCTCCGCGCAGCGCAGCACGAAGGGATAAGGCAGGCCGGCATTCGAGAGGCGAATGCCGGGCTCTCGTCGCTCCAGCCACAGCACCGCTCCGGCCACGTACATCCCGGCAGGCAGAAATCGGAACAGGGCCGCATTCATCTGGGCCAGCAGCTCGGCGGGCCCGCAGGCGCTCGTGGCGGCTTCTTGAAAGCTCGCCTTCAAGAGCGCGCAGATCAGCGCCGCCTGAGCTCCGTGGCCGCTCACGTCGCCCAGCAGCAGCGCCGTGCGGTCCCCATCATCCGCGAAATCGTAGAAATCCCCTCCGAGATGCCGGCACGGCCGGTGGTAGGCATCGATGCTGATCCCGTCGATCGCCGGCATCCGGCTGGGAAGCAGGCTCGCCAGCGCCTGCTCGGCCATGGCCAGGTCCTTCTCGAGGTGGCTATGGCGCTCGGCCAGCTCACTATGTTCGCGAACGAGCCGGTCCAGGACTCGCACCTTCTCGCCCAGCTCGCGGCGCAGGCTCCTCTCCTGAAGTGCGTTCCGGATCACGATCAGCAATTGCTCGCTGTCCCAGGGCTTCTCGATGTACTGGTAGAGACCGGCCTCGTTGATCGCGCGGATGGCGTTCTCTTTGTCCGCGAACCCGGTAAGCAGGATCCGGGCGGCGTCGGGTTGGAGTCGCCGCGCCTCCTTGAGCAGGTCGATCCCGTTCAGTCCCGGCATCAGGTAGTCGGAGATCACGACGTCCGCTGGCGTGCGTCCAAGCTCTGCGCAGGCCCGCCACGGATCGCTGAAGCAAGCCACCGCGTAGTCCGTGGACAGGCTGAAGTAGGCCCGGAGGGAGGACAGAACCATCTCGTCGTCATCGACTACGAAGATGGTCGGCACCCTCCCATCCTCCAGCGCCCCAGCCGGAGCGAGTTCATTGTACCGTGCCGCTCCCCGTTCCGGGCCTAGCAGAGCTGCCGCGCAGCCGAATGCGACCTGTGGGGTACAAGGGTAGTTTGAGG
>CAYZJD010000225.1:0-7698 GCA_964478455.1 uncultured Solibacteraceae bacterium | reverse complement strand
GGCATCGGAACATTCACGACCTCCTGAAAACTTCGGAGTTCATTATCTCAAAGGCGGCGCGCGGCCCGTGGCCGGCCGACGCCGCCGGTGTGTAGCAGGTGGCACGTTGCTCGTGGCAGGTGGACCGCGGTCCATTGGAGGATGTTGTACCCATCCTTGCAGTGGGCGTTGCAGCGACGTGCTTTCATCGAGCGCAGGACAACGCGGTGACGCGGAGGATACTCTCGGGAGTGCCCGGCGGAGAGCGGCGACAGGACTCCCCAGGCAAAGTCGTAGCACGATTGTGCTACACTGGGACGTGTGGAAAGTGGTCCTGTCGGACACCGCGGTTCAGGAGTTAGGGCGAATCCGGAAAGGCGAGCGAGTGCGCGTCAAGGACGGGATTCGGAAGCACCTCGCTGAAGGGGACCCTCTGCAAACGACGAGGAACAAGTTCCGGTTGCGCCGTCCGTCCGAGTACGCTGAGTATGAGCTGCGGCTGGATCCGTGGCGAGTTTTCCATCGCGTGCACACAGAGGTCGTGGAAGTCGTGCTCATCGGGGAAAAGAGAGGCAACAAATTGCTCATCGGAGGGGAGGAGTTCGTCTTATGAAGACAGAGAGCTTGCGGGAAGTGAAGAACAATCTGAGCCGCGTCATCGAGGCATTGCCAAGAACAGGCCCCGTACTGATTACCAGGAGCGGAAAGGCGAGCGCGGTGCTGCTGCCTGTCGCAGAGGACACGGACCTGGAGACGCTCCTGCTCTCCAGTAACAGCCGCTTCTGGGGACTGTTCGACCGCGCGGCGAAGAGCAGGAAATGGACGCCGCTGGACGAGGTTTCCTAGCAGAGGCGCGTGAGAGAAATCTCCTGGCTTGGCTCCACAAGCTGCGATTGTCTCCCGCCGTGGCACGTTGTGATTTGAATTGTCACCCAGGTTGCTACCCGCCCCGCGTTGTCGCGCGCTCTCCCGTGATCAGCCGCGCGCCGCGGTTGCGAGTGAAGTAGAGAAAGGCCCACTGCACGAAGACCAGGATGCGGTTCTGAAACCCGACCAGGTACATCAGGTGGACGAAAAGCCAGAGGATCCAGGCGAGGAAGCCGCTGGCGCGCAAGAAGCCAAAATCGGCGACGGCATGGTGCCTGCCGATGGTGGCCAGCGTGCCCTTGTCGAAGTAGTGGAACGGCGGCGGCTTCTCGCCTCGCAGTCGTCCGGCGATCGCCCGGGCCGCGTAACGTCCCTGCTGCATCGCCACCGGCGCGAGGCCCGGCAACGGCTTGCCCGTCTGGTGCACGTAATGGGCCAGGTCCCCGATAACGAAGATCTCTGGATGAGCGGGTACCGTCAGATCCGGTTCGACGATGACGCGGCCGACCGCGTCGAGCGGCGCGCCCGCGCGCTCCGCGAGCAGGCCTCCCAGGACCGAGGCCCTCACGCCCGCTGCCCACAGAACCGTGCGCGCGGCAATCCGTTCGGGCTTGCCGCCGCGCACCACCGTGACGCCTTCTTCATCCACCGCCGTCACCCGAGTGCTGGTAAGTGAGCGGACTCTGTGGCCAAGCAGCGCCGCCTCCGCCTTGGCCGAAAGCTCCGGGGGAAACGTTGGCAGCACGCGGTCCATCCCTTCCACCAGGAAGATGCGCGCCTCCTCCGGCCGGATGGCGCGGAAATCCCCGCGAAGCGTGTCGCTTGAGATTTCGCCAAGGGCGCCCGCCAGCTCGACGCCGGTCGGCCCGGCCCCGATGATGAGGAACGTGAGCCAGGCGCGCCGGCGCCCCGGATCCTGCTCCCGTTCGGCCGCCTCGAAAGCGGATAGTATCCGGCTGCGCATTTCGGTGGCGTCCTCTACGGTCTTCAGGCCCGGCGCGAACGGTTCCCACTGATCGTTGCCGAAGTAGTGGTGGCGAACGCCCGCCGCAACGACGAGAATGCCGTACGGCAACACGCCGTCCGAGAGAATGAGACGCCGCCCGTCTACGTCGATACCCACCACCTCGGCCAGCAGCACGCGCGTGTTCTTCTGGCGCCGCAGCACGCGGCGCAGGGGCGCAGTGATGTCGCCGGGCGACAAGCCGCCGGTCGCGACTTGGTAAAGCAGCGGCTGGAACAGGTGAAAGTTGCGGCGGTCTATCAGCGTCACCTCAACGGCCTCGTCCGACAACCCTTTGGCCGCGTTCAAGCCGCCGAAACCGCCGCCGACGATCACGACGTGCAATCTCATTGGCTCATTGAATGATCGAGTCATTTGTCAGTGACTGATTGCCGCGACCCATACGGCAGCCATCCAATGGCTCGATGGCTCAATGACCCGATGACTTAATTCTGTTTGTGGCCCAGTTTGCGCAGCGCGAGGAACTCCGTAAGGTTCTCGGCGGTCAGCAGACCCACCAGCCGCTCTCCGTCCATCACCAGCGCGCACGAGCCCGACTGCGCCAGCAGCGGGAGCGCCTCGGTGAGGTCCGCTCCCGGCGCGACTCGCACGAAACTGCGGTCCATGGCGCCGGCCACGTACGCATCGGGCCCCTGCGTCGCCATGGCCTTGAGCAACAGGGAACGGGAGAGCAGTCCGAGCACTTCCTCGCCGTGCGTCACCGGGAAATCCTGCTGGCTGGTCGCCAGCAGCAAGTCCGCCGCCTCGCGGATGGTGCTGCCGTGCGAGAGCGTCCGGAAATCGGTGACCATCGCCGCCCGAACGGGCATGCCGTGCATTAACGTCCGGCCCATTGCCATGGCCCCTTCCTGACTGGCCCCGAGGTAAACAAAGAAGGCAATGAAAATCAGGAAGAAGTGTTGCGTGATCAGGCCGTAGAGACCGAGCGCGACCGCCAGAAACCGGCCGGCGGCGGCGGCGATCCGGGTTGCCTCGTCCTCGGGCCTTCGCAGCGCGAGCAGCGAGCGCAGAATCCTCCCGCCGTCCATCGGGAAGGCCGGCAGGAGATTGAAGAGGGCCAGCATCAGATTGCCGGCGGCGATCCGCATCCACAGGTTGGCGTCCGTGGGCGAATCCAGCTTGTCGAGGGGCACGAGCCGGTTCTGCGCGGCCAGCGCAATCAGGATGGCGCCGGCGGCCGCCAGGTTCACCATCGGACCTGCCACGGCGATCCAGAACTCTTCTCTCGGCCTCGGGTTCCGCTCCAAACGCGCGACGCCGCCGATCGGGAACATGACGATCTCGATGGTGCGGATGCCGTAGCGCTTCGAAACCACCGCGTGCCCCAGTTCGTGCAGCAGCACCGAGGCGAACAGGGCGACGATGTACAGCGCCTGCATCAGGCCGGACTGGCGGCCGCCGATCCCGACGAACGCCAGGAACACCAGCAGCAGGACAAAGGTGAAGTGGAACCGGACAGGCACGCCGAACAGGCGGACCACGCCCACGCTCCCGGGCGTGCGGGATTCCGCCGCCGCGCGCGCCTCCTTCTGCGACTCCATCTCCCCCCTCTCCGACCATACCAAACCGGAGACACAAAACCGGGGACAGCCCGCATGTTTCCCGTCGCCGGTCCGGCCGCCGCCCGCGCGCGGACGAAACGGGTGAGGGATGCGAGTCACTTTACAAAAAAAAGTACTTGACAATTTGGTACACTTCGCCGATACTGAGGCCATGCTCAAGCGCATCCTCGCTATCGCGTTCATCTTCCTCTCGGCCGCCGTCGCCTGGGCCGTCCTCGGCGCAACCATCTTTTCCCGCACCTACGATTCCACCGCCCGGCTCCGCGGCCGGGTCGCCTCCACCTGGGGCGCCGCGCACACCCAAACGCCGCCCAAGGCCTGCTACACGGTTACGGTCCCTGTCCGCACGGAAACCATCGAGGACGGCAAGAAGCGGATCCGCATCACCGAAGAGAAGTCCACCCACTGGCTGCCGCTCGAAAGCACCCGCGCCCGTGTCGATCTCGCCCTCGAGCCCCGGCAGAAGGGCCTGCTCTGGTACAGCACCTACACGGTCGCCTTCGCTGGTGCGTACCTGTTCCGCAACCCGACCGGCAAAGAACAGGCGGTTACGTTCTCTTTGGACTTCCCGGCGGCGCAGGCCGTCTATGATGACCTCGTCTTCACCGTGAACGGCGTCCCTGCCGAGACGAGGAACGAAAAGACGGGCGTCAGCGCCACGGTGCGCGTCGGCCCTGGGGAAACGGCGAAGCTCGAAACGGGCTACCGCTCGCGTGGCCTGGAGAGCTGGCAGTACAGCTTCGGCTCGGACGTGGCCCGGGTCCGCGACTTCGTGCTGCGGATGACCACCAACTTCCGCGAGATCGACTTCCCCGACAACACGCTTTCGCCGACAGCCAAGCGCGAAAGAGCCGAGGGCTGGGAACTCGCCTGGGAGTACAAAAGCCTCGTCTCCGGCTTTCAGATCGCGATGACGATGCCCGAGGAGCTCCAGCCCGGACCGCTGGCCGGCAAGATCAGCTTCTTCGCGCCGGTGTCGCTGTTGTTCTTCTTCTTCCTGATGCTGATCATCACCACGCTGCGCGGGGTCGACCTCCACCCGATGAACTATTTCTTTCTAGCGGCGGCGTTCTTCGCCTTCCACCTGCTGCTCGCCTACCTGGTGGATCACATCTCGATTCACGCGGCCTTCGCGATCAGCTCGGCGGTGTCGGTGTTCCTTGTGGTCAGCTACCTGCGCCTCGTCACCGGACTTCGCTTCGCGGCTGTCGAGGCCGGCGTCACCCAGCTCATCTACCTGGTGCTCTTCTCCTACGCGTTCTTCTTCAAGGGATTCACCGGCCTGGCGATCACCGTGGGTTCGATTCTGACGCTGTTCGTGGTGATGCAGATGACCGGCCGCATCCGCTGGGCGGAGAAATTCACACGGTAGCGGGACAGGCGGCGGTCAGTCTCAGCCCAGGCCGGCTGTACTGATACCCAGGTTCCGCGCGCTCTCGCGCATCGACTCATCCCCCGTGAGGAGAATCGCGCCGTTGCGCCGCGCGAGAACCAGGTAAAACATGTCGTAAGCAGGCCGCCGCGTCAGAATGGCGAGATCCAGCGCCTCAATGGAGAGCGGCTGCATCGGGGCGAACTCGTCGACCAGTTCCAGGGCCCCCCGGAATCCTTCTTCGCTGGCGGTGCGAGACAACACGCCTGCGCGGAAGTACTTCCAGAACGTGTTGGCCAGTTCGGCGACGACCAACTCCGGCGCCAGAATCAATTCAGCCCCCGCCAGTTGGCGCCGGAACGCACCCGACTGCTCGGGATTCAACACCACGCGCACAGCGGCGCTGGTGTCGAGGACGGCAATCATCGCTCGCGATCCTCACGGATGAGTGCCTCCGCTGGCGGAATCGAGGCCAGGTCGCGCACCAGGGGTTCTGCGGCGAGTCGATCCAGGAGCATTCTCCTTCTCTCCCGTGGTGCGATGTCGGCGTCGAGAGCTCGCGACAGAAGAGCCGTGGCCTGTTGAGACAAGGAGCGGTGTTCTCGTTTGGCCGACTCAGCCAGCTTGCGGTAGACCTCTTGGGGAAGGTCGCGGATCTGCAAGAGGGGCATACATGCATTGTACAGTCAAATGCATAAAGATGCAATTTGCAGCTATTGTGGCTTCAGGAGGTCCCAGTCTACCTCCTGGCCTTCGAGAAGCGCTTCGACAATTCCTTCCAGCGAGACCTGTCCGGCAGAACGGCCGGCACGAGCCGCTTCCACTACTCTGCGGGCGGCGGAGGCCTGCTCGCCGGAGAGAGCCCCGGGCAACCGCGACTCCACGAACTCCATCATTCGCTTCACGTGCAGGCGGAACGGGCCCGACGAGGGCGAGTGGCCTTCGGCTGCAAGAGCCAACAGCGCGAGCAGCGTCTTCAGGATGCGCTCGGACTCGTCGCTTCCGGGCATGCCGCCGTCGGCTTCGAGCAGTGCAGCCAGATCCACGAGCGTATCGTGACGGGGAGCATAAGGGGGTGCAGGCGGCTCCGTGGCCGTCTCGCAGGGAGCGAGCTGATCGAGCAGGTCTTGGACAGCCGCGCTGAAACGCGCCGTACCTCTGGGAGCGGACCGACCAAAGAGGATTTGGCGAGCGGCTCCGAAACGCGCCGTCGCCATCAGCTTCGGTCGCGGGAACACGCCTTCGATGGCCATGTCCTGCGGCAAACCGACCGGTACCACCCGCGTCTCGGGCGGCGCGCCTGGACGGTCGCCGGCGCGCTCGACCACGGCCACCAGCGCCATCGCGCGGCTCGCCAGGCCGTACTGGCGGCTCAGCTCTTCGAGCCGGCGCTCTGTCCGGTCCATTTCCCGGCGTGCCCTTGCGCCGCCGAGCGGGGGCGTCAGGATGTGACTCTCAAGATCGGTGATGAGCCGCGCGCCGCGCAGCAAGCGCAGCGTATCGCCGGAGCGCCCGGCGGCCACGATGGGGACCTCGATCCGTCCGCTTTCCCACTCGACAATGAACCGGCCTGATCCGCCGGATGCGCACTCTCCAAAAAAGGCGAGTGGGGCGCCTGCGAACACCAGTTTCCGCGGCTCCGGCTCGATTCGGCTCTCGGACACACCCGCGGCGTCCAGCCGCACTTGTTTCGCAACCGGACTGGCCGCCGAAGCGAACAGCTCCAGCGCCTCTGTGTCAACCCGCTCACGGGGCGTGACGAACCGGCTGACGCCCCCGGTTTCGCGCGCGAGCAGCGAAAGGAACCGGTCCTGGCTCGCGCTGCCGATCCCGAGACAGTGCATCCGGATGCTCATGCCGCGTGCTTGCGCGAGGATGTCTTCAGTGCCGAACACCTGGCCGTCGGTGATCAGGAAGATATCTCCGCCGCCCGCTTTGAGCATTTGCGCCGCGGCCTGGACGCCGGCGACGAGTTCCGTCCCGCCGCGGGCATCGATCGTTTCGAGCCACGTCTGCGCCTGTCTCCGCTCATCCCGCCGCGCCGGTGCAAGTTGTGCCCGGTAGCACTCCGCCACGTTGTCAAAGGCCACAATCCCGAACAGATCGGATTCGCCCAGCGCCGCCAGGCACGCAGCCAGCGCCTTGCGTGCCTGCTTCATCGGGCTCCCGGACATCGACCCGGAGCGGTCCAGCACAAACACGACCGGCGGCCGTGCTTCGCCCGGGGTCCCGAAACACGTTGATGGGACGACCACGGCGAAGTGGCCGCGGCCGTCTTTGCCGTCGCCCGCCAGCACGAGGGGGTTGCCGGCCTTGGCGCGCACGTCAAGAACCAGATCGCGGTTCGGCACTTCGCCGGCCGGGGCGAGCGATACGCGCGACGGCCCGGCGGCGCCGTTGCGGACGCGGATGGCGTGCGACGGCGAACTCAACTCGGCCACGGGACCGGGCCACTCCACTGACAGATCGAAGCCGATCTCGTGCAGCCCCTCTTCGCTCGATCGCCACGACGGGAGCAGCACGTCGCCGAATTCCTCCTCCGGCAGTTCGATTTCACCGGCTCCCTGCTCGACCGCCGCGGCCCTGGCCCGCGGATGGTAGGACGGAGCGAGCGTGAACGGGAAGCGGAAGCGCAGGCCGTCGTCCCGCAGGTCCACGCCGGCGATGATCTCGAGCCACACCGACACTCGGTCGCCGCCGCGAAGGTTGCCCACCGAGAGATTGACGATACCGTCGCGGTACTGGCGCGCCAATACGCCGAGGTGTCCGCGCTCCAGCCCTTGCTCGTATTTTTCGGCGGCTTCCCGCGTCGGCATCAACTCGGAGCGCGCGGTGAAACCCGGTCCCTGTCTCTTATACACATCTCCGAGCCCACGAGACCGTACTAGATCTCG
>CAYZJD010000224.1:0-7711 GCA_964478455.1 uncultured Solibacteraceae bacterium | reverse complement strand
GGCAGCCGCGTCTCCCTGGATTCGATTGTCTACTGCTTCCGCGAAGGCCTCTCTCCCGAGAGCATCGCGGAGAGCTTCCCCGCCCTGACCCTGGAACAGGTTTACGGCGCCATCGCTTTCTATCTCGCCAACCAGCCGATGGTGGACGAGTATCTTCGCGAAGGGGAGAAGCTGTTCCACGAACTGCAAGCCGACTCCCGTCGCCGGAACGCCGACTTGATTACCCGCCTGCAGCGGGCGCGTCATGAGAGTCAGATTCCAGGCTGACGCCGACCTGGATGCCCGGATCATTCGCGGCTTGAAGCGGCGGCAGCCGGAGGTGGACATTCAGACCGCTGCGGAAGCAGGTCTGGTGGGTCTGGCTGACCCTGACGTGTTGCGGGTAGCCGCCGACTCACTCCGGATTCTATTGACTCATGATCAGCGCACCATGCCGAGACACTTCGCGCAGTTCATTGCAGTCAGAACAAGCGCCGGCGTGATTATAGTGCCCAAGAACATCTCTCTTGGCATGGCTGTCGAAGAGCTGTTGCTGATCTGGGCCGCCAGCCGAGCCGAGGAGTGGCACAACCGGCTGGTGTGGATCCCGCTGTAAGGTTCGGCTGTTTCGCAGGAGCCGAGTTTCACCTGTCCGAGCCTTAGCAGGGGCTTGGCGATCAGTGATGAGTTACCACCGGGCATGTTGGTCGCGGCCGGAACTGCCGGGAGTGGACGGAGATCGAGACGAGCGTCACTTCCGTCGCCCCATAATGGCGTTGGCGCGGGCCTCGGCCTGGCTTGCCTCGCTTTCCCGGCGAGCGAGGTGGAGGACCCGCGCGTAGCCAGCGAGGTCGACCGCGAGTTGAGGGTGATCCGGGCCAAGCACCTCTTCCTCGATGGCCAGGACGCGCTTCAGGAGGCTGATGGCTTCGGTCTGCCTGCCTTGCGCGAGATACACATTCGCGAGGCCTTTCATGGAATCGGCGAGACTCTGATGACGTGGCTCAAGGGCTCTTTCCCGGATGGACAATGCGCGGCCGTACAGCTTCTCGGCGCCGTGAAGCTTCCTCAGGGCGACGAACAACTCCGCCAGGTTCACGAGCGTGGTGGCTACGTTCGGATGTTCCGGCCCCAGCGTTCTCTCCCAGGTGTCGAGGCAACGGCGGAACAACGGCTCCGCCTCCGCGTAGCGTCCTTCGCGCTTGTACAGAAGCCCGAGGTTGTTGAGGATTGTGATGAGGAGCAGGTCGTCCCGGTTCAGCGCTTCTTCGCCGCCAGCGGCCAGCGCGCGCTCATAGGACGCCCGCGCCTCAGAGTAGCGTTCCTGAACCTGATATAGCGCACCGAGGTTGCCGAGCGTTGCCGCCACGGCCGCGCCGGCCGTTCCTTGCGAGTCCTTCTGTAAAACCAGCAATCGAACGTAAAGGGATTCTGCTTCGGCATACTTACCCGACGCCCGGCAGAGTTCGGCCAGATTGCCGAGCGTGGCGGCAATGCTCGGGTCTCGCGGGCCCAGCGCCTGCTCAAGGACGGCGAGAGACCGCCGGTACAACGCCTCAGCCTCCTGTAGACGGTTCTGGGCGCGAATGGCCGCGGCCAGGTTGCCCAGCGCCTTACCCAGATCCTCGGCGTGTGTTTCGCCGTCACCCTCCCAGATGGAGACGGCCTTACGGAAGAGTTGTTCCGACTCCTGGTACCGTCCTTCGGCGTAATGGCGGGCGCCGAGATGATTCAGCGCAGCGGCCGAATCCCGGTCAGCGGCGGCTGCAAAGGACAAACCCAGAGCCACAAAGTGCAGGCATACAACTGTGATTGACATGGCTCGATGTTAGTGCCAAACGATGGTTACTAGCATGAAGTTACGGTGTGAATTCGGTTCAGTTTTCGTGGAGCTTTCGGCAACGAGCGGCCGAGTTGTGTGATGATGTTCAGTCGTGTGGCACCTGCGGCTTGGGAGAAGGTGGTGGTGGGTATTCGCCGTGCTGATCGCCGCGCCTGCCCTTGGGCTGGGGCTGCTGGGCGTGCGCACGGTGCGCCTGGCGCAGATCGAGCGGCGGCAGCAGGTCAGCGACGACCAGCGGCGCCTGGCGCCGCTGGCGGACGCCGCGTTAGGTAAGCACCTGACGGCCTTGCAGGCCCGGTTGGTGAACCCCGAGGAGGGCGGGCCGGTTGCGGGCGCTATCCGTTTTGAACTCGATGAAGAAAGCATCCTGACATTTCCCGAGGATCGCGTCTGGTTCGCCGGGCTCGGCCAACGGCCGCGTGCGGTTCGACGGCACGTGGCCGAGCGGGTGCGCGGCCTAGTCGATAACGCACTGACGGCGGACGCGCAGGGCCGGGTGGCCGAGGCCGCCGGAGCGTACCGCGAGGTTGCCCGCGCCGATCCGTCCCTGTCGGCCTGGAGCGATCTGGCGCTTGCGCGGATCCGCTACCTGGGGGGTGACGCCGGCGCACTGGACCAAATGACGCGGCTCGACTGGAGCCGTTCGGAAGCGCGGAGCCCGGGTGGAGTTCCCGTGGCGCTGCTGGCGGCGACTTCCGAGGAGAACGTGCCGTCAGACAAGCGGTCACGTTTCTTGCCTCTGCTGGAGGCCACGCTAGCCGGACTCCGCAGCGGCAGGTGGTGGCTGAGCTACGAGGAACGGGACTCGTTCGATGCGGAACTAACGCGGCTGATTGGCGCGGCATCGGGCAAAGCTGCTCTCAGACGGGATACACGGCTGGAGCAACTGGCCGCGATCGAGCAACTGGCTCGCAGGACCGCAGGCCTCCTGACGACGGGGGAGACCCGCTTCTACAGCCAAAGCGCGCATCACGCTTTCCTGCTGCTGTGGCAAAGACACCCGGGCGCGCCGCCATCCTGGGCGGGTAGGGCCTTGACGGGCGCTGCACTCTCAGGCTTGCTCGAGTCAGCGCTTCGCCCAGTCATAGGCCAAAGAGAGCTCGTGAGCATGGCGTTGCGAGACCGGCAGTCGGGGGAGTGGCTGTGGCGAAGTGGAGGAGCCCCAACGGCGGTGCAGTACTCGGCCGTACTCGATGCTGTCCGCGGCTGGGAACTCGTCTTTGGACCGGCGGCGGATGATCCGGCGCTCGCGCGGCAGAAGCTGCTTTGGTACGGATTCATCGCCCTGCTGACCTGCATGTTACTGGTGGGAACATTGATGACGGTTCAAGTTGTACGGCGGGAAATGGAGCTGGCGCGGTTGCAGTCGGATTTCGTGGCCGCCGTTACGCACGAGTTCAAGAGCCCTATCACCGGCATTCGTGTTCTTATGGAGCGGCTCTCGGCCGGGAGGGTTCAAACACAGCAGAGCATGGAGACGTACTTTACGGCCATGCGCCGCGAAACGGACCGCCTGGATCAGTTAGTCAACCGTGTGCTGGAGGCGAGCAGAATCCAGGCAGGAAAGAAGCAGTATCACTTCGAGCTGGCATCGCTGGCGCAGATCACTGCCTCCTCGCTCGATCGTTCCCGTGTTCTGGCCGAACCGAAGCGCATCCGGATTGACTTCTCCGCCGAGGAAGGGATTCCCAGTCTGTCGCTGGACAAGGGCTCCATCAAAGAGGCGATCGACAACCTGATCGACAACGCAATCCAGTACTCGCCGCCCGGCGCGTTGATCCGCGTTCGTCTGAGCACGGCGGACGATCGAGTCTGCCTCGAGGTGAGCGACCAGGGCATCGGCATCGATGCGGACGAACTGGACAGCATCTTCGACCGTTTCTATCGAGGCCGCCGCGGCGCCCGCCACAACGTCAAGGGGACAGGTTTGGGCCTGGCGCTGGTGAAGGCCGCGGCGGAAGCGCATGGGGGGACCATTGCGGCTACCAGCCAGGCGGGCCAGGGCAGCACGTTCCGGCTTTCCCTTCCCGTCCCAAAGAAGTCAGAGGACCGTGGCTAAGATACTGATCGCTGATGATGAGCCGTCCATCGCGCTGGCGGTGACGGACGAACTGCTGTTCGAAGGTTTCGAGGTGAAGGAGGCTTCCGACGGCTTAACGGCGGTGGCGACGGCGCTGGAGTGGAGGCCGGACATTCTGCTGTTGGACCTGATGCTGCCCGAGCTGAACGGCTACGAAGTGTGCCGCCGACTGCGGCCGGCGCTGGCGGACTTGTGGATCATCATGCTGACCTCACGGGGCCTGGAAGTGGACAGAGTGATCGGTTTTGAGGCCGGGGCCGACGACTACGTCGTCAAACCGTTCTCGCTGCGCGAACTGGTAGCGCGGGTGAGGGTGGGACTTCGGCGGCGGCAGCCGGACGCGCAGAGGGCTGTCCACTCGCTCGGAGACCTGGCGGTGAACCTGCGCAGCCGCACGGTCTCGCGCGCGGGCGTAGAGATCCCGCTCACTCGAAAGGAGTTCGATATTCTAGCGTTGCTCCTTGGGCGATCCGGAGAGGTGGTGTCGCGCGACGACTTCTTCTCCGAAGTGTGGGGGGACGACGTCAACGTGACCGAACGCGTGATCGACAGTCACGTGGCCAGCCTGCGCAGGAAGATCGAGGCGGACCCGGATAATCCCCAGTGGATCCTCAGCGTTCGCGGAGTGGGTTACAGATTGCGGCGGCCGGCTGGTGGGTCGTAGCTTGTTACGCGCCGCTTGCGCTCCGGCTCACCATTGGGACGCTTCATGCTGAGCGCAAGATCGTGGATTCTGCCCGCCGGCTGGAGTCCTCGTCAGGCGCTATTCTCACTCCGATGCTCGGTCTGGCTGTCGCGACCGACCCAATAACCGGGCCGACGGCGATGATGAGCCACCGCGAGTATGAGCAAACCACCCTCCTCCATCGCGTAGATGAGCGAGTAGCGGAACTTCCGAAGCGGCCACCTGCGGATGCCCGGCAGAATCTCCGCGGCTGATTCAGGGAACTGTGCGATCAGGTTCTCGGCTCTGCGAACCTCCTCAAAGAAACGACGGCCGAGCCCAGCAGCCCGAAGTTCGAGGTAGCCGATCTCATTGAGCAGTTCGTCTTCGGCGGCCTCGTGGTATCGAACAGAGGTCACCGGAACAGTCTCTGCGCCCGCGCTCCCACATCTTCTGCTCGGACTACCTTGGCGCGGCCTGCGTGGTATTCCTCCAGGCGCCTCTTCGCTTCCTCAGCCCAAAGCCGCTCGCCCTCTTCCTCGCTCAGCTCCTCCAGGCTATCCAGAAGCCTCTGCGCGAGAGTCGCGCGATCATGAACGTCCAGGCTCAGCGCGTCCTTAACAACCTCCGCCGGGTCTGACATCTTGGCCTCCACATCAATTGTATCCGTCCGCAGAGTCACGCGGTTGCCGGGCCGAGCCCGGTCCGCCGACTGACTTGGTGCAGGCCCGTGCCTGTGACCGGTGAGAAGACCGAAGGCGAGCCGGACTGTCGCCAGTGGATCCTCAGCGTTCGCGGAGTGGGTTACAGACTCGGCGACCGGCTGGTGGCTCGTAGCTTGTGAGCTTTGTTCGAGGGGGGCGACCAGGGCCGTCCGGCAGTGAAGGCGGCTGCCGGAAATCGGGGATTGCGTAGCCTGTCACCGAATTCCGCGAAAAACGCACAAGAATCCAGCGGAATTCTGACAATCTTCGCAGTTCAGGGGTCTAGACTCCTGATGAAGGCCCCATTGAGGGGAACTCAAGACTCAGGAGGAAGGCCCATGAGAAGAACGTTTTGGCTGGCGGTGAGCCTGGGAGTGCTGTTTTGCGGCGTCGCAGCGGCCGCGGGGAAATCCGGTAAATGCGTGGATCCGAGGGTGAGAATGACCATCGCCACGTGGCCGGGACTGGCCAGCGCTTACGGCATTTACGGCGACGGGGTGGTAACCAACACCGCCGGAGAAACAGTCTATGACGATGGAGATTCGAGGGTGTCCGCCGCGTTCCAGGTGTGCAACGCATCGAACGATTTCGTCATGAACGGCGGCAGCGCGCGGCGCCTGTGGTGGAACTGGGGAGACAACCGGGCCCAATGCAGCGACCCGACATCTTGTATGCCGCCGCCGGGTTGGGTATCTACCCCGCAACTCGCGCCCGATTCGTTCTTGAACCTCAACCAGGCATATTCCGTGCCGGTGGGCCAGTCGATCACCACGTGGATATCGGGCAACTTCTCGGTCGGCGGGAACAGCTACTACCACCCTCGGTTCCGGAGTCCGAACGCCAACTACTACAACGACTTTCCGAACGGGAACCTTAGCATCATCAATATCCCGTACAACACCGCGCTGGTTCTGGTCACCCGAACGAGCCCCACCACGTGGACGGTGGAGGCGATCGCTGATCCGAGCCAGCCGAACGGAGGGCCGACGGACGTTCCGCTGGCGACGCTCCTTGGACCGGATGGAAAGACCACCAAGAACGCCGGCCAGTACAATCTGCCGTTCCGGATCACGCTGGAGCTGCTGCCGTGAGTGGGGGGCACAACGGATGAAGACTGTCCCCAGTTAGTGAAGTAGAATCACATTCATGCCGGGGCGCTGGATACCGCTGATGCTCCTGACCTCCTGCCTGTTGTGGGGGCAGGACGACTTGCGCCGGATGTTCGAGCGGGCACGGCTGCTGGAAGAGAGGAATCAGAACCTTATCGAGGCAATCCGTCTGTACGGCGAGGTTGTCCGGCGGGCCAAGCAGCAGCGAGCGCTGGCAGCGCGCGCCCAGTTCCAGCAGGGGGTGCTGTACGACCGGCTCGGCCGCCAGCAGGAAGGGCAGCACGCGTTCCGTGCGGTGATCACGGACTTCGCCGAAGAGGGCGACCTGGTCCGACAAGCGCGGGCGCGATTGGGCGCCTCGGCAATGCCGGTTCACGCCATGACGGATCGGATGGTGCTGGATGATCCCACGTGGGGGGCCCACTGTCCGTCGCCGGATGGCCGGTTCCTCGCTTTCACGGACTATAACACGGGCGACCTCGCCGTGCGCGATCTCGCGACCGGCGAGACGCGCCACGTGACAGCGAAGAAGAACGGCTGGAAGGAGTCCGGCGCACACGCGGTAGGGGCGCGATTCTCGCCACGGGGAGACCGCATCGCTTACCGGTGGTTCAGTGACCCGGAGGAACTCCGCCTGATCGGCTTTGACGGCACTGGCGACCGGCTGCTCTTCAAGGATTCCAAGCTCCTGGCGTTGTACCCCAGAGACTGGTCTCCGGACAGCCAGCAGATCCTGGTGGATCTCCATTGGAGAGATTCCACGGAGCAGATGGGGCTGATCTCGGTTGCCGATGGGAGCTTGCGAACGCTCCTGCCGGCCCAGGAGAGGGACTTGGGGGAAATGGCCTTTTCCCCGGACGGAAAGTGGGTCGCTTTTACTGACTCCGCCAAAGACGGAAACACCGGCGCAGACATCTTCTTGATTTCCGTCGATGGCGGCCGCGAGACTCCGTTGATCCGGAGCCCGGCCAACGACGGCTTCCTAGGCTGGTCGCCGGACGGCCGGCGGCTCATCTTCTCGAACGACCGCCTGGGGACGCCGAGCATCTGGACCGTTCGCGTCTCCGGCGAGCAGGTCCAGGGCGAGCCGGAAATCGTCAAGCAGGACGTCGGCAACATCTGGTCCCTTGGCATGACCAGACAAGGCGCTTTCTACTACGTGACTCAAAAGGGCATCGGTGAGGTGTACATCGCTGAGATCGACCCAGAGAGCGGAAAAGTCGCATCCGAGCCGAGACCGGTCAGCCAGGACTTTGCGGGATATGGGACATATCCAGGCTGGTCGCCGGATGGCGATCAGCTTCTCCTGTGGCAAAGAGGACTGGGCGTTCG
>CAYZJD010000223.1:1292-7722 GCA_964478455.1 uncultured Solibacteraceae bacterium | reverse complement strand
GAGGTGTCCGGCTTCCAGAGGCAGGTGCAGACCGGCATCGAGCTGACCGTAAACCAGAATCTCCGCGTGGATGCCTCGCTCGCGGTGGGCGCGGTTGAAACGCAGGTGACGGTGGAGGCCACCGCGCCGCTGGTGGACACCACCTCGCACACGATGTCCGGCCTGGTGGACGACCGGCGTGTGGTCGATCTGCCGCTGAACGGGCGCAACGTGATCGGGCTGGCCCGCATCCTGCCCGGCGTGCTCGGCGTCTACGCGCCGCAGCAGATGAGCGATGCGCGCGGCGGCCCCGAGATGAACGTCAACGGGGGCCGGCCCAACATGAACCTGTTCACGTTCAACGGCGGCTACTTCAACAACCCGTCGCGCAACACGGGGATGAACTACCCGCCGCCGGACGCGGTGCAGGAAGTGCGCGTGCTAACCCACAACTTCGCGGCCGAATACGGCCGGAACCCCGGCTCGCAGGTGAACGTCGTGTCCAGGGCCGGGACCAACGAGTTTCACGGCTCGGCCTGGGAGTTCCTGCGGAACAGCGACTTGAACGCGAGGAACTTCTTCAGCCCCCGCGTGGCCGACCAGAAGCAGAATCAGTTCGGCGTGGCCGCCGGAGGGCCGGCCATCAGGGACAAGTTGTTCTTTTTCGGATCCTACCAGGGGCTGCGCGATCACCGCGAGGCGGACACGATTGAGGCGCTGGTACCCAGCACGGCGCAGCGGAACGGCGATTTCACCGGCCTCGGCTACGACATCACCAACCCGGTGGACGCACTCACCGGGCAGCCGTTCACCGACTCGACCGGCCGGCCCTGCGTCCAGGGCAACATGATTCTAGCGGGCTGCATCAGCCCGGTGGCGAAGAACTTCCTCCAGTTCGTGCCGGAGTCGCCCACGGGCCTGGTCACCTCGCTGGCCGCCAGCCCGCGGCGCGGCGACACGTGGATGGCCCGGGGGGATTGGAACCTGTCGAGCGCTCACCGCATCTTCGGCAGCTTCTTCCATGACCACAACACGCGGTCCAACCCGTTCTCAACCGGCAACGTGCCCGGCTACATCTCGGAGAGTTTCGTTCAGGACACTTACCACCTCGTCGTCAACGATACTTACACCTTCAACCCCACGCTGCTGAATCAATTCGCGTTCACGTACTTGAATACGCCTTCGGACCAGGTGCAGACGAGGACGATCGATCCGATTGATTTGGGCATCAACATGCCGCAGTACCTGCCGACGGGGTCGGTCACCGTGGACGTCGGCGGGAACTTTGTGGTCGGCTCGGGCTTCACGACTCGTTTCTACAGCAAGAACCTCCAGTTCCGCGACACGTTGAGCTGGATCAAGGGGCGCCACAGCTTCAAGTTCGGCTGGGAAACGATGCGGCTTCAATTCCGGCAGGTGTTCATCGGCTCGCCTGGGTTTGGCTTCACCGGCGCTCGCTCCGGCGATCCGGTGGCTGACTTCATGCTGGGAGCTTTCGACTACCTCTCGCTCAACTTCGGTGTCCGCGACACCGACGGGCGCACGCTCGCGCACTCGGCATTCTTCCAGGATGAGTTTAAGGTGACGCCGCGCTTGACGCTGACGTTCGGCATCCGGTACGAGCCCTACCTGCCCTGGGTGGAGAAGGACGACCGGATCACGACCGTCGTCCCTGGCCAGCAGTCCCGGGTTGTCCCGGACGCGCCGATCGGTGTCCTGTTCCCGGGGGACGTGCCGCGCGGCCTCGCTCCGAACGACCTGAACAACTTCGCTCCCCGTTTCGGCTTTGCCTGGGACGTGTTCGGCAATGGAAGGACGAGCGTCCGCGGCGGTTACGGCCTGTTCTATGAGAGCGTGAACGCCGACTCGCTGGCGCAGGAGAACCCGCCGTTTGCGGGGTTCTCGAACATCTATAGCGGCCGGATCGAAGATCCGTACGGCTCCCTTGGGCTAACGCCGCCTCCGGTGAAGACCACCGCGCAGTTCGGGTGTGTGAAGATCGACGCGTACCCAGGATACGACTGCCCGCTGTTCCCGCTGCCGATCGGAGGGGTGTTCACGGATCAGTCGCTGCGAACGCCGTACATCCAGTCGTTCAATCTGTCCGTCCAGCACCAGCTCACGCCGACGCTGATGGTGGAGACGGCGTACGCCGGCAAGATCGGCATCAAGATCGAGGCGCTGCGCACGTACAATCCCGCGGCGTTCCGGCCTTCCGCCAGAGACGGGTCTCCGCCGTCGGACCAGAACATCAACGACCGGGTGATCTTCGAGCCTGGAATCCTGAGTCCGATCGGGTTCCTGCTAGGCAATGACTTCCGAAGCTGGTACCACAGCTTCCAGACGCAAGTGACCAAGCGGTTTTCCGATGGTCTTACTGTCATCGGAGCTTACACGCTTTCCAAGTCGATTGACTCGAGTTCGACCGACAACCTCGGCGCCACGGTGGCGAATCCATTTGACCTCCGCGACGAGCGCGGGCGATCAGATTGGGACCGCCGGCACGCGTTTGTCGCCTCCTGGCTTTACACACCGCCGGTCAAGTTCGCCAATCCGGCTGCAAACACGCTGCTCGGCGGCTGGACCCTTACCGGGATTCACACCGTGCAGAGCGGCCTGCCGCTCACTTTCATCATGGGCGACGACGTGGCGCTGGACGGAACGTTCGGCGACCAGCACGCGATGCTGGTGCCTGGCGTGACCGTGAAGGACATCGTGATCGATCACTCGAGCCGTGGCGCGATGGTGGAGCACTTTTTCAACACGGACGCGTTTATCCCCACCAACGACTTGCCGCGCGGCATTTACGGGAATGCCGGCCGGGGCCTGATCAGCGGCCCCGCATCCTCGAGCAGCGATTTCAGCCTGCTCAAGGATTTCATCGTCCGTGAGCCGCTGAAGGTGCAGTTCCGCTCGGAGTTTTTCAACGCCTTCAACCAGGTCAACTTCGGGAGCGTCAGGACCGCGGTGAACTCGGGCACTTTCGGCCGCCTGCGGAGCGCCGCCGCCGGCCGGGTGATCCAATTCGGCCTCAAGCTGATCTGGTAGAGTTTGTAGGGTAGGCCGCCGGCCTG
This sequence comes from uncultured Solibacteraceae bacterium, assembly GCA_964478455.1. Classification (GTDB taxonomy): domain Bacteria; phylum Acidobacteriota; class Terriglobia; order Bryobacterales; family Bryobacteraceae; genus CAYZJD01. Next base: position 4,669 of record CAYZJD010000223.1, on the reverse strand, counting down.
CCCTACAATCAGAGATTCACTCATGCTCGGCGAGCTGGTTCGATTTCTGCCCGCCTTCTGTTGCATTTGTACCCTCTCGGCGCAATGGATCGGGCGGCCCGAGCCGGCCTGGGAGGAGGACTTTCAAGCTTGGGTGGCGGACCCCCACAAGCGCGTTTATCCGAGCAGCTTCGGACGCGACCTGGCGAAGCGTAAGATCGAATTACAGGGTTGTCTGAACGAGCATGTCGTCGTGCAGCTCGGGGTGCGCGGTCCGCTGCCGGTTCAGCGCCTATCTGCGCAAACGAGCGATCTGGTTTCATCGTCGGGTGACCGGCTGCCGTCAAGCCTTTTCCGGGTCCGCTATCCGGGGCTGATTCCGGTCGATGAGAACGCCCAGTACACGCCCGATCCGCTCTGGCCCACCGATTCGGTCGCGCTGCGTCCCTATCAGAGCCAGGGCGTCTGGATCGATCTCAAGGTACCCAAGGAAGCACGCTCGGGAGTTTACAGGGGCAAGATCGACATCGTGCGCAACGGGTTTCCGGGGGCCACGTTCGAGGTCTCGCTTGAGGTCCTGCCGGTGAGCCTGCCGGATCCCCCCGGCTTCCACTGCTACCTCAACATCCTGGTTGACCCGTCGTCGGTGGCGAGGTTCAACAAGCTGCCGCTGTGGGGAGAGGAGCACTGGCGGCAACTGGAGCGATATGTGTGGAACCTGGCGGAGCACGGCCAGAAGACGATCACGGCTTTCATCGTGGACGACCCGTGGGCCGGCGACACCGGCTTCGCCGTCCGCAGCCTGGTGGAATGGAAATGTCCCGGCGAATGGAAGCCCGGCGGCGCCAAGCGCATGTCATACGATTTCGAGGCGTTCGACCGGTTCGTTTCCCTGTGCCTGCGGGCGGGCATCGGCGACCACATCGAATCCTGGTCGCCGCTGGTGCAGCCGGGCTCGGACCACTCGATGCTCATCTACACCGACACGCAATCCGGTGAACGGCGCAAGCTGCGCCTGCCAGCCGGCTCGGCGGAATACGAAGCGGTGTGGGGCGACTTCGCCCGCTCATTTCAAGAGCACCTTCGGGCCAAGGGCTGGCTGGACAAGACGTACCTGGCCTTCGATGAGATCAAGAGCGAAGTGCTGGACCGCGTTGTTCCGTTCTTCCACCGGGTGGCCCCCGACTTGAAGCTGATGATCAGCGGCGGAGACGAGAAGGGCCGCCACATGGCCGAGTCGAGGGAGATGGCTTTCTATTACGGGCACTACAGCCCCGGCTCGCCGGCGGCGCTCCCGGACATCGCCGCGCGACGGAAGGCCGGCAAGCGGACGCTGCTTTACACCGCCGTCTACCCATACTATCCGAACACGTTTCTGTTCTCCGAACCGCTGGAATCGAGGTACCTCGGCTGGATCGTGTGGAAATGGGGCTTCGATGGCTACATCCGTTGGGCCTGGAATTTCTGGCCGGAGACGCTGTGGGACCAGCCGTTCTTCAAGTGGTGGTCCGGAGACATGTTCTTCGTTTACCCCGGTCCGGACGGTCCCGTGGACAGCATCCGGTGGGAGATGCTGCGGGAGGGACTGGAGGACTACGAGTGCCTGCGCGTCGCCCGGAAAGAACTCGACCGGCTGCGGGCTTCGGGAAAGCACGCGGAGACCGTCGAGCGAGGGGAGAGAGACCTCGCCCGGGCAGTTGATCTGGCGACCCAACAGTTCGACCGCACCGGCACGCCGCGCGACACCGCGCCTTCACGCATCGAGGAGGCGCGCCGGATCGTCAACGGACTCCTGGTTGAGTTGAACCGCCTGGACAACGGCTCCGGCCGGTAGCAGACGCCCGGCATGCTACAGTCGCGGTGATGTTGCCTACTGCCCTCGCGCTGCTCTTCGCATTGTTTCTCCAAGCGCCGGCTGCCCGCTCCGCGCAGGACGCACAGGCGTGGCTCCAGGAGGCGTGGCAGCAGTTCCAGAAGCAGCAATGGGAGCGTTCGCGCCAGGCCGCCTTGAAGGCGCTCGAAATGGATCCGCGCCTCGGCGACGCCGAGATCATGCTCGGGCTGGTGGCCACGGCCCAGAACCAGTTCGAAGAGGCCGAGAAGCGCTTTCGGAACGCGACGGCGTTGCAGCCCGCCAATCCTCGCGCCCACGCCTATCTGGGCTCGACGTATCTCCAGCTCAAGCGGGCAGGAGATGCCGCTCGGGCCTTTCAGGAGGTGCTCAGACTGGACCCGGCGAACCTCTCGGCAACTTACAACCTGGGACTCATCTCGCTGCTTGAAGGCAAGTCGGCAGAGGCGCTTCCGCGGTTTGAGCGCGTGCACCGGGCCGAGCCGAAGGACGTGCCTGCCTTGATCGGCGTCCTCGAGTGCCAATTGCTGCTCAAACGAAGCCAGGAGGCGGCGGCTTCCGCCGGCAAGCTTGTTTCTCTGGTCGATGTCCGTGATCCCCGGCTTCTTCAGGCGGCCACCATGCTGGCGATGCACGGGGAGTACGCGAGCGCCATCCCGATCCTGGAGCGAATCCGGCAGGCCTCCCCTGAATCCCGCGGCGCATCCTACAACCTCGCCTTGGCGTACCTTCGCTCGTCGCAGCCCGACAGGGCGGCCGGGGCGTTGCAGCCTCTCTTGACCGGCCCACGCAGCGCGGAGGCGTACAACCTCCTGGCGGAAGTGGAGTCTGCGCGAAAACGGCCGCAGGAGGCGCTGGCGGCCTACCGGCGGGCCGCTGAACTGGAGCCTGGCAACGAGGATTACCGCTTCGACTACGCGGCGGCGTTGGTTGAGATGGAGGGGGCCGCGACCGGCGCCACCGAATTCAGCGCCGGTGTCCGCGATCTTCCGAAGTCCTGGCGGATGCATCTTGGTTCCGGCTGTGCCGCGTATCTGGAGGGCCGGTATGAAGAGGCGGTCCGGGCATTGCTTGAAGCCGTCCGCCTGGAGCCTTCGGCCAGCGAGGCGTATTATCTCCTTGGCCACGCGTACGAGTCGGCCCAGTCGCTCCAGCCGGAAGTAGCCAAGGCGTTCGAAGCCTATCTCGGCCGGAAATCCGATGATCCGTGGGCGCTTTACCATTACGGAACGATCCTCTACCTGCGCTCGCAGTCGGAGGGTCAGAGCACGTATGAGCGGGCGCGGGTCCACTTGCTGAAGGCGGTGAGGCTCAAGCCTGATTTCGCCGAAGCCTACGTTCAGCTCGGCATGATCGCCGAGAAGGACGAAGAGGCGGTGAAGCACCTGGAGCGAGCCATCGAACTGAGCCCCGGGCTCGCTTCGGCGCACTACCGTCTGGGCCTGGCCTTGCAGCGACTCGGCGATCGCGAGCGAGCGAAGCAGGAGATGGACCTGTTTCGGAAGCTGCGGGCGGAAAGCGAAGCGGCCGAGAGAGCCCGGGTGCT
>CAYZJD010000223.1:0-1192 GCA_964478455.1 uncultured Solibacteraceae bacterium | reverse complement strand
ATCACCGGTGCGTTTGAGAGCGGTGGCGAGCAGGTACTCGGCGCGAAAATCCTCGGGAGCGGTCCGGGCGGCCTGCCGAAACGAATCCGCCGCCTCGTCGTAACGGCCCCGCTCGAGCAGCGAGACGCCAAGGGCCAGCAGCGGGTCGGCCCACGCGGGATCCAAGCCGCTCGCGCGCCGCAAGCTCTTCGCCGCCTCCTCCTGGTTGCCGAGCAGCGCCAGGGCAACACCGCGCTGGTGCAGCAGTCTGGGTGAATCGGGGACCTTCTCCAGCCCCGTGTTCAGGATCTTTAAGGCGTACTCGTTGTTCTGGTGCGCGGTGGAGAAGCCGGCCAGTGCGAGATACGCGTCCTCGGACCGCGGTGCCATCTCGATCGCCTTCGCCAGAGACGCGTACGCCTTCTCGGCCAGGCCGAGCTTGTCGTAGGCCTCGCCGAGCGCGATATACACGTTCGCTCCAGCGGCGTTGACGGCCACGATCTTCTCGAGGCATGCCACCGCCTCCCGATGCTTGCCGTACCGGCCGAACAGGCTGCCGGCCGCGAAGGTAAGCTGTGGATCGGGCTTCGCCGCCTCCTGAAGTCGGCCCAGCAAGCGCGCGGGCAGCGAGTCGTCGTGGGAAGCGAGATAGCTTTCGAGAACGGCGGGGAGCACTTCGGGATTGCCTGTCGCCAGATCGCCGGCCTTGTCGAAATGAGCCTTCGCCGCCGGGAATTCGCCGCGCTCGTGCGCCGCCAGGCCAAGATATAGGTGTGGAACGGGATCGCCCGGTATTAGCTTCACCAGTGACAGGAACTGCTGTTCGGCCTCCTGCTTGCGTTTGAGAAACCAGAGGACGACGGCGGAGTTTTTCCGGGCGGGAAGGAACTCGGGGTACAGTTTGACCGCTTTCTGATAGAACTCGAGAGCCTTTTCCAGTTGCTGGAGTTGGGTGTAGGCAAGCCCGAGCTGATGACAGACCTTCCAATCGCCGGGCGATTGCCGGTGCAGTTGCAGCAGGCGCTCGACCTCGCCGGCTGGGCTGGCCTGCCGAGCGTGAGGGCCGGAAATCGAGCCTGCCGACAGGAGCAGACAGGCGATCCGAATGAGCGCGCGCATCCCAAGATCATTATCTCTGGGACACCGTGCGCCCGCCCGCGCGGACCGCTGGACGGCCGGGCCCTACTTCTTCACTCTTGTGGAAGCGTCAGCC
>CAYZJD010000222.1:0-7730 GCA_964478455.1 uncultured Solibacteraceae bacterium | reverse complement strand
CGAACCCTTTGCACGGGGCGCCGCAGGCGCAGGTGATGTGTTTCAGGAGCTGGCCAACGGTCAACCAGTTTAAGCCGCTTTGCGGGTTCCAATCGAGACTGTCCGGATCAACCTTATCCAGAAGTCTCTCGGTGGTTGTGTAAGTGGTTTCGATCTCGCTCTTCAAGAGCTTCGTCCAGTTCACGAGCGTCCTCCTTTCTCAGAAACCTCCTGACACTTCGACCGGGCAGGTGAACGAGACGCCGCTCACCCGCCCAGCCCGATGCGGCACTCGTGGCGCTCCAGGGCTTGCCGCTCCTGGGGACGGTAGGCGCTGGTGCGGCGCGCGAGTTCATCGAAATCGACCTGGTGGGCGTCGAACTCCGGGCCTTCGACGCAGGCGAAGCGCACCTTGCCGCCGACGGTGACGCGGCAGCCGCCGCACATGCCGGTGCCGTCGATCATGATCGGGTTGAGGCTGGCGTACGTCGGAACATTCCATTCGCGAGTGCAGCCGGCAGCGGCGCGCATCATCGGAATCGGCCCGATGACGGGTTGCGGGCTTGGCAGAAGGTGTGTGCAAAAGGGAGCAGCCAGGCGGCGCCCATCTGCGTGCTCGGATGATGCCACCGGGAGGGAGGCTTAATTGAGAGCACTGGCAGAGATCCAGCGGCGAGGGTCTTGAGCAATTGATGTCAGGGCCGCACCGGCACCTTCAGTCTGTCGATCCAAGCTGCGAAGTGGGAGCACTCGCGCACGAGGGTCTCTATGCCGATTTTGGCTGCGATGACAGGGCCGAACGCAACCTTGTCGTAGTCCGGGAAGACCTCACGGATCCGTTTGGACGGAGCCGTGTTCTCTCCGTCGTCAATGTGCTCCGGAGACGGGAAGCTGCTTCGAATCGCTGAGATCTGGTCAACCGTCCCTTGACGATCAGGAAAGGCGAAGACGAACTTTGAGGCATCCGCAAACAATAAGGCTTCGAACTCGTGAAGCTGCAGATACGGCACAAACCGCCGATCGTCGACATCCTCGGAGAAGCAGGTCTCCAAATACTCAACCCGCCTGAACAGTTCTGGGATTCTCCGGCTCTCCTCGTAGCCGGGGAAATCAGCAGGGAGGCTGTAGAGATCGATCATGGTGCTGAAACGGGCCTCGGGATTGGCGTCCTCCTTCATCCACCGCATCAAGTCCCTCCGCAGTTTCGAATATCCTCGAATGCCCCCACGGCGCTTGATTCCACCCTTCCTGCTGGTTTCGACGCATCGCGCGACCATAATGACGTCATACCGTCCCATGTAGGGGCAGAGCACATTCCGCACAAACGCCTCCTCAGTCTGCCCCTCGACGACGACATGAAGACGAACCATCCGCCTTACGGCTTCCCCCCAATCACGTTCTTCTGCCACAATTCGCCGGGAGAGTACTCCTCCAGCCATTCTCGAAGCGCCCCCAACCGCAACCTTACAAATGACGAGGCGCCTTCAGCCCGCTCCACTACGACCAAATCCTCAGGTTCGAACTGATCCACCAAAGGTACCGACTGGGTCGCCACAATGATTTGCCGCCGTGTTGAGACCGATCTCATCAGCGACGCAACGAGCTGAATCGCCGAAGGATGAAGACCGAGTTCGGGTTCGTCGATGATGATCACATCCGGGAGTTCATCCTCTGGTTGCAGGAGCAGCGTGATCAGCGCCATCGTACGAAGTGCTCCATCGGACAGTTGGTGCGGTCCGAACAGAAAGTCCGAATCACGATCCCGCCAGTTCAACAGGATGTAGTTCGGGTTCAGTGGGGAAGGTGCCAGGTCAAAATCGAGGATGAATGGCGCGATCTGTTGAATTGTGGCAACAATGCGCTTGTAGTGATCGGGATGAGTCTGAAGGAGGCGATAGAGGAACGCCGCGAGATTCCCCGCGTCGTGCCGAAGAAACTTGTTGTCCTCAATGTAACCCTTGCCCCGGATGTGCGACGTCGGCGAAGTGTCGTGAAACTGAAAGACTTGACAACCCCGGAGAAGCCGAAGGAAGACTCGGGCCGTCCTGTCGTCTTGACGGGCCCTCTCGCTCAGGAGGCTTTCTCTGTGCCCGGCTCCGAGGATGGTCTCCTGCACCCTCCTGTAACCAACTCGGTGAAACACAGTCCGCTCATCGGCAAAGATGAGGGTGTCCGGTGCAGCGTGAACCAGCCTCATGTGGTACCGACTCAGGCCTGTGCCCGTTTCAAAGTGGAGAGTGACGAGCAGCTGCGGTGTTCTCCGCGCGCCGTAGTGCAAAAGGGAGTCGGCGTTGCCCTCTCGACCGATGAAGTCCTGGAGCGCCAAGGTGCTCATGAAATTGAGCATCTTGAACAGCGAGACCAGGTTAGACTTGCCCGCTCCGTTGGCCCCTATGAGGACGTTCAGCGGCCTCAGCTCAAGGTCCACGTTGCGTAGCGACTTGAAGCCCTCCACTTCAATGCGGGAGAGTCGGGTCATGCCTACCGATGCTATCAGAACGAGTAGCGGCTGTAATCCTACCCGCCCAGCCCGATGCGGCACTCGTGGCGCTCGAGCGCCTGACGCTCCTGGGGACGGTAGGCGCTGGTGCGGCGCGCGAGTTCGTCGAAATCGACCTGGTGGGCGTCGAACTCGGGGCCTTCGACGCAGGCGAAGCGCACCTTGCCGCCGACGGTGACGCGGCAGCCGCCGCACATGCCGGTGCCGTCGATCATGATCGGGTTGAGGCTGGCGTACGTCGGAACATTCCATTCGCGAGTGCAGCCGGCAGCGGCGCGCATCATCGGAATCGGGCCGATAACGTGGACCACGTCAGGCGGAGCCGGCTGGCGCTCGCGCCACCAGCGCATCAGTTCGACGACGTTGCCGTGGAAGCCGGCGGTTCCGTCGTCGGTGGACCAGTAGACTTCATCGGCGGCCGACCGCAGTTCCTCATCGAGGATGATATGCGCCGCCGAGCGCGCGCCGCAAAGCGCGGTGACATGGTTGCCCGCTGAGCGGAAGGCGCGCGCGACCGGGAGCAGCTCGGCGACGCCGACGCCCCCGCCAACGCAAACCACACGGCCCAATGTCTCGATCTTGGCCGGCTCGCCGAGCGGGCCGACGAGATCGGCGAGCGCCTCGCCCTCCTGCTTCGCGTTGGTCACACGGGTGGTCTTGCCGATCGCCTGCACGACCATGACGATGGTTCCGCTCGCGCGGTTGCCGTCCACGATCGTCAGCGGGATACGCTCGCTGTCCGCGCTGGGACGCACGATGATGAACTGGCCCGGCTTCCAGTGCTTCGCGACTCGCGGCGCTTCGACCTCGAACCAAACAATGTCGGGGGTGAGCTGGCGCCTGGCGACGACGCGGTTCACGGCCTCACCTCCATCGCCTCGCGGTTGCCGGCGGCCTCGGGCGCGGGCTGCGGCTCGTGCTTCTCCGCGAGCGCCCGGTGAATGGCCGCGGCGGCCGCGCGCCCGTCGCGCATTGCCTGGATGACGGTGGATCCGCCGCGCACGACGTCGCCGCCGGCGAAGACCATCGGCATGCTCGTCTGGCCGGATTCGTCAACGACGATCTTGCCGCGCTTGGTAATCAGTTGCGGGGTGGAGCGCTGGAGCGTCGGATTAGGCGCCTGCCCGATGGCGGCCACCACCGTGTCGACCGGGATGCGGTACTCGGAGCCCGGGATCGGGATTGGCGATGGCCGGCCGGATTCGTCCGGCTCGCCGAGTTGCATCCGGATGCACTCCATCTCTTTCACGAAGCCCTTCTCATCTCCGTAGAGCGCCACGGGCGCTCCCAGGAACTCGAAGTGCACGCCTTCCTCTTCGGCGTGCTCGATCTCTTCGAGGCGCGCGCGCAGCTCGGCCCGGCCGCGTCGGAACAGGATGGTCACGTCACTGCCCAGGCGCCGCGCCCAGCGCGCGGCGTCCATGGCCGAGTTGCCGCCGCCGATGACGATGGTGCGCTTGCCCACCAGCACCGGCGTGTCCGCATACGGGAACTCGTAAGCGCGCATCAGGTTGATGCGCGCGAGGAACTCGTTGGCAGTGTAAACGCCGACCAGGTTCTCGCCGGGGATGCCAAACAGGTTCGGCAGGCCGGCGCCGGTGCCGGCGAAGATGGCCTCGTAACCTTCCTCAAAAAGTTCCTCGACGGTCGCCGTCTTGCCGACAATGAAGTCGGTCTGGAACTCGACGCCCATCCTGCGGAGCCGGTCGATTTCGCGGCGCAGGATGTCGCGTGGCAGCCGGAAAGGAGGGATCCCGTAAACCAGCACGCCGCCCAGCTCGTGCAGCGCCTCGAAGACGGTCACACGGTAGCCGTGGCGGACAAGGTCAAACGCTGTGATCAGCGACGCCGGGCCGCTTCCAATCAGCGCCACCTTGGGGCCTTGAGGCGGATCCAGAGTCCTTTCGGGCGCACCCGACTGCAACTGCCAGTCGGCCACAAAGCGCTCGAGAGCGCCGATCGCCACCGGCTGGAGCTTCTTGCCCAGCAGGCAGTCCTTCTCGCAAAACAGCTCCTTCTGGCAGACGCGCCCGCAGATGCCCGGGAAAGGAGTGTATTCAGCAAGCACGTCGAAGGCAGCGCCGAGGTCGCCCTCAACCATTTTCGCGATGAAGCCCTTAATGTCGATGTGTAGCGGGCAGGCGTCGTTGCACTTCGGGTCTTTGCAGTCCAGGCAGCGGCGGGCCTCGAGCAGCGCCTGCTCGAACTGGAGTCCGAGGGCGACCTCCTCCGGGGTGCTGACCCGCTTCTCCATCTCGAGGAGCGGCGGCACCTGCCGGGGCGCTTTCGGGGTCCGTTTTGTCTTCAGCGGTGTTTCGCCCATTCCTGTGTCAGATCCCCCTTTGCCGCAGGCAATTTCGGAGGTGGCAATCCCTTTCCCATGTTAGCGGAGCAATTCGGGTTCCAATTCGCGGCCCGCGATCCGTACATAAAGCTGCCGGATTCGCCGGGCCGACCCGTTAATCGGACCCCATGCGGAAGCTAAGGTCCACCTTCCGGGCGCGGGCGGCTATGCGCCGCAGTTTGGCAACGTCACGCCGGATGCCAGCCCGCACGAAATGTGTCGCGTGTCAGCGAGCTGGCCGAGAGTGCGCGACCAGCCGTGGTCAGGAACCCGTGATGGCCTGCTCCGCCCAACGCACGCCGACCCCGTCAATTTCCGGTTGGGCCATTCGCGGGGATCGGTGGGATCAAGCCGCTCGGGCATCGTAAATCACTCTACCCTCGCGCATCGCCGGGTACAGCACGAGGCAGTATTCGTCGCTGTATCTCTCCACTTCCTCCGGTGTTGCGACCGTGATGTCCACCGCGAAATCCCGCTTGCCGAGGGCCGCGTAAATTCGCTGCGCCATCTCGATGTGGTGATAGTCTCCGGCCTTGATCACCAGGAGATCCACGTCCCTTGCTGCCCTCATCTCCCCCCTGGCGGCGGAGCCGAACAGGACTATCTTCTCGGGATGAACCGCATCCACGATGCGGCGCACCAGCAGTCCAAGCGCTGCTTCCGGAACTCGGGACTCCTGCTCCCGCTTCTGATCTGCGTCCGCCATACCCGTATCCTATACCGGATCTCCGCGCCCCCGGCCAGGGGCGCGCCGGGCTCCTTCCCAGCCCGCTCGCCCAACTCCCTCATTGCAGAGACGGAAACATAGAAGCGCGGTTGAGCGAAGCCAGTTCCTGGAGATCGAGCCTGTCCGTGTAGATGGCCATGCCGAGAGCGGCGTGGATGTTCAGGCGCGCGAGCTCGCGGATTTCGTCGAGGGTGGTGATGCCGCCAGCGGCAGTGAGCTCGTGCGCGGTGGCGGCGCGGAGGCGGCGGAACCAGTCGAGGTCGGTGCCCTGCATCATGCCTTCCTTGTCCACGTAGGTGCAGAGGAAGCCGGAGCAGTACGGCTCCAGTTGCCGGATCACGTCTTCGGCGGCGAACGCGGTGGCCTCGCACCAGCCCTTGACCACGATGCGGCCCTCTTTGGAATCGAGCGCGACGAGCAAGCGCCCGGCGCCGATCGCGTCATTCATCCGCGCGAGCAGATCCGTGTTGACGCCATCCGGGCAAAACGCGGCGGTGCCCACGATGACCTTGCGGGCGCCCTGCTCGACGAGGGCCCGCGCGCGCTCCGGCGTGCGGACGCCGCCGCCGGCGCGGATGGCGGCGCGGGCGGCCAGGTACCCGACGATGGCATCGTTGGAGCCGCGGCCCATAGCGGCGTCGAGGTCGATCACCTGGATTTCAGAAAAGGCGGCGAAGCGGTCGAGCATTTCCTGTGGAGTGCCGCCTTCGAGCGCCTTGTCACGGCCCTGGACGAGCTGCACGACCTTGCCGTCCATGAGGTCGATGCAGGGGATGATCATGGGGCGCTCCAAGAAGGCCGGTTCGGAGTTCTTCGCACGGGGATGCCGTGGCGCTCGAGGTGCTCTTTGAGATCGTCAACAGTGTACGTGCCGTAGTGAAAGATGGATGCGGCGAGGGCGGCATCCGCTTCGCCGCCGGTGAGGACGCGGACGAAGTCGTCGGGCTTGCCCGCGCCACCCGAGGCGATCACCGGGATACGGGTGGCGCGCGAGACGGTGCGCGTCAGCTCGCAATCGAATCCCTGCTGCATGCCGTCGGTGTCCATCGAAGTGAGGAGGATCTCGCCGGCGCCGAGGGCTTCGCCGCGGGCCGCCCACTCGACCGCGTCGATTCCTTCATCGACGCGGCCGCCGCGAGTCCAGACATTCCAGGCGCCGGGAGCGCGGCGCTTGGCGTCGATGGCGAGAACGACGGCCTGAGCGCCGAACTCATTGCTGAGCTCCGTGATCAGCGCGGGCCGGTGAACCGCGGCGGTATTGACGCTCACCTTGTCGGCGCCCGCCATGAGAATGCGCCTGGCATCGGCGACCGCGCGGATCCCTCCGCCGACCGTCAGCGGGATGAACACTTTCCGGGCGGTGCGGGCGACGACGCCGGCCATGATGTCGCGGTTGTCGCTTGAAGCGGTGATGTCGAGGAAGACGAGTTCGTCCGCGCCCTGCTGGTTGTAGCGGTCGGCCAACTCGACCGGGTCGCCTGCGTCGCGCAGGTTGACGAAGCGGACGCCCTTGACGACTCGGCCCGCGGTCACGTCCAGGCAGGGGATGATGCGCTTGGCAAGCATCGCTTAGAGATCCACGAAGTTCCTGACGATGCGGAGGCCGAGCGGCCCCGACTTCTCCGGGTGAAACTGGACGCCGAAGAGGTTGCCGCTCTCGAGCAGCGCCGTGTAAGTGATCGAGTAAGTACATGTGGCGGCTGTCGCCTCGACCACCGGGGCGTAGTAACTGTGGGCAAAGTACACGTACGGCCGCGGGCCGAGCCCGTCGAGGAGGCGGCTCGCCGCGCGCGGCGCGAGTTCGTTCCAGCCCATCTGCGGCACGCGCGCGCCCTCCGGGAAGCGGCGCACGACGCCGGCAACGAGGCCCAAGCCCGGCAAGTCGGGAGCTTCGTCACTCGCTTCGAACAGCGCCTGGAGGCCGAGGCAGATGCCAAGGAACGGAACGCCGGCGGCGATCCGCTCGAGCAGCGCATTCCGCACCTGCATTTCGTCGAGCGCCCGTATCATCTGGCCGAAGTGGCCGACGCCGGGCAGGATGATCTTCGAGGTACCGGCGAGGCCGGCGGCGTCTCGCACAATCGTGTACTCCGCGCCGACCTCTTCCAGCGTGTTCGCCACCGAGCGGAGGTTGCCGGCGCCGTAATCGAAGATGGCGATCATAGCAGCCCCTTGGTGGA
>CAYZJD010000221.1:0-7733 GCA_964478455.1 uncultured Solibacteraceae bacterium | reverse complement strand
GCTGGTCGCCGGATGGCGATCAGCTTCTCCTGTGGCAAAGAGGACTGGGCGTTCGCGGTGACGGGCTCGTCTTCTACTCGAAGAGCGCCCGCCAAGCCAGGGAATTGACGCCACAGTTGAAGGACTTCTGGCGTCCACAGTGGCATCCTTCGGGCCGGTGGGTGATGTCCTGGGGTTTCGATGCCGAGTCGCGACCGGGATATTACAGGATCGATCCCGCGAGCGGACGGGCGGAGCGCGTGCTGACTCCCGAACAAGCGGAAACGAATTTCGAAGGGGCCTGGTCTTCCGACGGAAAGACGTTCTACAACCGCTTCGGGGACTGGGAACGGGGACTGTTCCGGCTGAACATGGAAACCGGCGAGCGGACCATCCTGTTCGTTCCGCCGAAGGGATCGAAGATGGGCAGGGAGAACCTGGCTGTTTCGCCCGATGAGCGCCTCCTTGCATTCCACCTGGGAAGTTATCCGAGTCCGGACATGAGCTCGCTGATGGTGGTCCCGACGGCGGGCGGCGAGGCTCGCGCCGTGTACAGCATCAAGGCTCCCCAGCAGTTCACCTTCGGCGCGTTCACGTGGAGCCTGGACATGAAGTACATCTATGCCCTGTTCGGGGCCGAGCAGCAGGCCATCTGGCAGATTCCGTTGGAGGGAGGCGAACCCCTGAAGATTGGGCTTGGCAGGCCGAGGATGAAGATCCTGCGGATGAATCCCGATGGGCGCACCATTGCCTTCCAAGCGGGCGAGCCGAAGACGGAAGTGTGGGTGCTGGAGCATTTCCTGCCCACCGAAAACGCGAGGAGGTGAAGCGTGTGGGGAAGGCTGGGAGATCGTCGAAGAATAATTCTGGGTGCGAGACTGGGGCAAGCCGGGAGGCTTACCCTACGGCTATTGATGCTGCTCGCGTTGGCCGCCAGCGGCTTGCCGGCGCAGATTGCCGGCGTGAGCGTAGTGAGCGGCTGGGTGTCGGACCCGAAGGGATTGCCGGTGGCCGGAGCGAAGGTCACGCTGGAGCAAATGGACGGAGGCTTCCAGCGGGAAACGCGCACCAACGAGGCGGGCCAGTATCTGTTTCCACCGGCGCCGGCAGGCACTTATCGCATTCAGGTTGAGGCGGCCGGATTTGCGGCGGGCCAATCCACTAACTTGAAAGTTGACGTCGCTACGCCTCTCGTCCAGGATTTCCGTCTTTCGCTTGGCGCGGTGACGACGGTGGTGGAAGTGGCAGCCTCCGCGCCGATGCTTCAAACAGGGGATGCGAGTATCGGTTCGACGATCAGCGGCGAGATCATCCGCCGGCTTCCGAATTTCTCGCGCGATACTTCGGAGCTGTTTTACTACCAGCCCGGAGTCCAACCCTACGGCTCTACGACCGGAGCGCAGCACGACCAGAACTCCTACTCGATCGACGGCGGCGACGTCTCCGACGTGAACGCGGGTTTTTGGGTCCCGCCTCTGCCGGCGGAGTCTGTCGATGAATTCCGAGCCCTGGTAGCCAATCCCTCAGCTTCATTGGGGACTGGCTCCGGAGCGCAATTCTACTTGCAGACCAAGCGGGGCTCGAACGAGTTTCACGGGAGCACTTACTGGTACTTGCAGAACGACGCCTTGAACGCAAACTCCTGGGATAGGAACCGGCTAGGCAGCGGGAAGGACGCCTACCGGAAGAACCTCTACGGGGCGAGCGCCGGAGGCCCGTTGTGGAAGGGCCGGACGTACTTCTATTCGCACTACCAGGGATCGCGGCTGCAAACCCCCGTTTCCTTCACACGGTTGGTGCCGTCGGACACGCTTCGGCAGGGTCTATTGCGCTTCCGTGACGCCGGCGGCGAGGCCCACACGGTTGATCCCAAGGAGTACGATCCCCGCGGGCTGGGGGCGAATCCCTCCATCCTCGAGGTGCTGCGGAAATATCCGGCCGGGAACGATCCCACGCAGGGGGACGGCTTGAACACAGCCGGCCTGACATTCTCCGTTCCGAGGCTGACCAAGGACGAATTCGGCCTGCTGCGCCTCGACCACGACCTGAACAACAAGTGGCGGCTGGAGGCTTCCGGGCGGCTTGAAGAGTGGGAGGTGCATAATCCCGGGGCTCAGATGGACTTGGTTGCTCGTAGGGCGCTCCAACAGGCCACCAATACGCCTCGTTATGTCACTGCGGCAGCGACCGGGGTGCTGAGTCCGCGCCTGACGGCACGTCTGCAATTCAGTTGGGTGCAAAACCACATCACTAGGGCCCCGGGAAGCGACGCCAGGATCGCTCCGCTCGACATCGCATCCGACCTGGGAGCGAATCTGCTCGCGGAGCTGATAGGCGGTGTTAACCCGCTGAGGCTGGGGCACTCGACCAATTATTTTCAGCCCTCCGGCCAGCTCCACTGGCAGAAGGGAGCGCACCAAATCCAGGCGGGCTTCTCCTTCCGGGACTTGAGGCGCTTGAGCTTCAACGGCTACCGGCCGTACGCCGCCGTCGGGGCCGCGCAGATGGTCCCCGTCCCCGCGCGGCAGCGGCCGGCGTTCCTTCGCCCGTTCGACGTTCGCAGGTACAACGTCTTGTATTCGACTCTTCTGGGGATTGTGGACTCCGTCTCGGAGACTCGTGTCCGGAACGCGAGGCTGGAGCCGCTTCCATCGGGCAGCAGAGACATCACGCACCCCACCGCTCGAATCTGGGAGTATTTCCTGCAAGATGTGTGGCGGGTGAGGCCGTCACTGACCATCACCTACGGCCTGACCTATGGGTGGCAGACACCGCCGACCGAGCGCGACGGCTTGCAGTTAGTGCCAGTTTACCTGGATGGTGGCGCGCTGATCGATCCCCGCAAGTATCTGGACTCCAGACAAGCGGCCGCACGGACAGGGGAGATATACAATCCCGATATTGCATTTCAGCCGGTCCGCAATCTCGGCCGAGAGACGACTTATGGGACGAATCACGGCAACCTCGCCCCCCGCATCTCGGCCGCGTGGAGTCCGTCGTTTGAGCGGGGGCTGCTGGGAAAGATCTTCGGTGTGCGAAAGGGCGTGCTCCGGGGCGGCTACGGGCTTGTGTACGACCGGACGAACCTCACGACCAGCTTCGATCTGCCTCTTGAGGGGATCGGGTTCACCGAATCCCTGACGCTGTCGCCGCGGAACAGCCAGGGCCAGCCGTTCCGCATCGGCATCGATGGTCCGACGCCACTGCCCGAGATGGCTCCCGGGACGGCCCCGATCGTGCCGCTGACGAACGGTTCCCTATACCTGACCAGTTCTCTGGACCCGCACCTGCGCACGCCACGCAACCACGAGGTCACCTTCGGCTTCCAGCGCGAGTTACCGGGCAGCGTCGTGGTGGAAGCGGCGTATGTCGGCCGAATGGCCCAGCGGCTCTACTCGACCATCAATCTGAACAACTTCCCGTACATGTTCCGGGAGCCGGTCTCGGGGCAGGCGCTTGCGGAGGCGTTCGACGGGCTGGCGGCGGAGTTGCGGGCCGGGGTCGCGCCGGATGCGGTGGCCCGGCAGCCGTGGTTCGAGAACCTGCTGCCGGGCGTGGGCACGCAGGGCATCGCCGCCGAACAAACCGGCTCGATCATCACCGGCGACATCGGCAGCCTCGGTTTGTACCTGAACGGGCTCACCGCCGAGCCCTTGATGAATCAGCAGGCCCAAATGATCATGTTCCGCACGTCGGAGGGGCGCTCCAACTACCATGGCGCGATCCTCAGCGTCAACAAGCGGTTTTCGCACGGGCTGCAATTGAGCGCCAATTACACTTTCTCCAAATCGCTCGACCAAAGATTCGGTTACGGACAGTATGACTACAGCCTGGCGCCAAACAGTTACGACCTGGACGCGGGCTATGGTCCCTCGTTTTCCGATCACCGCCACGTGCTTTCGGGCCTGTGGCTTTATGAGCTGCCGTTTGGCAGGAGCCGCCGGTTTCTGAATCATGGAGGCTGGATGGACAAGCTGGCCGGCGGCTGGTATCTCAGCGGGATCGTGAGGAGTTACAGCGGCGATTCGATGGGTGTGTACTTCAGCCCGCAGGCTTTTGGCGGCGGAGAGTGGGCCTATGCGGTGGGCGCCGTGCCGCTTACGAAGCCGAGGTTCGACAACGACGTGCACCGTACCTCCGGATCCGGCGGCGTCGGGAGCGGCGCCGACCCGGCCGCGGGCGGCACCGGGCTCAACCGTTTCGCCGACCCGGAAGCCATGTTCAAGAGCTTTCGCCCGATCCGGCTGGCGGCCGATGGCCGGGGCGGGAGTGGAGTTCTGCGCGGCTACGTCTCATGGAACCTGGATCTCGGCGCGGGCAAGATGACCCATCTGAGCGAGAAGGTGCAGTTCGGCCTCACCTTCGAGTTCATGAATGTGCTGAACCAGATGATTTTCGGCGAGCCCTCGCTCGATCTGAACGATCCGGCGCAGTTCGGCGTGCTCGGCTGGCAGATGAACTCGCCGCGCGCGATCCAGCTTGGGGCGCGGCTGGAGTGGTGAGCAGTCGGCGGGCGGGGTAGCCTTCTAGCCGTGGCCGAGGAACATGAGCCAGCCGATGGCGAAGAGGGCCAGCAGGAAATAGGCGAAGGACTTGACGCCGTAGATCACGCGATCTCTGTCGGTGCGCCTGGTGACGACGCCGAAGACGATCGAGGTGAACAGGGCAAACAGCAGCGCCGCCTCGAAGTGATTGAGGGTGACTTTCGGCATCAGCTCTTCCTCCCGGCGGCGATCTCGAAGGCATCCACCATTGCCAGAACATTCAGCAGGCCGGCGGTGACGAGGAACTTGGTTCCGTAATCGTGGACGTGGCCGGCGACGTCGGGCTGGGCGTAGCCGAACCAGACGGTGGCCATGTAGAGGATCCCGGAAGCGAGGTTACCGAGGAAACCGCCGCAGTAAATCAGGGTAGTGAGAAGGTCGCCGGTCTTGGGCTGGAACAACGTGCCGCGCATCATCAGCCCGAGCAAGAACATCGCGGTGATGGCGACGAGCAGCAGCACGGCCCGGCCGTGACGCTTGAGCAGGAAATGGCCGCCGCCGGGCACAAACCAGGCGAGAGCCACGGGCCCAACCCAGAGCTTAAGCGGAGGCAGAGGTTGCTTGGGCTTCTTCTCCTTGGCCATGGGAACTACGAGTTTAACACGGGGGGCGATCTTACCGCCGAGGCGCAGAGGACGCAGAGGATACGCCTGAGACGAGCTGGCGCGGCGGTTGGGAGGAGAGGTAGATGAGCGATTCCAGGATCCGGGCGCGCTGGAGGTCGTCGACGATGAGATAGCGGTGGCGGCCGGCGGGGTCGCGCTCGAGGCGGGTGCGGCCTTCGGCATCGACGCGGATCCAGCCGGGCTCGGACAGGGAGAAGTAACCGCGGTCGCCGCGCAGGGCGTAGAGCACGGCGGTGAGGTCCCAGGTCGGGCGGTCGTAGGGCATCTTCATGTAGTTGCTATAGGCGTCGGCGATGGGGTGGTGCTCGACGTAGGAGAAATCGTTCTCGATGCTGCGGGCGGGATAGAGAATTGTCTCGCCGATTTCAAAGCCGCTGGCGACGATCGGCGTGGGCCACGCGGAGAAAACCTTCGCGGCGGCCGGGATGTCGGTCTTGACGTTGTACTCGGGGCGGCCTCCGGGGAACTGGCCGGCCATGACGGAGAGCAGGCGAACTTTGTGGGCCACGAGTTCCCTGCCCCTGAGCGGGCTGTGGGCATCCGCGCCGGAGTCGAGCAAGCGAGCGAGATTGGTGCTGAAGCCGACCTGGACGATGACAACGGAGTTATCGGACTGGGAGGCGAGGACCTGCCGCAGCAGACCGGTGGCCTCAGGCGCGGCGTTGCCGCTCGCGAGGCGGCGCGGGTAAAGGGGCGCGCCATCCGGCCGCTTGCGCTCGGCGGGAACGCGGATCATCGCGCTGTCTTCGGGCGTTTTACCGTTGCGGACCACGCCGACGGGAATGGCGCCACGTCCGTAGAAATGGTTGACGAGATCCACGTAGACGGCGGCGTAGAGGTTGTCTTTGGTCAGCGTAACGGCAAGGAGCCTGGCTTCGCCGCGGCTTTCGAGCGCGTGCAGCATGGCGAGAGCGAGAGCATCATCGATATCGTTGCCCATGTCGGTGTCGAAGATGACGGGGACAGCAACGGCGTGAAGCAGAGGCAGGCAAAAGAGGGCGACAAGCAAGAGGCGCATGATGTAAGGGTATCCTTTCGGAGGGCTGGTATGGAACGGCGCGATTTTATGGCGGTGATGCTGGGCGCGGCGGCGCACGGGGCCGAAGAGCGGGTGCGGATCGCGTTTCTCGGCGTCCGGCACGCGCACGCCTGGGAGAAGCTGCGCATCGTACGGGAATCGGCGCGGTGGGACCTGGCCGGCGTGTGGGCCGAGGACGAGGAGCTGCGGAGGAAATGCGAGCAGGCGGGCGTGCCGGTGCTCGAAGAGCGGCAACTTCTGGAAGACGCGTCGGTGCGGGTGGTGGCGGTGGAATCGGAGGTGAAGGACCACGCGCGGCATGCGCGGGTGGCGCTCGAAGCCGGCAAGCACGTCCATGTGGAGAAGCCGCCGGCGACGAACGTCGGCGAGTTCCGGGCGCTGCTGGCGCTGGCGGCGCGTAAGAAGCTGCTGGTGCAGGTGGGCTACATGTGGCGGTTCCACCCGGGCTTCGAGGCGGCTCTGGAGGCGGCGCGGAAGGGATGGCTGGGCGACGTGTACTTGGTGCGCGGGACGATCAACACAAGGGTCTCGGCGGAGGAACGGGCCAAGATGGCGCAGTTCCGCGGCGGGCAGATGTTTGAGCTGGGATGTCACCTCATCGACCAGGTTGTGCGGCTGCTGGGGTGGCCGCGGAAGGTGACGCCGGTGCTCGGCGCGCACGGGCGGTTTGCCGACGGCCTGGCGGATAACACGGTGGCGGTGTTCGAGTACGGGAAGGCGCTGGGAGTGATCACGAGCGCAACGTTGCAACCGGGCGCGGGGCGGCACCGGTCGTTCGAGATCTTCGGAACCAATGGGACGGCGGTGCTGCGGCCGATCGAGCCGGGCAAACTGGAGATCGACCTGGCTGAGGCGGTAGGGCCGTATCGCGCCGGGGTGCAGCCGGTCGCGCTGGCGCCGTACCGGCGTTACGAAGGCGAGTTCGAGGAGCTGGCGGGGGCGGTGCGGGGCCGGGCGAGACTGAGAGTTACGCCGGAGGAGGAAGAGAGAGTGCAGGAGGCGGTGCTCAGAGCGAGCGGGATGCTTTAGTGGCACGCGCAGGCGGCACAGAGGCCGCGCAGAATCACTTCGCAATCGCGGACCACGCGGCGGCCGGCGGCGCGCTTTTTGAGCAATTCGGGCACCTCGAACCACTCAATGTCCTCCATGCCCCCGCAGCGCTCACAGAGGAAATGGTGGTGGCGACCCGTCACCGCTTCGAAGCGGGCCGCGTTGCCTCCGAGCTGAAGTTCGCGGATGAGCCCGGCATCCGCCATGGCATGAAGCGCCTTGTAGACCGTCGCCAGGGAAGCACGCGGATCGGCGCGGTTGATCGCCTCGTGGATCTGCTCGGCGGTGGGGTGATCGGGGTGGTGCGCGAGGTGTTCGAGGATCGCGAAGCGTTGCGATGTGCACCGCACACCGCGTTCGCGGAAGCAAGCCAGGATATCCTCACGCGTACCGGGATGCATTCCAAGCGCGGACGCCTCGAAGAGCGTCCCGGATTTCATTGTACTGCAATGTGCGCCCGAATCCGAGAGGCTACCGCACTCTGGAGGAGACCGG
>CAYZJD010000220.1:0-7770 GCA_964478455.1 uncultured Solibacteraceae bacterium | reverse complement strand
CGCTCGCACTGTTAAACCAAAGGAGCGGGCTGCTGGGCGTGTCGGGCATCAGCAATGACATTCGTGAGCTGATCTCGAAGATGGAAAGCGGCGACGCGCGAGCCGGACTGGCCATCGGGATGTTCTGTTACCGCGTCCGGAAGTACATCGGCGCTTACTACGCCGTGCTGAACGGAGCGGATGCGGTCATCTTCACCGGCGGGATCGGTGAGAACCGCCCGCTGATCCGGGCGCGGATCTGCGAGGCGCTGGACGCGCTCGGCATCGCCATCGATCCGCCGAAGAACGAAGGCGCGATCGCCGTCGAGGCCGACATCTCCGCCGGGAGCGCCAAGACGCAGGTGTGGGTGATCCCCACCAACGAGGAGTTGCTGATCGCGCGCGAGACGGCGCTGTGCATCGGGAAAAGGGAGTCAGACTTCTCTGCCCCCGAGCCGCCATCGACGCGCTAACAGCGTCTTGCGCTACAGGGGCAGAGCGGTCTGACCCCTTTTTCCGAGGCTCTCGGCCTGGACAGCGGTGATCACCGCAACGTTGTATATATCCTCCACCGTGCAGCCGCGAGAAAGATCGCTGCCCGCCTTGGCGAGCCCTTGCAGCACCGGTCCGATGGCCGTTGCCCCCGCCAGCCTCTCGACCAGCTTGTAGGCGATGTTGGCCGAGTTCAGGTCCGGGAAGATGAGCGTGTTGGCGCGGCCGGCCACGGTTGAGCCGGGCGCTTTCGCGCGGCCGATCGACTCGACCAGTGCGGTGTCGGCCTGCATCTCGCCGTCGATGTGAAGCTCCGGTTCCCGGGCGCGAACAATCTTCAGCGCTTCCACGACCTTGTCCACGAGCCTGTGCTTCCCGCTGCCTTTGGTCGAAAAGGACAGCAGTGCGACCACCGGCTCTACGCCGAGCAGCGTGTGTGTGCTCCGAGCGGTCGCTATGGCGATGTCGGCAAGTTGCACCGCCGTTGGCTCGATGACGATCGAACAATCGGCAAAGACGAGCAGGCCCTGGTGGCCGACGCCGCGATCGCGCAACGCCATGACATAAAGGCTCGAAACGGTGCGGGTGCCCGGAGCGGCGCCGATGCAATGCAGCGCCGCGCGCACAGCGTCCGCCGAAGAGGTGATCGCGCCGCCGACGCTTCCGTCCACGTCGCCCGCGGCCAGCATCAGCTTGGCGAAATAGAGAGGCTTCCGCGCGGTCTCGAGCGCCTCCATTTCGGTGACGCCGCGCGCTCTGCGTCGCTCGAAGTAGATCGAGGCGTAGTGACGCAGCCGGGGAGAGATATCGGGATCAACGAACGTCACTCCGGTGGGGGTACCCACGGGCTTGGGTCCCACCAGCACGGGTTCCACGAGGTTCTCGCGCGCCAGGCGCTCGGCGGCGGCGACGATCCGGGGATCGCCGCCTTCGAAGAACACGATCCGCTTCCTTGCCCGCGACTGGCGAACCCGCTCCACCTGCCGCGCCATGAAGTCGAGGGCCGACTGAGGGGCGGCCGCGCCGCTCGCAGTCGCGCCGTCACTGGCGCCATCGGAGGACCCTGCCGCTCCGCGCGACTCCCAGGCGGGCAGCGGCGCCGTTCTTTGGGGAATGGACATGAAACGAATATTGTAGCGGGCAGGCGGCTGGCCGGTCGGTGGACCTTGTTCTGATGTGGGTCGCCGGGGTACGCTTCTCCGGAGGACGGATCCGATGCAATCCCCCAAGCGAGCGGAAGATGTGGCAGCGATCAGAAGGCTGGCCGGACCGGAATGGACTGCTGCCTGGATTGCAGGTGACGCATCCGCTGTCGCCGGCTTCTACGCCGATGACGCAATCTTGCTGCCCCAGAACCAACCGCCGATCGTCGGCAAGGACGCAATCCAGTCGGGGTATCAGGCCGTTTTTAACCAGTTCAGCGTCAAGGGCACCTCCGAGATTCTGGAGCTGGAGGTGGGTGGCGACTGGGCTTATATGCGGGGAACCTACACGATTACGGTGACCCCGAAGGCCGGCGGTCCACCCGTCGAGGAGGATCGTGGGAATTGGCTCTGGATCGTGAAACGCCAGCCCGATGGCGCCTGGAAGATCTACCGCGGCATGGGCGCCAGTGAGCCGCTTCCCGCCTCCGCGCTGTGACCATTCACGCGGCCGGTTCCGCCTCCGGTTTCCGGCGAGGCGCTACCCACCCGGCCAGCCACGCGCCGAGCGCAAGCCCCTGCACGACAATCTCCGGCTGTACCTTGAGATGCACCGCCGGGGTGAACTCAGGCCGGAGAAAAACGAGGCCCTCGATCGTGCCGGGGGCGGCCACGGTCGCGGCCCAGAAGCCGAAGACGAGGTACAGCCCGGCGAGGCTCAGACAGCGCTTCCAATAGCCCCAACCCAGCCAGGCTTCGGCGAACGGGTAGAGGGCCAAAGCCATCAGGAGACCGCGAACGAGGTTGGCGGGCAGGAACCACGTCACCACGTGGCCCCAGGTCTCCGGCTGAGTTTCGGTGCGCATGAAGCTGGCAAACAGAGGGTCAGGACCGGTGTAGAACGGCTTGGTAAGAAGCTGGTAGGCGATGCTGCCGACCACCAGGTAGGTGACCACCTGGACGACAATCAGCTTGATCGCGAAGCTGAGAAAGGATTTCGCGGGCATGTCTCATAGTACGCCCGCAGCGGAAGGGAGTTCCGAGCTGCCAATACC
Source organism: uncultured Solibacteraceae bacterium (assembly GCA_964478455.1). Lineage (GTDB taxonomy): Bacteria > Acidobacteriota > Terriglobia > Bryobacterales > Bryobacteraceae > CAYZJD01. The sequence goes on along the minus strand of CAYZJD010000220.1, from coordinate 5,102 downwards.
CTGCTACAGGACCCAGCGCATCTCGAACGCCACCGACGCAGCAAAGGCCGGTTTGCCGGCGGTTGCGAGCCACGCGGCGGCAACGTACTTGCCTGGAGCTAAAGGCTTGCCCTCCTTGTCCGTAAGGCGCACGATCACGGCGTAGTTGCGCTCGCCGGTAAACTCCTCCTCCCCGTAAACCATGAGGAACGGCTTGCCTTCGGACCAGCGGTAGACCACGTCGCCGTTCTCGTTGCGGATCTCGAGGTCGAATCGCTGGCTGCTCGGGAAGATCAGCCGCACCGGATCGGCGGTCGTATTGCGCAGGGTGATCCGGGCGAGCATCGTCGGCGCCGGGTCAGGCGGCACGGGCGGCATCAGGTTGGCGACGTATGCGCTCTTGTCAATCGCCAGCGCGAAGGCCAGGTGCGGTTCGGTTACATAAGTGACGCCGTTGGTCCGGGAGTAAATCAGGTCGTAGGAGCGCGGGCCGGCGATGGTGGTCTCGGTCCGATGGACAAGGCCGACCCAGGGGAGGAAAAACTCCTCGCTGAGGCCGGCATCTCGGCAGCGGCTCTCCACGAAGCGGATCTTCAGCGCCCAGGTGACCTGGCCGATCGGGCCTTTGTAGGCGGCGTGCCGGGATTCGATGAAGGCGCCCGGAGAGCACCGGTGGACGCCGGTGAAGAAATTAGCGCCTTCCTCGGCCGCGAAGTCATACCACAGGCCCTCCTGGCGAGTCTCCGGATCTAAGGCCCACAGCTTGCCGTCCGGGTCCTGGCGAAGCCACGTCTGGTGGCCGTCAAAGCCCTTGAAAAGCGAGTACCAGCGGCCGCCGAGCTCGCCCCATTTGAGGATCTCGAGCACCGGCGGTTCGCTCCCGCAAGTGGCGCCGGTGCAGCGGTAAATCCACTGGTTGCCGGGCTGGAGCGGGAAGTACTCAGGCTGAAAGCCGTAGGCAGCCAGAGACAGGAGCAAGATCAGGCTAATCGTAGAAATTCTTGTTCCACGCATGATGTCGCAACACCCCCACGGTCCGCGGATCGAGCGGACCTGTGTCTGAGACGCGGCAGTTGGCCTCTGCGTTGCGCACTCTTCGCATGCCCGGGATAACCGTGGCCACGGCGGCATGCGACAGGCAGAACCGCAGCGCGACCTCGGCCAGCGTGCCTTCGACTCCCGCAAGGTCCTTCTGAAGGGCCGATACCCGCTCGACAACCTGGCGTTTGCGGTCGCCGCGGAAGTACTCGGCCCGGAAGTCCCTGGGGTCGAACACGGTGTCCTCACGGATCGAGCCGGTCAGGCTCCCCTCGTCCAGAGGGCACCGGGCCAGGACCCCGATATTCAACTCCTGGCAGAGGGGGAAGAGGTTCTGCTCGGGCGTCTGGTCGAAGACGTTGTAGATCACTTGGACCGAGTCGATGAGGCCGGTACGGATCAGCTCGAGTGCCGAATCCGGCTGATGGTCGTTGATGGACACGCCCACGGCCCGGGCCTTGCCGGACTTCTTCAGATCCTCGAACCCGCGCCGCCATTCGTCGCGATGGAGCCACTCCGGGTTCCAGACATGAAGCTGCTGGAGATCAACGGCCTCAAGCCCGAGGTTGCGCAGGCTTGTCTCGGTGCACTCGATGATGTAACGGTATGGGAACACGCGGTCGATACCGATGCCCGGCTGGGCCGGCCAGAGCTGATTCTTGGGCGGGACCTTGGTGGCCACGAAGATCTTCGTGCCAGTCTCGCGGACGACCTGGCCTACCAGCTTCTCGCTGTGGCCGTCGCCATAGGCCAGTGCGGTGTCGATGAAGTTGAGTCCCAGCTCGACGGCCCGCCGCAGAGCCGCGAGGGACTCGCGGTCGTCCCCGCCCAGCCACTGGATGCCTCCGATGCCCCAGGCGCCGTAGCCGATCTCACTGATCTCGAATTCCGTCCTGCCGAGTCTCCGATAGCGCATGACTGATTATAGAAACCGGGGACAGCCCGCATGTTTCCACACGCGCCGCCGCCGGCCCGTGTGGAAACATGCGGGCTGTCCCCATATCATGGAGGGGTGAGCCTGCATGGTGTCTTGCGGCTCGGCGTTCTGTTGCTGGCGCTGGCCGCCTCCGGCGCCACCATCAAGCTCTACCTCACCGACGGAACCTACCACCTGGTCCGCGAGTACAAGGTCCAGGAGGACCGCGTGCGCTACTACAGCATCGAGCGCGGAGATTGGGAGGAACTGCCGCTGAGCCTCGTTGACCTGAAGCGGACCGAGGAGGAGATGCGCCAATGGGAGGCGAAGCTGGAGGAGGAAGCCAAGGTCGTCTCCGCGGAGGATCGCGCCGAGAGGGAGCAGCGGGAGGAGGCAGCGCGCGTGCCGGTCGAGCCGGGCGTCTACCTGATCGAGGGCAAAGAGCTGAGGCAGATGCCGCAGGCGGAATCCAAGGTGGTCACCAGCAAGAAGCGGAGCGTATTGAAGGTGATAACGCCGGTGCCGGTTGTCTCCGGGAAGGCCACGGTCGAACTCGACGGCGCGCGGTCCAAACAGGCCATAGAAACCGACCGGCCGGAGTTCTACATCCGCCTGGTGGCGGAGGAGCGCTTCGGGCTCGTCCGGCTGAAGCCGAAGTCGGAGTCGCGGGTGGTCGAGACCTGGAGCATCGTGCCGGTTACCAACGAGATCCTGGACGAGCGCGACGAGGTCGAGATCTTGCGCCAGCAGGTCGGCGAGGGCCTCTACAAGATCTGGCCGAAGGCTCCACTCAAGCCCGGCGAGTACGCCGTGGTCGAGTTCACCGAGGGCAAGGGCAACGTCCAGGTGTGGGATTTCTCGTTCGGCAGGCAGTAGGTTAACGAGCCGGCGCCCGGCCCCGAGTAACCCTTCCCTCGCCCACCGCCCAGAATTCAGGCTTGAATTCCTGCGTTTTGGAGTAGAATAGAGCAAACTCGTTTTGATGCGGGTCTTGGGTGGCACCTTTGGGAAAGGAGAAGTAGTTGATGTTACTCAAAACACGGACAGTTTCCGTCTTTCTGACCCTCCTGTGCATCGCCGTGGTCGCGGTGCCGCCGTTGAGCGGCCAGGCAGTCACCGGCACGGTGAGCGGCATCGTGAAAGATCCAACCGGCGCTCCGGTGCCCAGCGCCTCGGTCGTGGTGAGGAACATCGGCACCAAGGCGGAGTTCAAGACAGCCACCGCTCCGGACGGTTACTACCGCGTATCCAACCTGGTTTCGGGTGAATACGTGGTGGAAGTTGAGGCGAGCGGTTTCCGCAAGATGATGATTTCGCCCCAGCGGCTCAGCGTGAACGATAACATGCGCGTGGACGTCACCCTCGAGGTGGGCGCGATCACGGAATCCGTCACGGTGGAGAGCGTCGCCACGGTCGTGAACACCGAAGACGCCCAGCTCGGCAAGGTGTTGCGCGACCCGTCGGGGCTTCCGGTGTTGTCGGGCGCCGGCGGACGCAATCCGCTCTCGCTCGTGGCCACGCAACCCGGCGTCGTCTTCGCCGGCCAAGTGGCCGACTTCTCGGTGAACGGCCAGCGCGCGCAATCGAACAACTACATGCTGGACGGCACCGACTCGAACGACCTGGCAATCAATGTCCCCGATTCCGTCAACGTCATCTCTCCGAATGCGCTGGCGGAGTTCCGGATCGTCACCGGCGCGATGAAGGCCGAATACGGGCGCAATACCGGTTCCATCGTGCAGGTGGTGTCGCGGTCGGGCAGCAACGAGTGGCATGGCGGCGCTTCGGAGACCTTTCGCAATACCAAACTGAATGCCGTGCCCTTCTTTCAGAAATCCACTCCCGGCGGCACTCCCGAGAAGTTCTCGAGCGGGCTCCCCCGCAAGCCGCAGTGGAACAGCAACGACTTTGACGCGAACTTCGGCGGCCCCATCATCGGGGACAAGAGCTTCTTCTTCGTGTCCTACCTGGGATTCCGGCGCCGTCAGGGGGTGTCCCGGTCGGCCACGGTCCCCAATGACGAGGAACGCGCGCTCATCCTTGCGAATGGAACCCCCGAGGCCAAGGCCCTGCTCCAGTTGATTCCGCCGGCCTCCAGCGGCAACACGCTGTTCAGTTCCCCTTCCAATGCGCTGACCCGGGACCAGGGCCTGGCGAAATGGAACCATTACCTGTCGCGTGCCAACCACCTTTCCGTGACCTACTTCATCGAGCAGCGCAACGACAGGGATCCGTTCGCTTTCAGCGGCAGCAATATTCCGGGCTTCGGGCAGCAGGGGACTCTCCGCTTCCAGAACGTCATCCTGAACAACACGCACACCTTCTCGCCGAACCTGTTGAACGAGTTCCGCGCCTCGTTCCACCGCCGGGCCACGTTGAGCGTGTTGCCCTTGAACAGAACCAGCCTGAGCAGCCTCGGGCTGGGTAACATCATCCCCGACAATCCCGGTGCGGAGGGTCCGCCGTGGATGATTTTGAGCGGCTACGACTCTTTCGGCAATACCATCCAGGGGCCGCAAGGGCGCGCCGACAACACGTTTCAGTACATCGACAACGTGAGCTGGAAGCGTGGGCGGCACTACCTGAAATTCGGGGGCGAAGGTCGCACCTACGCCCAGAACCAGGTCTTCACCTTCATCAACAACGGCTACATCTTCATCGACGGCACCGGTACCGACGAAGGGATTGTGCCCCAGATCCCGGGACTCAATTCAGTTCTCAACGACTTTGCGAACGGCTTCTCCACCCTGTACGTGCAGAACTCCGACGGCCGGCAGGGCTACCGCACCCGGGCCCTGAACCTCTTTTTCCAGGATGACTGGAAGGTGCGGTCCAGGTTCACACTCAACTTCGGCCTGCGCTGGGAATACAACAACGGGATGAAAGAGCTCCGCGACCGGGTGTTGACCTTCCGCAGGGGCCAGAAGTCCACCGTCTTCCCGGACGCTCCGACGGGCGTCGTCTATCCCGGAGACACGGGCATCACGCGCTCCACGTATAGCGAGGACCTGAACAACTTCGGTCCTCGTTTGGGGTTTGCCTGGGACATACTGGGCAGCGGCCGGCTGAGCCTGCGTGGCGGCTACGGGCTGTTCTACGACATCCCGATCACCGAGCTTACGCTGCAATTCCTGACCTCGCCTCCGTACTCCATTCAGCCGTTCACGTA
>CAYZJD010000219.1:6378-7782 GCA_964478455.1 uncultured Solibacteraceae bacterium | reverse complement strand
TTCGGCGCAGGCAAGACGCCACATGGGACTGGCACGCGTTCTCGTTTCCGCCAGGAGGCAAGTTCTCCGACGGGATGCGCACAAGTTCCTGGAGCTTTCCAACCAGTTCGGTCCTCAGGTTACCGAGCCCATCGCCCAACCGTTCGCCGGGTGCCGAAGCGCCTTGATCCGCCACTTGATTCACGGTCTTCCTCATTGTTCTCCTGCGGGACGCCACCGCCTGCGCAGCATGGTCAGGCAAGCAGCGCGCTACCTTTTTCGAATCTCGGCCAGCCGCTTCTGCGCGGCCCGGTCGATCCAGGTTCGGGGGAATTCGGCGCGCAGTGTTTCGAAGGCGCGGATGGCCTCGCCGGTCTTGCCTGCCCTCAACCGCGCCTCCGCCTCCTGAAAGCGCTCTTCGCCGATAGTGAGGGTCTTCCCGCCAATGCGCACTGCCTCCTCAATGGTGACCTCGGCGGGGACTTTCTTCAGTACCGGAGGGTTCGGATCGGTCAGGATACCGTACGCGGCTGGGTTGCGTTCGCGAAAGAGCCTCGCTCGCATGTCTCGCTGGAAATCCAGCGCGTCGCCGGCCGCGCGTCCGCCGAACGGGTCGATATCCGCCATGGCGAGGCCGTCCGGGCCTTTACCTTCGGCCAGCACTGTACCCTGCGGCGATATCACCATAGCTCCGTCGCCGCGCTTGGCGACGACCAGATAGACGAAGTTGTCCACCGCGCGCGTGCGAAACGCCCCGCGGTCCAAATCGCCTTCCGCGTCGGGATCTCCTCCCATGACCGCGCCGCCCAGCGTCGGCAAGAAGATGATGTCCGCGCCGCCCAGCGCCAGCGCCCGGGTCGCCTCGGGCATCTTGATGTCGTGGCAAATCAATAAGCCCACTCCGCCCAGGTCGGGGGTCTCAAACACCGGGAAACGCCGGCCGCGGATCCTGTCTGACTCGTTGATGGTGGGATGCACCTTGGCGTAGCGGCCAATCTCCTTGCCGTCGCGACCCAGGAAAAACGCCAGATTGCGGTACGTGCCGTCCTTTTCCGCCAGGTCGTTGGAGCAGACCAGATACATGCGATGAGAGGCAGCCGCCCGGCCCAGGCGATCCAGCATCCGGCGAACCGCCTCGGGCAGCACGTCTTTCATCGCGGCCTTGTTCCCCATCTCCCAGTGCAGCAGGCCCAGCGTATCCTCCGGCAGGGCGAGCACGTCGCACCCAGCGGCTCCCGCGCGATGGACGATTTGCTCTAACTCGCCGAGCGACTTGTCCACCTGGGCGAGCGCCTCGGCCGGCTTCAGTCGCCAGTCGATCAACCGGGAGGCCGGCTGCGCGGCGCACACGCGGACTGTTTGTCTTCCCGCCCGCTGAGCCGGTTGAGAAGCACTGTTCGCAATATTGGCGGCAAGCAAGAAAGC
>CAYZJD010000219.1:0-6278 GCA_964478455.1 uncultured Solibacteraceae bacterium | reverse complement strand
ACCTTTAGAGCGTCGGCCAGAGCATGAGCGCGTCGCATCCGCTGCTTCGTCTTGTACAGGCCGTAGACGGACTCCACCAGGCGGTAGTCATCCGGCATCCGCCCGAGCGAGACGAGTTCGCGAGGCGCGATGGCGGCGGCAACCTCCGGCATATCGGTGAACCGCAGAACATTCAGCAGAGCGGGGCCTTGCCAGTGCGAAGCGGGCGGGTCGTCGAGAATCACCGCGCTGATGCGGCTATCCAGGGCAGCCGCGCAGAGTGCGGGGACGGCCATGTCTTTCCTTGCGTAAACAGAAAGAGACGAGAGCGCCAGCCGCTCGCCTTCCATCAGAAAGTCCACCGCCCGGAGGATGTCCCAGGTCTGCATCGACTCGAGAGTCGCTCCGACCAAGGCGGCGGTGCGCTTGATGGTGGCGGTCTTGTAGTTGTCCATCGGATAGTCGACCGCCCTGGGCTGGAGCGTCAAGACAACGTGCGTGCCAAGCACGGGAAGCAGCGGATCGTAATCAATCGGATAGACGACGTCCTGCCGGCCCTTGACGTAAATCAGACCTGGATGGGAGGGATTCTCATCGCGCGGCAGGTAGAGGTGCCCCGTGACCCGCACGTTTGCCTCCGTACTGAACTCCACGTCGAACGGGCGGGCGTACCTGGCGGTCCACTCCTGCGATTCGCGCTTCCAGGCGTCGAACGGGACCTTCTCACGAGGAAAAGCGCGGAAGCTCTTATCCTTCAGTTCGGCGATGAGCGCGGCGCGCCGCGTTTTCCACTCCTCCAGTGTTTTCGGGATTCGAGGCCGCGGGCACGAGATGAAGATCCGGTGGACGTACCCGTTGACGGCGCCGGGCGGGTAGCGGTCGAGCACCTGCAAGATTTCCGGGGCTTCGCGCTTGATATCCCCTTCTTCGAATGGAGTGCCATCTTTCTTCAGCCAACGGTTGATCCATTCGTTGGCCTCTTTGCGGAACGGCAGGAGGTCCGCGTGCGGCGCGTCGTGGTCGTACTCGACGATCCTGTCGCCCGCGCCGTAGAACTCGTAAATCGGGCGCAGCCGCCGGTAAACCTCGCGGTAGCCGGCGGACGGAAACGACGGGTCGCGCCGCGCGCTGATGATTTTCAACGGCCGCGGGGCGATCAAGGCCCCCACCACAGGCAGGTCAGCCAGGAAGGTGTTGTGGAAGTAGATGCAGTCGCAATTCTCGTGAACGGCATCGAGAGCGGTGTGGTGCTCGACCGTCCAGGTGGCGCAAACGCTGGCGGCGACTTGCAGGCGTTCATCCACGGCCGCCGCGTACCAGGTGATGGCGCCGCCGCCGGAAATGCCCGTGACGGCGATCCGGCTGCGATCGACCTCCGGCCGGGTTTCCAGGTAATCCACGGCTCGGATGGCGTTCCAGGTCTCGGGCCCGGCAGGAGTGTACCCCTGGGAAAGCCAGTCCCACATTTCGAGGTCGTGCGTCCCGTGGTGAACTCCGGGGACCTCCCCGAACTCGATCGTGTCGATCAGCAGAGCGACATAGCCGTTTCGGGCAAACCAGATTCCATGATGCTGATAGTCGACCTTCGCACCCCACGGGCCAGGGGAGTGCCCGCAAAGGTAGAGCACCGTTGGGAGAGGCCCCGGCGTGACCTTGGGCAGATAGAGGTTACCCGTGACATACAGCCCGGGCATGCTTTGGAAGACAACCTTCTCGATACTGTACGACCCACGGTCCAACTTGCCGGTAATGCGGGCCTCGAGCGGCGTCTTCGCCGGCATTGGATCCAGGCCCAGCATGTACAAGACCTGCTGCCGCAAGCGCGGGCGGATGCGTTTGCATTGGTCGAGGGTCTGGATGTCGCCGGGAAAACTTCGAGTGATTTCAGCGGCCCGACGAACCAGATATTGCTGGAACAGGTCGAACCGCTCCGCAGGACTGTGGGAGCGGGCCTGCGCCAGGAGCGATGTCGAGGCCAAGCAAACCGCCGTGAGCGAACGAGCAACGGTCATGATTGGCGGCGCCAGGGGCAGGCTGCGCTCCGCCCCTGGCCTTGTACGAACTGCGTTAGTCGGCTGCCGATAAACAGGGTGACAGGCAACGCTGTCCACGCGCCGAGGGCCGCAAGTGCATGATTCCGCGTCACTGGCGGCTCGGGACAGCGAAGCCTGCCACCGTTATTCAGCACCCTGTTAGTAGTCCAGACGCGCGGCGAAGAGCATCTGCCGGCCCATGCCGGCGCCGTAGACCATGCCGAAGCTGCCCCCGCTGGTGTCAGTGTCCGGGCTCCAGAAATTCGGCCGGTTGAAGGCGTTGAACAGCTCCCAACGGAACTGCAACCGCGCCCGTTCTTGAAGGATGGGGAAATTCTTCGCGAGCACGACATTCCAGTTCATTGTGCCTGGTCCTGTCAGGATGCTGCGAGCGGCGTTGCCGAAGGAACCGCGTCCCTGTTCCGGCGCAACGAAGGCGTTGATGTCGAAAATGGGCTGACCATTCTTAATCCGGTCTCGCATGTCACTCGAGTCGAAGTTGCCGTCGCCGACGCGATCGGGTCGCCCCCAATACTGGTTCGTGTTGGCGGGATCGACGCCGGAGAAGTAGGCGCTGAGGCGAGGCCCCGTGACCATGGTGGTGATGCCGGAAAGCTGCCAGCCGCCAATAACGTAATTGGCGATGCCGGACAGACCGCCGGCGAAGCGCTTCCCTTTGCCAACGGGCAGCTCATAGATGTAGCTGAAGCGCAACTGCTGGCGCCGGTGGTTGGGGTCGTCGGCGCGCTCCAGGTAGCGCTCATACTGGTTCTGCTCGGCGCCACTGCTATAGCTCCGCAGGTCGGCGTCGGTGAGAGCCTTCGCCCAGGTGTAGTTGGCGTTGAACCACAAGCCGGCCGCCATCCGGCGCTCGGCCTTGACGGTCAAACCGTGGTAGATCGAAGAGGCGCCGCTCTGCGTCAGATTGACGCTGCCGAAGCGCTGGTAGGGAAGGCGCTCCGAGCTGTAAGGGATGGTGCTGGGCCTGAGCTGATTAAGGTCCTGGCTGAACGGAATGTTCTTCGCCGACGTGCCGACATATCCGACGTCTACCGCCGTTCCCCAGATCTGCCGTCCGATGGAGAGGCTCCACTGTTGGGTGCGTTCGTTCGGGAAGCGGGAACTGACGGCGCTGACGCTCTGCACGCCGGAGAACTCATTCACCTTGGAGAACGGATTGGGGAAGCTGATAGTGGGCTGGTTGCCCTCGATGTAGTAGACTTCGGTGGATTGCCACGGCCCGCCGGTCGCATTCAGCGCCAGCAGGCCCGGCCACATCTGCGTATAGTAACCCCAGCCCAGCCGCACCACTGTCTTGGTGTCGGCAAACGGCCGGATGGCCAATCCCAGGCGGGGGCTCCAGTTGTTGGCGTCGGTCTCCATCAGGCTGCGAACCGGGAAGCCCGCCTCAGCCGCCGAGATGATGGGCAACGTCGCGGCCACGGCGGGAACCAGATCCGCGGGAATCGAACTGCCGGCAGTGACGAGGCTGGCGCGGGCGGGATCGAAGGTGAACATCCGGTCGAACTTGTCCACCCACGGGCTCTGATATTCGTAACGGATCCCGTAATTGAGCGTGACGCGCGGATGGAGCTTGAAGTCGTCCTGCACATAGAAGCCGTACAAAGGGCTGCGCGAGTGCGCGCTGGGGCGAGCGATGGCCCGGGTGGCAAAGCTCGGGTATCCGAGCAGGAAGTTGGCATAGCTGAAACCGCTCAACTGGTCATCGAAGTTGAACGAGCCGCGGACCTCCAAGGGCTTGCCGTGGTCGTTGATCTGATAGCGCCGGACATCGAAGCCCATCTTCAGGCTGTGGCGCCCCTGATACCAGGAAAGGTTGTCAATGAACTGGTAGGTGTTCTGAGCCTGTAGCCAATCGTTAGCCCAAGTGATGGTACCGGCGAAGTCCACCGCCGAGCCCCAGAAGGATGTGCCAGGCATCCCGCCGATAGCCGGGTCATTGCCGGGGTTCGCGATTCCCTGGAGGCCGATGACAGACAGAACGTCCTTGCCGTAGTTCGGATCCCGCCACCTTCCGAGGTCACGGCTGTAGCCCAGCTTGGCCTCGTTAACCAGCGCCGGGCTGAAGGTGTGGGTATCGGAAATCACAACGCTGGCGCCAGGGTGATTGCCCCGCCACGCCCACGGCCCGTAGCCGTCCTTCAATGCGCCGGGGTAGCTGTCCTTGTTGTTCTTGGTGTAACCGAACCGCGCGAACAGCAGATTGCTGGCCGCGATCTTCTGGTCGAGCCGGCCCGAGTAGACGTCCGAATCGAAGCGCGCGCCAGGATCACCATAGAAGTTGTTGACCACGCCAAAGTCACCCTGTCCCGGAAGGTTGGGGTCCGGGTACACCAGGTCCTGTATGGCGCGGGAGACGGAACTGATGCGCGCCGGCGGAACTTTATTGTCAGTGAACGGAACTCCGTTGAGCGGATCCACGATCGTCACGACCCCGGCAAGAGAGGAGAAATCGCCCTCGCGAAAGGCCGGCGTCGGGATCGACAGATAGCTCCGATTGCCGGTCCGAAACCGAGCCCCGCCATAGGAGAAGAAGTAGAACGTCTTGTCCCGGCCGTCGTACACGCCCGGGATGTACAGAGGTCCGCCGTTGGTCACGGCAAACATCGGGTAGTTGATGAAGGACGGCCCGACGGGGTCCTGCCAGCTCCGGGCGGAAAACTTCGTGTTGAACTGACCCCAATAGAAGGACCCGTGCGGCTCGTTCGTACCGGACTTGGTGATGGCGGCGAATTGCGCCACCTGCGGGAACTCGGCCGAGTTGTTGGCGGTCATGATCTTGACCTCCTGGATCACCTCGACTTCCCCCGAGAAGCCATTGGCCGTGTTCCGGCTGCTGATGATGTCGTTGACCGAAATGCCGTCGGAAGTGAAGTTGTTGGCGGTGTCCCGGGCGCCGTTCACTTCGAATCCGCTTTCCGCCTGGACCCCGGCGGTCACGTTGGTTACGTTCGCCCAGCCACGTCCCCAGATGCTTAGCGGCAACTGGGTGTAGTCGCGGCTGGTCTTGACGTTGGAGAGAGTGACGGTCTCGGTCTCCACCTGGGAGGTGCCTCCCTCCACGGTTACTTTGGTGGTCAGCTCGCCCACCTCCAGGCCGACGTCAACTCGCTTGATCTGGTTGGCGACGAGATCCACCTTGGTCTGGGTGAATGCCTTGAACCCCTGCATGTTGACGGTCACTTCATAACTTCCAGCCTCGAGGCCGGCAACGCGGTAGTCGCCGCCCTCGCCGGTGGTGATCCGGCGGACGAAATTCGTGCCTTCGTTTTTCACCGTGACTTCCGCGCCGACAACGGCGGCGCCGGTGGCGTCGGTGACGGTGCCGAGTATGCTTCCCTGGGTGGCCTGAGCCAGAAGCAGGTGGGGTGATGACAGCGGGAGCAACGCGAACCAAAGCGCACTCCCCAATCTCGCGAGACTGTTCATGTGGCGACTCCTTCAGCGGGCACGGCGACGACCGCGAGGGACCTGCCCCTAGAGACCCCTCCGGGGCCAAGCCTTGCCCACATTTATTTTGTTACTGAATTATCTATATACCAAGCCGTTCCGTCTGTCAAGGGAAAAAGCTGAAGCCACTGACCGGAACCGTACGCCGACGCCGTCCGTGGGTTTCTATGCGATTCCCATGGCAGACTACCATGACGCGGGCAGGCCGAAGCCGTTGCGCGTATCCATTTGATTGTAGGTGGGAAATCCTTCAAGCTGCGGACTGCACCGGATCGCCGCCCACAGGCGGGAATGTCTCGGCCTGGCCGGCGCCCGCAACCCCTTGGGAACGTCTCGGACCTGAAAGAAAGGCCGAAACCCGGCTTCGAAGATTGACACTTCTCTCAGACAACGTAATAATAGTATTTCTACCGGCCCGAAAGCTGGAGTCCAAACATGGCCGTCACGTTCACGACCAAGGGCGCTCTCAACAAGTCGGCTCTGCGACAGGCCAACGAGCGCCTGGTATTGAATGGGATCCGGCAGAATGCGCCCCTGTCGCGTTTGGACCTCGCAAGGATCACCGGCCTTTCGCCGAGTTCGATCACCTTCATCCTCAAGCGCCTGAAGCGCGACAAGATGATCTCGGAAGAGAAACTCGCCAACCACTCACAGCTTGGCCGCCGCCCGACGCTGCTGAGCTTACGGTCTGAGGCCAGGCTGACGGTGGGGGTTGAGGTTGCCCGCGCGGGCGCGCGGGTGGTGCTGGCGGATTGGAGCGGGCGCGTGCTGCGTGAAAGCGCCATTGCGTGCCAC
>CAYZJD010000218.1:3175-7827 GCA_964478455.1 uncultured Solibacteraceae bacterium | reverse complement strand
CACCCGCCGCAGCCCTTCATCCCTTCGGTCAGCGACATGGGCTGCCAGTGGAATGTCGGCATCGCCTTCATTGACGCCCAGCCAAAGGCGTGCTTCCCGCTCTTGAACTGCTTCACCTGCGCCGGATGGCAGCCGTTGCATGTGTCCGGCGTCGGGATCTTCGCCCTCGCCACGTCAGCGGCTGAATTGTGCTCGTCGCCATGGCAGATGGAACAATCCACGGCATTCTGACTGTGCTTGCTCAGTTGCCAGTCCGAGACGATGTTCGGCGTGATCTTCACGTGACAAGAGACGCACTTCTGCGCCGCCGCCACGAAGGCGGATAGAAGGCCAAAGAGGACGATCGGAGCGAGACGGTACATGGGCATTCCTCCCGGCACAGTCTATCACCGCCCGTGCGCACGGGTGGTGACCGGGATCACACATGGGCCGGCGGAGAAATCGGGGATTGCGTAGCCTGTCACCGGTTTTCTGGTATGTTCGGAGTCTCCGATGCAAACGATCACGCTCAAGCACACCGACCTCACCGTGTCCCGCATCTGTTTCGGGACGATGACCTTCGGCGGCCAGACCGGCGAGGCCGAGGCGGCGCAGATCATCAATCGCTGTCTCGAGGCCGGCATCAACTTTCTCGACACGGCCAACATCTATAACAAGGGCGCATCCGAGGAGATGCTGGGGCGCATCCTCGGGGGCCGCCGGCGCGAGGTGATTCTTGCCAGCAAGGTGCGAGGCAAGATGGGCGAAGGGCCCGATGAGGCCGGCCTGTCGCGGGCCGCCATGCGCAAGGCGCTCGAAGATTCGCTGCGACGGCTTCGAACCGACTACCTCGACCTTTACTACCTGCACCAACCGGACTGCGACGTGCCGCTTGAGGAAACGCTGGAGACGATGGAGCGGTTCGTACGCGAAGGGAAGGTCCGCTGGCCCGCCAGTTCCAACTACAGCGGCTGGCAAGTAGTCCGGATGCTGTGGCTGGCCGAGCGGAACGGCTGGAAGCCGGCCTGGGTAACGCAGCCGATGTATAACCTGCTCGCCCGCGGCATCGAGCAGGAGTATCTGCCGATGTGCAAGGAGTTCGGCGTCTCGACTGTCGTGTACAATCCGCTCGCCGGAGGATTGCTGACCGGCAAGCACAAGGTCGAAGCTCCCATTCCCGGCACGCGGTTCGACAACAACCAGCTTTACCTCGATCGTTACTGGCACCCGGCTTACTTCCACGCCGTCGAGAAGCTGCGCGGCGTGGCCGCCGCAGCCGGCCCGTCTCTGGTCAGCTTGTCGCTGAACTGGCTGCTCGACCACACGGCGGCGGACTGTGTCATCCTCGGGGCGTCGCGGCTCGAGCAGCTCGAGGAGAACCTCAGGGCGCTCAAGGATGGGCCGCTGGCCCCGGAAACCGTCGCCGCCTGCGACGACGTGTGGGTCGGCCTGCGCGGGGTCACGCCGAAGTACAATCGGTGACGCCATGCTTCGCACTGCCGTCTGGCTCTTCTCCCTTGCCGCGTTCGCCTCCGCGCAGGCCACGCTGCCGCTGTTCCAGGAGGGCAAGCTTCGCGCGCTCATCTTCTCCGGGCGCAACAACCACGACTGGCGCGCGACCACGCCGCATCTGAAGAAGCTTCTGCTCGATACCGGCCGCTTCGATGTCCGAGTGGTGGAGGAGCCCGCTGGAACGAGTGCGGAGACGCTGGCCGCCTATGACGTCCTTGTTCTCGATTACAACGGCCCGCGCTGGGGCGCCGCGACCGAGAAGGCAGTGGAGGAGTTCATCCGGTCCGGCAAGGGCATGGTTGTTGTGCATGGCGCCTCCTGGGCTTTCTCCGGTCTGCCGGTCCTCGGGGATGGGCACAAGCGAACGGACATCATCGAGCCGGCCTGGCCGGAGTACGGCGACATGATCGGGGGCGTGTGGTCACTCGATGAACCGCGGACCGGTCACGGCGACCTGCACTCCTTCAAGGTCCAGTTCATCGACCCGCGGCACCCGATCGCCAGGGGCATGGAGGAGACGTTCCTGGCCACCGACGAGTTGTACCACCACATGCGGATGCGTCCCACCGCCAAGGTGATCGCCACCGCCTACGACGACCCGAAGATGCGCGGCACCGGGAAGGACGAGCCCGTTCTGTGGGTGGTCGAGCACGGCCAGGGTCGCGTCTTCCACACGACCCTCGGCCACGACCTCGCCGCCATGAGCGAGCCCGGCTTCGCCACCACCTTCCTGCGCGGGGCGGAATGGGCAGCAACGGGCACGGTCACGCTGCCGGCGAAGATCGATCCGCTGCGGCCGCAAGAGCAGCGCACGCGCGTTCTGGTGGTCACCGGCGGCCACGCCTACGACACTTCGTTCTACATGCTGTTCGAAGGTCATGCCGACATCGAATGGGCGCACGCTCTGTCGAATCACGAGGCCTTCGCCGAGGACATCCGTCCGGAATACGACGTCCTCGTTCTTTATGACTTCACCCAGGACATTACCGAGGCGGAGAAGAAGAACCTGGCCGACTTTGTCGAGAGCGGCAAGGGCGTGGTGGTGCTGCATCATGCCATCGCCGATTACGGGGCGTGGCCGTGGTGGTACGAGACTGTCGTCGGCGGCCGCTACTTACTCAAGCCCGAAAAGGGACTGCCGGCCTCGAATTACAGGCACGACGAAGAGATGTTCGTCTACCCCATGGCGCAGCACCCGGTGACGGCCGGCATCAGCCGCATGCACATCTTCGATGAGACTTACAAGGGTCTCTGGATCTCGCCGAAAGTCCAGGTGCTGATGAAGACCGACAACCCGACGAGCGACGGCCCGGTAGCTTGGATCAGCCCGTACGAAAAGTCCAGGGTCGTCTATATCCAGCTCGGCCACGACCGCCTGGCGCACGTGCATCCCGGCTACCGCGCGCTGGTCCGCAACGCGATGCTGTGGAGCGCCGGCAAGTAGGCTTTCACACGATTGACCGCCATCCCAGGAACCCGGATGTATAATCATCCGTGTCCGCAAACAGCGAGGTGATCCCGATGTCCAGCAAGAGCATAGTTCTCCTTTTGATGGCGGCAGGGTCTTGCGCGGCTCAGTCCAGCGACGCCATGCTGTTTCGGAAGCCGGCGGCCAGCCGGACGCACATTGTGTTCAATTATGCCGGCGATCTTTGGATCGTGCCCAACGAAGGCGGAGAAGCGAAACGGCTGACGGTGGGAACCGGCACTGAAACCGACCCGGCGTTTTCTCCGGACGGAAACCTGATCGCCTTCACGGGCGAGTACGACGGCAACCAGGACGTGTATGTGGTCCCGGCGGCGGGCGGCGTCCCCAAGCGACTGACGTATCACCCCGGCGCCGATCACGTGGTGGGCTGGACGCCGGATGGAAAGCAAGTCGTCTTCCGATCCAGACGCAACAACTATTCTTGGGGATTCAACCGGCTGTTCACCATCCCCCTTGACGGCGGGTTTCCAACCGAGCTGCCGCTGCCCATGGCCGAAGAAGGATCCTACTCACCGGATGCCACCCGCATGGCCTATGTATCCATCACGCAGTGGCACCGGGCCTGGAAACGGTATCGAGGCGGGCAGACCAAGCCAATCTGGATCGTGAGCCTCTCCGATTCCAGCATCGAAGCCAGAATACCGCGCGACAATTCCAACGACTTCAATCCGATGTGGGTCGGAGACACCATCTACTTTCTGTCCGACCGAAACGGCCCGGTATCCCTGTTTGCATATGACACGCGGACCAAGCAGGTAAAACAGGTCATTCAGAACGACGGATTCGATTTCAAGTCGGCTTCCGCAGGCCCGGGCGTCATTGTGTTCGAGCAGTTTGGGTCCCTCCATCTTTTCGATCTGAATACTCGTAAGGAGCGCAAGATCGACATTCGCCTTGTGGGGGATTTGCCCGAGGTAAGGCAGCACTTCCGGAAGATCGAGCCGAAACGCATCCGCTTCTCGGGGATCTCGCCGACGGGGGCGCGCGCTATCTTTGGAGTGCGGGGAGAAATCCTGACCGTCCCGGCGGAGAAGGGGGACATCCGGAACCTGACGGATACGACCGCGGCGGTCGAACGGGATCCGGCGTGGTCGCCGGACGGGAAGTCGATCGCCTACTTCTCCGATGAATCGGGGGAGTACGCTCTGCACGTGCGCGACCAGAGCGGGATGGGCGGGTTTCGCAAGATCGACCTCGGCAGTCCGCCCTCCTTTTACTACTCTCCGAGGTGGTCGCCCGACAGCCGGAAAATAGCCTACACGGACAAACGGTTGAATCTCTGGTGTGTGGATCTGGAAGACAAGAAGCCGGTCCGCGTGGCCACGGACACCTATGCAGGGCCGTTTTACTCACTAAATCCCTCCTGATCACCGGACAGCGCATGGCTGGCGTACACCAAACAACTTCGGAATCACCTGCACGCCGTCTTCGTTTACTCGATCGAGCAGGCGAAAGCCTACCAGGTAACGGACGGCATGAGCGACGCGTTGCATGCGGTTTTCGACAAGGAGGGGAAGTATCTATATCTAACCGCCAGCACCGATGCGGCGCTGACGGCAGGCTGGCTCGATATGTCGAGCCTGAACCGGCCCGTGACCCGCAGCGTGTACGCTGCCGTGTTGAAGAAGGGAGTGCCGTCGCCGGTGGCGCCGGAAACAGACGAAGAAAAGCC
>CAYZJD010000218.1:0-3075 GCA_964478455.1 uncultured Solibacteraceae bacterium | reverse complement strand
TACGCCATGTTCGAGGAGACGGCCGGAAAGTCCATCGTGTTGCGGGTGGGGCCCAACCCGGACGGGAGCAGTTCCCGCGAGGTCACCGTTGTGCCCGTCGAAGATGAGATCGGATTGCGCAACCTGGCATGGGTGGAAGATAACCGGCGGAAGGTGGATCAACTGACCGGAGGCCGCGTGGCTTACATCTACTTGCCCGACACGTATTCCAGCGGATACACGAATTTCAACCGCTACTTTTTCGCGCAGGTCGGGAAGGAGGCGGCTGTCATCGATGAGCGTTTTAACGGCGGCGGCGTCCTTGCCGACTACATTATCGATTATCTGCGCAGGCCCCTGCTAAGCTACTGGCACATGCGCGAAGGAGAGGACATTACCACTCCCATTGAGGCCATTTTCGGACCGAAGGTGATGGTGATCAATGAAATGGCCGGATCGGGGGGCGATGCGATGCCCTGGCTCTTCCGCAAGACCGGGATCGGCCCGCTGGTAGGTAAGAGGACCTGGGGCGGACTGGTGGGGCACTACACGAATCCCGGCGATCTGATGGACGATGGATTTGTCGGAACACCGAATCTTGCTTTCTACACGCCGGAGGGCAAGTGGGAGGTAGAGAATTACGGAGTCGCGCCGGACGTCGAGGTCGAACTGGACCCCAAGCTGTGGCGCGAGGGGCGTGATGCACAACTGGAGAAGGCGGTCGAAGTTGTGATGGAATTGCTCCGGAAAAGCGGAGTCCCGGCGCGCAAGCGGCCTCCGTTTCCGAACTATCACCCTCGGGAACGATAGAGTGCTCCGCAACGCGATGCTGTGGAGCGCCGGCAATTGATCGCCGTCCGTCAATACGGTCTGGCCTGCATCACGCGGGAAATCGCATTCACCAGCTTGCGGTAAGGGAGGCTTTCCACGGCATCGAACGCAATCCACTCGCCGTCACGGTGGCTGGCGTAGTACCAGCGCGCCAGCAGCGCCAGGTGTTCCTGCCGCTCGCGCGTGCGCAGGGGCCGGGGCTCAAGCGAGGCCGCCACCTCGCGAAGCCGGTGGTCCATGGAGATCGCCTTGCCGCCGGCTACCTCGAAGCCGAACCGCCGCGGCGGCTGCCAGCAGCCCCGCAGGACAAACCACAGCTCGACGCATTCCGGCTCGGTCGAGGCCGTGACGGCCACGCCGTTCAACCGCTCGATGTCCCGCGCCAGTTCGTCACGGAGCTTGAGCACCTCCTGGATCTTTTCGACGCGCTTGTGCTGCCGGGCGGCCTCCTCGAAGTTCAGTTCCTGGCTCAGCCGCTCCCGCGCACGGGCCACGCTTTCCTGGAGCGAGCTCCCATCGCTTTCGAGAAACTCCTCCACCCGCCGCACTTCGCTCGCGTACTCCTCGTCGCTCACCGCCTGCTGGCACGGCCTCAGGCACATGTTCATCTCCCCGTAGATGCAGCCGGGATGCGAAGGCGAGGGGGCGAGGTCTTCCTGGCAGCGGCGGATTTGGAACAGGTCGAGGAACCGGCTCTCGAACTGCTCGGCCGAGGTTCTGGTGCGGAACGGGCCGTAATACAGGGCGCGCGCGCCGCTCAGCCTGGAAGTGACCTGCGCCCGCGGAAAGCGGTTCGAAAGGATGAGCTTCACGTACGGCGGCATTCGCAGCTTCATCAGGCTGGTGTAAGCGTCCGGGAAGAACCGCCGCGCCGCTTCATAGAAGACGAGGGTCGTTTCGAGCCACGATGCCGTCAGCCGGTATTCGACGCGGGCGGCGACCGAGCGCAGGTTCAACAGCCGCGAAGGTAGCGGCCGTTCGCCTAGCAACCGTCGCAGCCGCCGGCGGAGCAGCGTGGTGCGGGCCAGGTACGGCATTCCTTCCCGTGGCCAGATGGCGAACACGGCTGGATGGTCCGGAACAGCGTCCAGCCTAGCATCGAGGGCCGCCAGGTTGGCACCGACCTCGATCATCTCCGGCGTCCAAAGAGTCATGGTCCCGCCGCAAGTTCGGGAGGTAGGAAGAAGCCGCTTGCCGGCGGCGCCGGGAAATCGGGGATTGCGTAGCCTCTCACCGGTTTCCAAATTGTAGCGAAGCGGCCGGGGGAGGCGAGGGCGGCTCCGCCTTCGAGGACGGCGCCCACCGGCGGTACTATTGACAAGGTGATGGGGATGAATAAAATAGGGGTAATTCTGGTCCTTTATGCATCCCAATTGCGCGCACGGCCGAACCGCGGTGATCGTCCGGCGTGACGGTGTGGATTACGTGCGGTGTGTTGACTGTGGTCAGGTGTTCGAGGCGGACGATCTGGAACCAATCACCGTGTACGAGGACGAGGACACCGCGCAATAGCGATCGTGCCCGGGTTAGCCGCGCAGCGGGGGTCCGTGCTATGCTGAGCCTGACATTTTTCCGATGAGTAGGGCAAGCAACCGGCCTTTAGCACAATCCAAGAAGCCGAAAGCGAAGCCGCTCCCTGCTCGCGCGTCCGGGCGGGGGGAGTCACCGGCAGCGGACGCGTCGCGTGTCCAGGCGCAGTGGTTTGAAGAGGGCGCGGCGCGGTTTCAAGCCCGCGATTTCCGGGCGGCCAGGGAGTGGTTCGAAAAGGCGGCTACCGGACCGGTCCTGGAGATGGCGCATGCGGCGCGCTCCTACGCGCGGATGTGCGAGCAGCGGATCAGCCGGTCCTCCCTGTCGCCGGCCACGACCGAAGAGCGCTATACGCTCGCCATCGCCCTGATCAACCAGCAACGGTTCGACGAGGCCGAGCGCCACTTGCGGGAGGCGCTGACAACATCCCCTAACGGCGATCACCTGTACTACGCGCTGGCGCTGTGCCGGGCCAAACGCGGAGAGATCGAGCAGGCGCACCTGGATTTGAAACGAGCGATCGAGTTGCAGCCAAAGAACCGGGCGCTGGCGCGCAGCGACCCGGATTTTGCCGAATTCACTCGACAGCCGCTGTTCGAGGAGCTGCTGTTCCCGGATCAGGGCCGTTCGTGAAATCTCCGAACCCTCCACTGCGCATCGTCTCCATCGGCGGCGGGACCGGACTTTCCACGCTGCTGCACGGGCTCAAGTCTTACGCACGGCCCGATCGGGCCG
>CAYZJD010000217.1:1915-7849 GCA_964478455.1 uncultured Solibacteraceae bacterium | reverse complement strand
CCGTCCATAAAAGGGGTCAGCCTGATCCGCCCCATTTTTGAAGAACGGGGCGGATCGGGCTTCCTTTTTGAACGGAGCCACCCCCTCCGCAATCCCGCGCCGCCAGTGTGATAGCTTGGTCTTTATCTGGAGATTCCATGAACCGACGAAGCTTTTTGTCTGCGACTGGCGCCATCGCTGGGTCGGTGGCGCTTCATTCCTTCCCTTACCGCCTGTTCGCCGGCGCAACGAAGAAGTACGCCAGCGACAAGGTGAAGCTTGGACCGATGGGCGTCGAGCTCAGCCGGCTGGCCATGGGCAGCGGCACCAACGGTGTCGGCGGCAGCTCGAACCAGACCAGGAAGCTGGGCGTTCGCGGCGTCGCCGATCTGTTCCGCGCGGCCTATGACCAGGGCGTCAACTTCTGGGATTCGGCCGACCAGTACGGCACCCACCCGCACCTGAAGGAAGCGCTGAAGGGCATCCCGCGCGACAAGGTCGTCATCCTGACCAAGACCCACGCCTCCACGGAAAAGGAGATGAGAGCGGACCTCGATCGCTTCCGCCGGGAACTCGGCACCGATTACCTCGACATCCTCCTGCTGCACTGCATGATGGATGCCGACTGGCCTTCCCGCAAGAAGGGCGCCATGGCGGTGATCACCGAGGCTCGCGAGAAGGGGATCGTCCGCACGCACGGCGTCTCTTGCCACACGCTTGAAGCGCTGAAGACCGCCGCCCGGACGCCGTGGGTCCAGGTCGACCTGGCGCGCATCAACCCTGCCGGAGTCGCCATGGACGCCAAGCCCGAAATCGTCCTCCCGGTCCTCCGCGAGATGAAGGCTCAGGGCAAGGGCATCATCGGCATGAAGATCCTCGGCGCGGGGCGGCTCCGGAACCGCGCCGACGAGTGCCTCCAGTACGCTCTGGCGCTGGACTGCGTGGACTGCTTTACCATCGGCAGCGAGAGCCGCGAGGAACTTTCCGGTCTGATCAGCAAGATTCCCGCAGCCAGCGTGCGGGCTTGAGCATCTACACAAGGGAACAACTCAATATGACCACCCGGCGCGACACGTTGAAAACCCTTAGTGCATCGGCAGCCGCTTTGGCGCTGCCCGCCACCACCTTCGCTCAGGCAGCCGCGGCCCCCAAGGGGCCGTTCACGCTGCCCCCCCTGGCTTACGCCTTCGATGCTCTGGAGCCTTACATCGACGCCCAGACGATGCAGATTCACCACGACCGCCACCACGGCGCGTACGTCACCAACCTGAACAACGCTTTGGCGAACTACCCGGACTGGGCCTCGAAGCCCATCGAGGAGATCGTCCGCAACCTCGCTTCCGTGCCCGAGTCGGTTCGCACTGCGGTGCGTAACCATGGCGGCGGCCACATCAATCACTCATTGTTCTGGGAACTGCTGAAGAAGAACACGGAGGGCAAGCCCGCCGGCGAACTTGCCAAGGCCATCGACAAGAAGTTCGGCGGCTTCGACTCCTTCAAGGAGCAGTTCACCAAGGCGGCCATGGGCGTGTTCGGCAGCGGCTGGGCCTGGCTCAGCGTGGATGGTGCAAAGGACCTGGTGATCGAGACCTCGCCCAACCAGGACAACCCCTGGATGAAGGGCAACACTCCCGTGCTGGGCATCGACGTTTGGGAACACGCCTACTACCTTAAGTACCAGAACCGCCGCGCCGACTACGTCGCCGCGTGGTGGAACGTCATTCACTGGGACTTCGCCTCGGACCGCTACCGCAAGCTCGCATCGTAGAATGACTAGCGGCGCAGGCGCCCCGACAACATGGACGCCGCATTTTGACTGAGCCAGACTCATCACCGAGCCGCGCGCGTTAGCAAGCGGGCATAACGTTCAGACCACGGTGCTACACTCTCCGTCAGGAGGGGTTTATGCCGGCCCAAACCTCTGGGTCAAGGCGGCTGGTGCATTTCGGAATCTTTCAGGTCAACCTGGAATCCGGCGAGCTGTTCCGCAACGGCGTTAAGGTCAAGTTGCCGCAGCAGCCCTTCCAGATCCTCGCCAATCTCCTGGAGCGTCCCGGCGAGGTCGTCACGCGCGAGCAACTCTACCAGCGAATCTGGCCGAACGGGACCTTCGTTGACTTTGAGCACGGCCTGAACGCCGCCATTACGAAGCTCCGCCAGGCGCTCGGCGACGACGCCGAGAATCCGCGCTTTGTCGAGACCCTCGCCCGGCGCGGCTACCGCTTCATCGCCCCGGTGGACACGGGCGAGCCGGCCGAAATCGCAGCCGCTCCGGCCAGAGCACACCCCAGACCGCCGATTTTGCTCGCGGTGCTCTCGGCGGTATTCATCGCCGCCGCAGCGGCAATCTGGCATCTCGAACGGCGGCCTAGGCCCGCATGGACTGAGGTCCCGCTCACGAGCTATCCGGGCATCGAGAAGGACCCTACCTTCTCTCCCGACGGCAGCCAAGTTGCTTTCTCCTGGAACGGCGAGAAGCAGGACAACTACGACATCTACGTCAAGGTCATCGGCGTCGAGAAGCCTTCGCGCTTAACCGTCCACCCTGGCGAAGACGCCCGGCCGGTTTGGTCTCCGGACGGGCGGTGGATCGCCTTCACTCGCGAGCTGGTTTTCGGCCAAAAGTCGGTACTGATGCTGATGCCCGCCAACGGCGCATACGAGCGCCAGCTTTCCGAGGGCTGCGGCAGCTACCCGGGCGCGTGGACGCCGGACAGCAAGTGGCTGGTGATCTCCGAACGGAGCACCTGCGAGCAGCCCTTAGCTTTGTACCTGCTCTCGGCCGAAACGGGCGAAAGACGCCGGCTAACGACTCCGCCGGCGGACTCCCCCTGGGGTGACACGGTTGCTGCACTCTCCTCGGACGGGCATTCCTTGGCTTTCTTCAGGCAGGTCAAACTCTCCCGAGGAGAGCTCTTCGCTCTCGATCTTTCCAGTGGACTGGCGCCGCAACGAGAGCCCAGGAGGCTGAAGTCTTTGGAGGGCGACATTAACCGCTTTGTCTGGACCCCAGACGGGCGCGAACTCTTGTTCACATCCGACAACCGGTTGTGGAAAATGCCGGCCTCAGGAGCAGGCGCTCCGCAGGTGCTGCCAGCCTCCGGAATCTGGAGCATCGCGATTTCGACGAAGCCGGACCGCCTGGCTCTCGTGAAGGTGGTCTGGGACTCTAACCTCTGGCGAGTTAACCTGCCGCGCCCGGCTCCGGGAGCGCAAGTTGACGCAGTGCCCGGCGACCGCTTCCTGCGCTCGACGCGAAGCGAATACAATCCGCAGTTTTCACCCGACGGCAAGCGAATCGCCTTTTGTTCGAGTCGCTCGGGGCACTATGCCATCTGGGTGAGCGACGCGGGCGGATCCAATGCTTCCGAGCTCGCCTTTGTTGGCTCATTCAGCGGAACCCCGCGCTGGGCGCCGGATAGCCAAAGGGTGGCCTTCGACGCGCAGGTGGACGGGCAGTGGGACATTTATATCGTCAGCGAGAAAGGCGGCAAGCCCGTGCGGTTGACCGGTGACCTTGCCGACGATGTCTGCCCGAGCTGGTCGCGAGACGGCAGGTGGGTGTACTTCGCCTCACGCCGCGGCGGAAAATACCAGGTCTGGAAGGTCCGGCCAGAGGGAGGGGAGCCCGTCCAGATGACCAGGAACGGCGGCCACGTTGCGTTTGAATCCGTGGACGGCAAGTTCGTGTACTACACAAAAGACGATTTGGCCGACGCGAACCTTTGGAAGCTGCCGGCGGAGGGCGGCGCGGAGGCGGAAATTCTCCCCTCGATCTGGGAGCGCAATTTCTTTGTTGCGACGCGCGGGATCTACTTCATCCCGCGTCCCATGCCCGGCCAGAAGTACGTTCTTCAGTTCCTCGATTTCGCCACCGGCAAGGTCAAGACCATCGTGCGGGCCCAGAGTCAGGTGGCTACGGGTCTCACGGTCTCGCCCGACGAACGTGCCGTTCTTTACTCGGCTCTGGAAAGTGCTGGCGCCGACCTGGTGCTGGTGGAGAACTTCCGGTAGTCTGATTCGTAACGCACCCTCTCAGGAGGCGCGCGCAAACAGGGGAAGCCCACGGGGCGGCGCCATCGACGCATCGTAGTGGCGCGGGCATCGGCCGGTGTGGAACAATCTCCGTAGATGACACGTTCGGCCCGGGTGGTCGTTGCCTGCTTGTTTTTTCTCTTCCTGTTCGCTCCTGCCTGCAAGCGCGAACAGAAAAGCGTTATCGCCGTCATTCCCAAGGGGAGAGCGCATCTGTTCTGGCAGTCCGTCCATGCCGGCGCTGTTGCCGCCTCATGGGAGTCCGGCGTGGAGATCATTTGGAACGGCCCCCCCACCGAGACCGACTACACCACGCAACTGCAAATCGTCGAAGCGATGATCAACCGCCGCGTAGACGCCATCGTTCTGGCGCCGATAGACAAGAAAGCCATGGTGGGCGTGGTCGAGAGGGCGGCCACAACCGGAATCCCGGTCGTCATCTTTGACTCGGGGATTGAGACGGACCGGTTCGTCTCCTATGTGGCCACCGACAACTACCAGGCCGGCCAGATTGCGGCCGAACGAATGGGAGAGATCCTAAAGGGTAAAGGGAAAGTGGCCATCGTGGCCACGCAGCCTGGCGCCGCCTCCACTATGGAGCGTGAGGCGGGCTTTGAGGATGCCGTCAAGCAGAAGTTTCCTGGGATCCGGATCGTCGACAAGAGATTCGGGATGTCCGACTACGCCAAGTCCCTGGCCGTGGCCGAGAACATGCTGACCGCGCACCCGGACCTGGACGGGATGTTTGCCTCCAATGAATCCAGTGCGGTCGGCGCCACGCAAGCGCTCAAGGGGCGTCAGAGCAAGGTCAAGCTCGTGGGTTTTGATTGGAGCCCGACGCTGCTTGAGGAGCTCAGGTCCGGTGTAATCGATTCTCTGGTGGTGCAGCACCCCTTCAAGATGGGCTACGAGTCGGTCGTCGCCGCCGTCCGTAAGCTCAGAGGAGAGTCCCCACCCAAGCTCAACCCGCTCCCGCCCCGGCTAGTTACTCTCCAGAATTTGAACGAGCCTGACGTGCACACCCAGCTCAACCCGGATCTCAAGAAGTATCTCGGCGGATAGCTTGGCTTCCAAGCAGTTCCTTACGGCGTCGCCGCCAGCACCGAGCCTACTTTCGAGAAGATCGTGCTGATGGAGGTGGCCGCCGGCGGAAACGTCGCCCCTGCCGCCACCGCCACAAAGCCCGCCATCAGCGCATACTCGATCAGGTCCTGTCCTTTCTCATCCCGCCAAAACTCGTACAGGATCGTCACAGGCCGCCTCCCTCGTTTCCTCTGTCCTCCATCCTTACCAAGGGAGTGAGCTGTGAGAATCGGGTACACGCTTGAAACGGGCTTCGTAGTAAACCTGAATTCGGGCTGACGGGCCACTTACCACGAGCCGGGGGATCCTGGCGCCGCTTGCTGACGCGCGCGGCTCGGGGGGAACGCGCCGGGACGTTCGCCGCATTATGGATTCGCCTGCGCCGGATAGCGGATCACCGAGAAACTCCGCAGCGTGAGCGTGTCGCTCCCGCCGCCGCTCGTCATCCGGCCCAGGAAGTCAACCATCAGTGAGAAGGACAGTGTATCCGATGCGCTCCCCGCGCTTGCCGTAAACGCCAGGGACGCCCCCCAACTCTCGACGCTCCATTGTGCGCCCGCGTCGTGCACGCCGGCATCGATCCGCCCCGAGATATAGGTTTCCGTGGAAGCCGCCGTGCGCGAAACGACCGTTGTCGCCCCCCATCGCACTTCGAACGCCGGAGACTTCTCTGTTCCCTCGTGTGAGTAACTGAAGCGGATGTCGACGCGGTCGCCGGATTTCAGAAAGCTCGCCGGAATCGTGCAGCTCCCAAGCCGCGTCAACGTAGTCGAGCTGACGGCCGATCCCGTGCCGCTGCACAGCACCTGCCCGAGCGCATGCACCTGGCCACCCTCG
>CAYZJD010000217.1:0-1905 GCA_964478455.1 uncultured Solibacteraceae bacterium | reverse complement strand
AGCGGTAAAACACGGGCGCAAGCCCTCGAGGTCCTCGACGGTCTTGCGCGCCTGAGCCGACGAGTTGTACCAGAAATCCCCGTCGCTCCGGCTGGCTGGGTCGCCGCCGTTCCCGGTGTCCCGGAAGCCGGAGCCGCTCGCTGATGTCGCGATCTGAAGGAAGGCCGTGGTCAACCCTCCCCCGGCGTCCATTCTCGCCAGTTCAGTGCCGCTCGGGTCCAGCCAGAGTTGCAGCGCCGTATTCCCCTGGCCCTGTCCGGCCCGTACCCAGAGGCTGCTCACGCCCGTTGCCGGCGTTGCATCGTAGACCTGGAGAGTGCTCTGGCTCAGGCTGTTCCCCACCGAAAGCCGCCGGTTGTTGTTGTCCCAGTACAACCTGCTGTTGTTCTGCGCCAGATTGCCGCCAGCGTCCACGTACGGGATCGAACCAGCCGTGAAGCCCGTGTAGAGGCAGGTGTTCCACACGGCGTCAAAACCATTCGACATCAGGCAGCGGTTCGCCGGGCCGATCGGCATTCTCGTCCAAGCGGCGGGCGACGCGCCGGTGGCGACGACCAGATCGCCCCTCACCGGCGTTCCCAGCGCCGTATCGCTGTGGCTCGCGCTCAACAGGCCATGCGGGGAGGGCGACCGCTGATTCGTCATCCGAGAATCCTGGTCCGTGACGTAGCGATTTGTCGCAGAGGGCATGCCCGAGGCGCCCGCCAGCGCGGCTTTCTGATCTGCTGTCGGGTCGTTCGCGTTGGAGTGTGTCGGATAGCTCAACGCGAGCTTGGATTCGGCAATCCCTGCCACGTCTGAAATGTTGATGTTCGAGATCACGCCCTCGGCGATCGATGGATTCGGGTATGTTCCCGTCAGCGCACCGCCGGCCGCTCCCGCGGGATTGCCGGAGTCCGCCAGCCGGTAGGAGGCCAGCAGGATGTCGTCCACCTGAGGCACGGAAACCGCCGTGAACGTGATGACGTTGCCGCTAAGGCCGTAATCCACGCCCGCCTTTTGCAACACGCCGTTGCGATACAACGACAGGCTCGAGGCGGGGCTCGGCGTGTTGGCCAGCGTGAACGTCGTGTTCGACCCGTTGATCAGTCCCGCGGGCGTCTCGCCGTCCACAAAGCCGGGTCCAGGGTTGATGTTGACGTCGCACGGTCCGGCGGTGCCGTCCACTCGAACGCAGTCAATGACATTGCCGTACACAGCCTCGATCTCGCCCATTTCGTTGATGAACGCCGTCCGGGACGGTGCGTAGCCAGGTCCCTTCAAGGGCCGGGCGGCCAGGTCCTCCACCAACCCCAGCACGTCCGACTCCTGGATCTGCGTGCTCGGCGCAGGCGTCACCCCGCCGCTCCCGCCTGAGACCGGGCCGGTGATCCGGACGTCCCGCAACTTCAGTGGAGATGCGCTCGGCGGCACCGCCCAGCGCTCCTCGAACTGTATCCGCCCGTCGCTGTAATAGCGCACCAGGTAGTGCGCGCCCGCCGACGCGTTGGTCGTCGGCACCAGTTGCACCTTGAAGACGCCGTTCACAATGGCCACCGCCACGCTGTGCGTCGCGATCGTCGAGAAGTCCGCCGCCTCAAAGCTCTTCCACTCGATCAGCGCGATGCCGGCGAATGGCGTCCCGTCGGCTTTGTAGAGTGTGTCCTGGATCGTGCTCAGCGGCAGAGCAGCCCAGGCCGTCGCGCCCAGAATCACCGCGATCACCAGCGCCCAGCTTCGAACCCGCATCGTCCATCCTCCAGAGAAAGAAGCCCGATCCCCTCTAGAAGGGGGTTCGGGCCGACGCAAAAACCTGCCCCCGGTGCCAGTGTAGCCGCAGCTACGGCGCGGCAGTCCCCCGCAGAGTGGGGGAGTGCGAAGCTAACTCTTTTATATCGAATGGATTACAGGCGTGACTCGGAAGTG
>CAYZJD010000216.1:0-7873 GCA_964478455.1 uncultured Solibacteraceae bacterium | reverse complement strand
CGTCATCTACGACTTCTCGGCGGGGCGGCGTTTTCGGGATGACCCGGCGCTGGATGACTGGTTCGCGGTATTCGAGCAGCGTTATCCGGCGTCGCGCAGCGAAGCGCGACCGCTGAGTCCCGAGATCCTGGCGGGAATCGCAACGGGATTCAACGTGGGCTGTGCGCAGTCCTTTGAGATCGGGCTGACGTTGAAGCCCGGCTTCTATCTCGATTACATGCTGACGGAGACCAACGTCGCCGCCGCGGTGCGGAACGGTACTCCGTACGGCGAGATCCGGGCTTGGTGCGAAGAGACGCTCGCGCCGGTGTGGGGCGGCCGGAAGCGTGAGGTCATCTTCCTGGGCTACTTCGCCTGCATGACGCCAGCCTGAGTCGCACTGAGTGACCCCGCGCCGCTGCGTGGCAGAATAGGACCATGCCGGATACCGTCATCTTAATTGCCAACGGAGACTTGCGGCTCTCCGCCAACCAGAAGTGCTGGGCCGCACAGCAGAGGGCCGAGGAGGCGGTGATGGCCGCCATCCGCCGCGAGGGCCGCGAGGTCAGGCACGGGCACCCTTTCCAGCCCGAGAAGGGCCACGGCTTTATCGATTCCCAAAAGTACGGGATGCAAGTGTTCAGCCGGATCCCGCCCGAGGCGCCGCTGGTGGTGGTGGAGGCGGTGTGGCAGTACAGCCACCATATCTT
Source organism: uncultured Solibacteraceae bacterium (assembly GCA_964478455.1). Taxonomy (GTDB): domain Bacteria; phylum Acidobacteriota; class Terriglobia; order Bryobacterales; family Bryobacteraceae; genus CAYZJD01. The sequence goes on along the minus strand of CAYZJD010000216.1, from coordinate 7,184 downwards.
CCACGGCCTTTACTCCCACCGCGGTCCGATTCTCACGGTGGCCAACTGGAGCGGCGAGTGGCCCGGCCTCGTCGGCCTGCTCAATCTGAACGGCAGCCTCACCAAAGCGGGCGTCAACTACAGCACGCTCTGGAGCGAGGATTTCACCGACGAATTCTTCCTCGGCGGCCTGCGCCGCTGGCTGGCAGGCGAGCCGGTCGTGCATGACACCAGCCACGTCCGGCGCCTCAGCGACGTGAAGCTTCCGCCGGAGGCCGAGCGGACCGGCGCGGAGCTTGCCCGCCAGTTGCGTCGGAACAGGGCGATCATGGGCATCTTCGACGAAGGCTGCATGGGCATGTACAACGCCATCATCCCCGACGAACTGCTGCACCCGACCGGGATCTTCAAGGAGCGTCTCAGCCAGTCCGCCCTATACGCCGCAATGCTCCAGGTGGCGAAACAGGAAGCGCAGGAGGTCCGAGACTGGCTCGACGCCAAAGGCATGCGGTTTCTCACCGGGCCGAATCCGGAGACCGATCTCACCGACGGCCAGATCCTCGACCAGTGCCGCATGTACATCGCCGCTCTCCGCACCGCCGACGATTTCGGCTGCGACTGCATCGGCATCCAGTACCAGCAAGGCCTCAAAGACCTCGCGCCGGCCTCCGATCTCGCCGAGGGTTTGCTCAACAACGTAGACCGGCCGCCGGTGAGACACGCGGTCACCGGCAGGATCCTTTACGAAGGCAGGGCGCTGCCGCACTTCAACGAAGTGGACGAGTGCGCGGGCCTGGACGCGCTCGTCACCAACCGAGTCTGGCGCAAACTCGGCTTTTCGCCGGAGACCACGCTGCACGACCTCCGCTACGGCGAATCATATAGGTCCAACGGCAGCGAGGAGTTTGTCTGGGTGTTCGAGATCTCCGGCGCCGCGCCGCCCGCGCACTTCACCGGCGGTTACGCGGGCGCGGTGAGCGAGCGCCAGCCGCCGATGTACTTCCGCCTCGGCGGCGGCACGCTCAAGGGCATCAGCAAGCCGGGCGAGATCGTCTGGAGCCGCGTGTTCATCGACAACGGCGTTCTGAAGGCGGACCTGGGCCGCGCCAAGGTGGTTGAACTTCCCCGCGAGGAGACCGAACGGCGCTGGCGGATCACCACGCCGCAGTGGCCCATCATGCACGCCGTGACTTACGGCATCACGCGCGACCAGATGATGGCGCGGCACAAGGCGAACCACATCCAGGTCGCTTACGCGCCCGACGCCGCCGGCGCCAATCTCGCCCTGGCGGCCAAGGCGGCCATGTTCCGCGAGTTGGGTCTCGACGTGAGCATCTGCGGAACGAACAACGGCCTGTGAGGGGACAGCCTACGGTGTCCCAAGCGTAGTTTGCCCCACCGGGGACAGCCTACACTGTCCCGAGCGCAGTTTGCGAGTGGACAGTGCTGGCTGTCCCCTCAGCGGCCAACGGGCCGCTTCAAGCTATACTGCAAGATTCAGAAGGAGAGCACTCTTGCGCGTTGGAATCATTGGCACCGGCGCCATCTCGCACAAGCACGCCCTCGCTTACGCCAACATCGGCTACAAGGTCACCGTGTGCACCGACGTCAACGAGGACGCCGGCCGCGGCTTTGCCGCCAAGCACGGCGCGACGTTCCTGAAGAGCTACGAGGAAGTCTGCCGCCACCCCGAGGTGGACTTCGTCGACGTGTGCACCTTCCCCGACTTCCGCCTTCAGCCGGTCGAGGCCTGCGCGAAAAGCAAGAAGCACATCCAGGTACAAAAGCCGATTTCGACCAACCTGGAGACGGCGCAGCGAATGATCGAGACCGCACGAAGCGCCGGCATCCAGCTAGGCGTTGTGAGCCAGCATCGCTTTGATGATTCGAGCATCTTCCTGAAAAAAGCGATCGCCGCCGGCCGGCTCGGCAAGATCCTCCAGGCGGACGCCTACGTGAAGTGGTACCGCACGGCCGAATATTACTCGCGTCCGATCAAGGGAAGCTGGGAGGTCGAGGGCGGCGGCGCGCTGATCAATCAAGCCATTCACCAGGTGGACATCCTGCTGTGGCTGATCGGCCCGGTGAAGGAGTTGTTCGCTTTCTGGCAGCTCGGCGCGCTTCACAAGATCCAGTCCGAGGACGTGATCACCGCGGCGCTGCGGTACGCGAGCGGCGCCACCGGCGTCATTCAGGCATCGACGGCGATGTGGCCTGGCTACACCGAGCGCATCGAGATCCACGGCACGCAGGGCACGGCGATCATCTCGGCCGACAAGCTGACCACCTGGGACGTCTTGGACGATCGGGGAGAGCCCGCGCCCGTCGAGAAGGAAGTGACCTCCGGCTCCTCCGATCCGATGCACATCCCGCTGGCCCCGTTCGAGCGCCAGTTCCTCGACTTCGGCGAGGCGTGCCGCACCGGCCGCAGGCCGAACTGCGCCGGCGAGGACGGCTACCGGGCGCTGGAGGTTGTGCTGACAGCCTACCGCTCCTGCCGCGAAGGACAGAAGGTAACGCTGGATGGCGCAGCCGGCTGAGGGAAAGCCGTGGGTGCGGCTGCGCGTCCCGGCGTCGAGCGCCAACCTCGGGCCGGGCTTTGACGCGCTGGGGCTGGCGCTCGGCATCTACCTCGAGTGCCGTTTCCGCCAAAGCGAAACTCTGTGCATTCGCGCTTCGGGGCGCGACGCCGGCGAGATCTCGACGGGCGAGGACAACCTCATCTGGCAGACGGCGTTGGCGGTGGCGCGCGACACGCACGGAGAGCTGTCGCCGGTCGAACTGGAGATCGACAACGACATCCCCATCGGTAAAGGCCTTGGCTCGAGCGCGGCCGCGCTGACCGCCGGCGTCGTCATGGCTGATCGAGTTCTGGGGCTTCAATGGAAGCCGCTGCGGATCCTCGACGAAGCGGCGCGCATCGAGGGCCATCCGGACAATGTCGCGGCCTGCGTGCTGGGCTCGATCGTCGCCAGCGCCATCGATTCGGGTGGTGTCGCTCACGCCGTGCGGCTCGAGCTGCCGAAACGCTTCGGCCTCGCCGTGGTAGTGCCCGATTTCGTGCTGCCGACTTCGACCGCCCGCTCCGTGCTGCCGGAGCGCGTTACGCGCGAGGACGCCATCTTCAACGTGCAGCGCGCCGCGCTGCTGATCGCCGCGCTCGCCACGGGCTCATCGAGCGCCTTCCCCACCGCGCTCGAGGACCGGCTCCACCAGCCGTACCGGCTCGGGCTCGTTCCGGGAATGGAGGACATTTTGAAGCTGCGGGCGCCGGGCCTGCTCGGCTGCGCGCTCAGCGGCGCCGGCCCGTCGATGCTCGTTTTCTACGAGCGCGGCTACGAAGGGGTCTGCGATCTCGTGCGCCAGATCTTCCGCCTGCACGGCCACGACTCGGAGATCCTCTGGGCCCAGATCGCCGACCACGGCTACGAGATCTTGTAGGATTAGACTCTCCCGTCTTGTCCATGTGGCCCGGAGCGTGGCTCCGCGCCGCAGCCGGCATGCCGGCCTACTTCAACTTAAAGACCACCATCTCGCCGTCTGCATCCACGCACGAGAACGCTCCCGCCTGCGGCCCCGTGGTCACGGCCGAGACAAGCTCTGGCTCGAGGAACCCGAATTCAGTAAGGGCGTTAAACTCACGGAGCGCGACGCCGTTGAAGTCGGTTATCAAGATCCGCCGGTCGTTGCTGATGATCATGAACTGGCCGCCGCTCGAATGCACGGGATTGAAGAAGGTGAAGGAGCCGAGGTCGGTGATCCCTGCCGAGGCTGCGAGGTCGATGGTCCTGTCAAGGCTCCCGGTGCGCGACAGGACGTACAAAACAGTCGGAGCATTGAGGAATCTCACCGCGAACTGACGCGTGGACGGAATATAGGCGATCCGTGTGGGTTGCCCCAATCCCAAGGTGTCCGACAAAGCAGTGAGGTCGATCGTTTCCGCTAACGTGTCGGCAGCGCTGAACAACAGGATCGAGTTGAGGATGATCGGCGTCGGCAGGTTGCCCACTCTGCGGTGACCTACGGCGTAACGATGTTCATCCGGCATGTACGCGAGGCCGTTCGCGCGCCGATAAAAGGTGCCAAGATCTGCGACCACGCTGTAGCCGTGCAGCGAGGGGGGTAACGCGCGGATCTTGTAGGTCACGGGGTCGCCGGAGAAGTCTGACACCAAATGCTCATTGGTGTCGCTGTTCCACGCCAACCCAAGGATGAAGTGTTCCAGCGCGCCGACGTTAGCTTGATAGATCACCTCCATCAACGGCGGCTGGTTGAAGTCCTGGTCGTAGTAATACAGTCTGCCCCCCTGTCCCGCTCCGACCACGTACCCGCTGCGGGTCTGGACCAAGCCTTCCAAGGGTATAGTGGCCGGAGCAGCGAATGGGCCGCCCACCACGTTCCCGTCGAAGTCGAAGATGTACACGTCGTCATATGTGAACGAGTACGCGATCAAGCGGTCCGGTGCCAGGTAGGCCACACCAGCGAAGGCAGCGTAATAGAGAGGATTGGAAGCATCGAACTTGAGCTCCGCGACGACCTGGCCGCCGCGGTTGATGATTTCCAATCTTGAGTCGCCAAAAGAGACCATGGTGGCGAGGACAAGGTGATCCGGGTAGAACGGTGACGCCATCGGGATGTAGGCCAGGCCTTCAGAGTGTGTCGGCACGTAACCGACGGGATATGTTATATCGCGGCTGCCCATGTAGTTCCCGCGATGGTCAACGAAATACATGACGTCGGGCTGCTCCCCGGTGACGACAACGAAGAGGTCTTCGGATTCCACGTAGGCAATACCTTGAGGATTGCTTGGGATCGGCACCTCGCGCAAGTCGAAGAGCTTCCGCGCGGTGGAGTCCTCGAGTCCTTCTCCCGGTAGCCCGAAGACCTCGGACCGGCCAAGGATGATGATATGGTTCCCGTACGCGCCTTTCGTCACGAAGTCGAGGTCCTCCGCATAACTCCCCAGGCGCACGTGCTGAAGCACCTTTGTTCTTTGGTAAGGTGCCCCGAGCATTGCCAGTGGTAGCAGAAGTACCAGCAGACACGACCAATAAGAAAGACGTCTGAACATGACACACCTCCCCTCCCGATACGATGTCTGCCGCTCACCCAAATATACTCACCGCCCCATAGATGAATCAAGGTCTAATCGGTCCAAAACTCCTAATTCACCGTACTGGTACCCTGTCCGCCAATGACCTTGTCCCACGGGCCAGACACGGTCGTGGGTGCTTTTCCACTGGCGCGTAGCTGAGCGCTTGAGGGGCGAGGCCATGAGAGAATCAAAGGGTGCAACGCTCTCGACAATTCCTGACACGGCTCGATCTTCCCGGCGAGGATCCGCGGGACTGGCCAGCGTCCTCAAAGCGCTTTCCAGACGGGGGCCAGTACCGGATCGAGATTCCCTCGACCGAAGGCCCGCGGGTTCTGGCAGCTGTCCTGGACGAGGCCGACAAGCGCAAGGTGCCGGTCCATCGCGTGAGTCAGGGGAGCGGCATCCTGCTGATGACGGACGATGAGATCCGCGAGATGCTCGCCATCGGCCGCAAAGCCGCGATCGAGGTGAACCTGTTCATCGGACCGAGAGCGACCTTTGACGTTGGGGCGCAGGTCTTCTCGACGGCGGGCAAGACGCTTGGGCTGAGCCTGCGCGGCGCGGACCAGCTTGTTTATGCGATGGAGGACGTGCGCCGGGCGGCGGCCCTGGGCTTGCGCAGCGTGCTCGTCTCCGACCTTGGCGTGCTGCGCGTGATCGGCGAGATGAAGAAGGGCGGCGAGCTGCCGCCGAATCTCGTCATCAAGACCTCGGTGATGATGGCGCCGGCGAACCCGGCGAGCGCGCGCATTCTCGAAGACCTCGGCGCGAACACCATCAACATTCCATCGGACCTGTCGCTCCCGCAGATCGCGGCCATCCGGGCGGCGATCGACGCGACGATCGATTTCTACGTCGAGGCGCCGGACAACATCGGCGGCTTCATCCGGCACTACGAGATTCCGGACCTCATCCGCGCGGCCTCGCCCATCTACCTGAAGTTTGGCCTGCGGAACGCGCCGGATGTTTATCCCAGTGGCTCGCATATCGAGAACACCGTGATCGCGCTGGCGCGCGAGCGCGTGCGGCGCGCCGAGATCGCCTGTGAGATGATCCGGCGCTTCTCGCCGGACGCCGTCATGTCGCCGCTCGGGGCCAAGGATCTGGGGATTCCCGTGGGATAAGACTCCAGTCTTGTCCTTTCAACGTGAGGCACTCATGCCGACTCCATACACTCCCGTTCTCCACTCCGTCAGTTACGCCGGCGCGTGGCCCGGCCACTCACTGCTCAACGTTGATGCCTTCCTGCACAAGGCCGTCGAGCTGGGCTTCCGCTCGGTGGCGCTGGTGGCCAAGCGACCGCACGTCTCGCCGTTCGACTACGACGCGGCCGCGCGTCAGGCGCTCAAGCAGCGGCTGCGAGAACTTGGGCTGGAACTGGCGGCGCTGATGGGCTACACGGATTTTACGGCGGGCATCGAGCGGCCCGGCATCCCCAGCGCCGAGATGAACGCCGCCTATGTCGAGGTGCTGGCGCAACTCGCCGCCGATCTCGAAACGCCGCGCCTGCGCATCTTCACCGGCTACGAGCGCACCGGCGTCCCCTACGACGCGCAGTACGGCGAGATCGTGAAGGGTCTCCGCCTGGCCGCCCAAGCCGCTGCAAAGTACGGCGTCATGCTGCTCGTGCAGAACCACCACGACATCGCCGCGCATCACGAGCAGATGGCGTGGTTGCTCAAGGAGGTCGACGAGCCGAATTGCAGAGCGGCGTTCGACGCCTGGGCGCCGTTCCTGCAAGGGCTGAAGGGCCAGGCGATGATCGAGGCCGTCAAGACGATGGCGCCGTGGATCGCTTGGACGACGGTCGCCGACTACGTCATTCATCCGCGCTTCAAGTACGACGCGCAGCTCGTCAACTACGTGCGCCAGGACTCCGACCTTGTCCGCGCCGTGCCGCCGGGCCAAGGCCAGGTGGACTACGCCGCGTTCTTTGAAGGCTTGCGCGCCGCCGCCTACACGGGGCATGTCGCCTACGAGATGTGCGCCGTGCTCGACGGCGGCGGCTCGGTTGAGAACCTCGACCGAACGGCGCGCGTATTCCTGGAATGGCTCGCGCGTCAGGGCGGATGACGGCCTTTAGCTACCTGGCACCCGCGAGATCCGCGTC
>CAYZJD010000215.1:0-7917 GCA_964478455.1 uncultured Solibacteraceae bacterium | reverse complement strand
CACTCCGGCGGCGAGGGCAACATGCGCTTCAAGGACATCTACATCCGCGACTTGACGAAGCGGTGAGCGCGGGAATCACCACCAAGACACCAAGAAAAGCAAGGAAAGAATTTCTTAGTGTCTTTTTGTCTTTGTGGTGATCTTCTTTTGCCTTTTTTGGTGTCTTTGTGTCTTGGTGGTGAGATTCTCTTAGGTGCGCGGGGGTGTGCGCTTGAGGCTGGTCGGGCCGCGTTCGCGCCGCTTGCCGCCCGGGATCAGGATCTCCCGGTAGTCCGCCCAGTGGGCCGCGACCACGTACAGGCCGAAAACGATGGCGCCGAAGGCCATCAGCACCACGAGGGCGACGGCGACGTAGTGGACCGGCAGCGTCGCCCGGTCGGGCTCGAAGAAGATGCGGCCGAAGTGCCACCCGAAATTCATCCCGAAGAATCCGGTGATGACTGCGCCCATGCCGAGCAGCAGGCTCAACATGGCCAGGCGATTGACCGCCTCCGTGTTGCGGTACTGGTAGTAGTTGTACAACGACGCGTTCAGTTTCTCGATCTCCTCCTCGATTTCGGTCTTCATCGTCTCGATGCGGTACTCGCGGCACATCATCTGGAAGTGCTCCAGCTCCTCGTCCTTGTTGGCGAGTTCGTCGAAGTGCCAGTAATTGGAGAAGTGGAGGAACTCGGCCCGGAGGTCGTTGGCCATGCGGATGTTCTCCGGTGAGTAGCGGCCGTCCTCCATGTCCAGGTAGAGCTGCTTGGAGACGAGGGCGGTTCGCTCAGAGTAATCCAGCAGGGTGGCGCGGTAGAAGAGAGCGACCAGCGCCATGAGGTAGTACCTGCTGGTGAACATGCGGTGAATCAGAAAGCCCTCGCGCAACTGGTGTTCGTCGCAGTCATGGGCGCCGATAGCGGCGGTGATGTTGGAGTAGCTGGTGAAGCCGTACCAGGTCCCCTGGTGCGACCAGCGGCGGTACATCTGCTGCCGCATCTGCGCGCGGGTGAAACCGGGCTCGTAGCGAAAGCCGTCCCCCAAACGGTCCACGTAGAGGAACCGGCTCAGCAAGACCTGGTAGTCGTCCGATTCGAGGAATCCTTCCTCTGCCGTGGCCGGATCCACGGCGAAGTACGTATAGACGATCATCCGCTCGTCGAGCACCGGCTCGTACTCCTCCTGCTCGTAGTCGGCGAAGTAAAGGAGCGAGGTGATGGTCCTGGCGAGCGGCGGCAGGAAGCCGAGCATGTCGCACTTCTCGAACCGCTCCTCGGCCAGAGTCTCCGCGGTCCCGTCGCGCTCGAGCGTGAGCGCCATGCGGCAAGGGACGCGCGATTCGCGAATCTGACGCCCGCTCGACGGGTAGACCTTCCTCATGGTCTCGTTGATCCACAACGCCTCCTGGGCGGTCAGGTGGAAGGCCTCGACGCCGATCGACAGGATGCCGATGCCGTTGGCGAACAGGAACAGCCGGAGATCGGTGACCTCAAGCCGGGCGCTCCGTCCCCTGCGGTCCTCGGCTTCGAACCAGACTCGCGTGCCCGCGGGGATCGGGATCGTGTAGCAGCGGAGGAGCGCTTCCTTCTCGCCGCCGATGGCGTCAGTGGTGTCGAAGAAGACGCGCCGGACAATGGGATGGAAGAAGACCATGTCCTGGTAGGCGGGCGAATCCATGTCGACCTGGCTGTAAGCCGCGCGCTGCCACCCTCCGAGCCGCTCGGCCACCCGGGGGCGCCCGTCCAGCCGGTGCGCGGCGATCCAGTCGTCGAGCCCGTCGATCCAGTGGCGCTTCCTCCAGAGCTCCTTGTGGTCTTCGAGGACAGCCTGCTTGTCGATCGAAAACGGGAAGAAGAAATACGTGTGCAGGTGGGCAATCCCGGCAGCCATGGCGGTGATTATAGCGGATGAGGCTGCGTGTGGCGCGCGGACGGCGGCGTGTGGGCGTCCTGGGTTTTCGCTCCGTCGGCGCTTGGAGTCGTATCTCACGCTGGCCGATGGTGCCCTGTGCCGGCTGGCCGAACCCAGGGTACTGTTGCGTGCGTCCGTTGCTGGCTTGCTGCCCAGCAGCAATCGTATGTACAATGTACTTGCGAATGGAATTCGATTGGGACGCGGCGAACGTGGACCATGTCGCGCAGCACGGGGTCACTACCGAGGAGTGCGAGCAAGCCTATCGGAACGGCCCGCTGGTGATTGAGCGGCAGAAGCGGAAACGCGAGCGCCGCCGCCTGTGCCTGGGAGAGACCAACACGGGCAGGCTGCTGACCTTCGTGGTGACCGAGCGCAAAGGCAAGGTACGGTTCGTCACCGCGTACCCAATGCACCCTCAACAGCGAGAGATCTACCGGGGAGAGGAATGATGGCGGCCAAGACCAGGATTCCGGCCTTCAAGTCGGAGAAGGAAGAAGCCGAGTGGTGGGATGCGCATCCGGAGGTCATCACCGAACTCTTTCTGAAGGCGAAGAAGAAAGGCAAGATCAAGCGGTTGCCCGCCGTGCGCGGCGCGACCAGGCCGGTAACGATCCGCATGCCCATCGGCGACATCGATGCGGCGCAGGAGCTTGCCGCGAAGCGCGGGCTGCCCTACCAGACTTACATCAAGGGGCTTCTGCACCAAGCGCTCGAACGGGAGCGCCGGGCGGGTTGATGTACGGGCCGGACGCAACCGGCCAGGATCGCCTGCCGCAATGATGAAGGTGGACTGGCGCCCCGTGATGGAGCCGGATCCGCACGGCGTGATCGAACCCCCTTGTAACCGCCAGTCACGCCAGTTGCTCCTCGCTATGGCGCTGAAACCACGCCAATTCTGCTCCGGTCGCACCGTGACCGCCGCCGGCCCGTGCTACCCTTGCCGTGGGCGCGCAGCCCGGAGTACTCCCCCGCAAACGCGGGGATTTGGGTTTGTTTGGTCATTTTTCAGAACCGCCGCTCCGCGGCGGCCGCAACCGTCTGAAACTACGCCGCCTCCGTGGACCAGTCGATCCGCGCACCACAGAGGCCCACCCCCGCGCATGGGGGTGTTTGAGTTCGAATGGAAATTTCGCTGATCGCCTGGACCCGAGTGCCGCAAGAGAGCGTCATCTCCGCCGGCTCACTCCACCAGCGCGTTGAACAGAAGCTTGAAGGTCTGGTAACTCTGGCCGCGGTACTGGGGGCGGAGGCCGAAGAGAATCACGCGCCCTTGTCCGCGCGTCACCTCGACGAGCGCCGCCTTGCCGGCGATGTAGCTTTCGCCGAGAAGCCAGCCGGAGGCCAGGAGGTCCTTGTCCGGATAGCGCAGGACGACGCGCGCCGCGGCATCGCGGGGAACCTCCCACGCCGGGCTGCCCTGGGACCATATCGCGATGCGCTCCGGGAGTCCGAGCGCGAGCGGATGGCGCGTGTCCGCTTCCGCCCAGACCAGCGAGCCGGGCGAGAAGAACTCGTTCTCCTTGAGACCGGCGGTGACGTTCTTCAGGCCGAGCCCGAGCGCGTCAATAGCGTAACCGGCGGACCGGTTCAGGAAGACGAGCGTGCCGCCGTCGTCCACAAACCGCCCGAGCGCCGCCGCGCCGCCCTGCCCGAGACCGCCGCAGAACTCGGGTGGCATCGTGCCCGGCTTGAAGCCGTCCTGGATCTCGGCCGGCCGCTGATCCGGGAAGACAATCAAGTCGTAACTCTGGCGGAGCGCGCCCGCGCGGACCTCCAGGTCGGTGACGCTCGCATAGCGAAAGCCGAATTCCTCGAGTACCCAGCGCGTCCAGCCTTCGTCCATGTTCGGCACGCGGCTGCGATAGACGCCGACGCGCAGACGCCTCACCGGCTTTCTCCCCTCGCCGGACGAGCGGTAGAAGTCGCCTGTGCGGAGATCGCGCCAGACGCGCTTGCCGGAATCCCACCAGCGGTTGAGGACGCGCCAGGAATCGGTGTCCGCGGCGGGCAGCGCGGAGAGGTCCGGTGGAGCGGCGGGAAACATGCGGGCTGCCCCCGGTTTTTCGAAGGGGGCTTCGATCGCGTCCACGGCCACGCCGAGCAGCAGTGGCAGCGTGTGGGCGGTGACGTCATACGGCCGGCGCGGCGGGCCGCCGGGATACTGGCGCAGGTCCGGATAGCGCTGGCGCTCGAGCAGCGTTTTGGCGAACGCGCCATACGGCTGGCGAAGCGGGATGATGTGCGAGGCGGTCGGATAGCGCTTCGAGCCGGCCGCGAAATCCTCTTCCGTGCGCTCGATCTCCACCATTCCGAACGCGAGGGTCTCGAGCAGCTTGCGCGCCGCGCCCGGATCGCGTTGCGCAGCCGGCACGACGAACGCGTAGGGCGCTGCGCGCTCGACGGCCCGCGCGCCGATGCGGTAGAAGTTGCGGAGCAAGTCCTCTCGCCGGACGGCCGCCTGCCAGAGCAGCGATTCCCACGCGATCAACTGGTAGTCGATGATGTCGCGGAGACGCCAGTGGCCGCCCGGCCACGGCTCGGGATGGTTCCAGCCCGGCGTCCGCGCGTTGTAGCCGTGGCCTTCGTGGTCAAGCTGGTCCGGGCGGACGAAGGCGGGGGTGGCGAGCTTCGCGCTGGCCGATTCGCTGAGGATCCTCAGCCCGCCGTGATACGCCGAGTAGTGGCGCGACGGACTCCAGAAGTCGTACATCGCGTTGACGACGACGCCGCGCTTTCCGGCCGCGGTGAGATCGGCGGCCATGCCCGCGCCGAAGGAGTTGCACTGCTGGACAATGAGCGGGTCGATGTTCGGATCGATGGGATCGATCCAGGGAGGAACGAAGATGCGCGCGCCGTGCGGTCCCATCTGGTGCACGTCGTAAGTGATCTGCGGCCGCCAGACGTTGTGGAGCAGTGAGACCACCAGGCGCGTCTCGCGCTGGGTGAAGAAGTACCAGTCGCGGTTGTTGTCGTGGCCGGTGTAGCGGTGGTACAGCTCGGGCGGGTCCGTGCCCTCGAACGGCGTGCCGAGCGTGCGGCGATACCACCCGGCGACCAGATCGACGCCGTCCGGATTGAGCGACGGAACGAGCAGCAGGATGACGTTGTCGAGGATGGCGCGGAGCTTCGGGCTGGTCTCGGTAAGAAGGCGGAAGGCGAACTCGACGGCGGTGTGCGTGGAGGCGAGTTCGGTCGCGTGGATGGAGCAGGTGATCATCACGACCGCCTTGCCCTGAGAAAAGAGCGCCTCAGCCTCGTCCGGCGGGGTGAGGCGCGGATCGGAGAGCTTCTCCTGGATCCGGCGGTAGTGGTCGAGACGGCGCAGAGTGTCCGGCGCCGAGAGGAAAGCGGCGACAAGCGGCCGGCCGTCGGTAGACTTGCCAAGCTCGCGGACGAGAATGCGGTCGCTCGAAGCTTCGAGCGAGCGGAGGTAGGAGACCACGCGGTCCCAGTCCAGGACGGTGCGGTCGGCGCCGATCGCGTGGCCGAAATGGCTCTGCGGCGATGGAACGGCCGCGCGCGTCGCAGCGGCGAGCCACAGAACAACGGCGAGTCTCAGGCGCACGCGCGGACCAGTTCCCGCCAGAGCGCGTGGTACCAGCGAAGGAAGCGCTCGGGTTCTTTGCTCTCCTGCGCCTCGCAGAGAGTGTAACGGTCGTAGCCGGATTGGCGGAGGAGCGCGAACAGCTCACGCCAGGGATAGTCGTTCGCCAGTTCGTTGATATGGACGTTGCGGATCCAGGGCCGCAGCAAGTCGAAGCTCGGCTTGACGGAGCCGTTGACGACGTCCTCGGCGTTCGAGTTCCAACAGATGCCGGCATTGGCGTGTTTCGTCTCGCGCATGATGGCGGCGCAGATTTCCGGCCGCGAGGTTTCGCGCCCGTGCACCTCCATCCAGATCTCGACGCCGTAGCCGGCGCCGAATTCGGCAAGCTCGCGGAAGGAGGCGGCAATGTTGCGGATGGTGGTCTCGGGTGGAACCTCCTTCGGCAGGGCATTGGGCCGCACCTTGATGCCCAAGGCGCCGGTGTCGTGGGCGAGCACGACGAAGTCTTTGCCGGTCTGGACCTGGCGGAGGCGCTCGTCGGGATCGGGCGAATGGAACTCGCAGGTGGTGCCGAAGCTGAGCAGGCGGACCTTGCTTGTCTCAAAGCGCCGGCGGACGCGGCGGCGCTCGTCAGGGGCGAGCGAAGGCTCGACGCCGTGCTTGTGCCCGGTGCGCAGCTCGACGGCCTCGAAGCCGGCGGCTTCCAGGTTGCGGATGCTCGTCTCGAGGTCCCAGTCCTTGAGGATGTTGTAGGTGACTGCGCCGAGATGCATTGGTGTCTCCCTTATGCAGGGAACAGCGATGGCTGTCCCCGATAGCTCAAGGCAGCGCTTCGATCATGCGGTCCACTTCCTCCGGGCTGACGTAAAAGTGCGGCGAGGCGCGGATCCAGCCCTGACGGGCGGCGAGAACGAAGCCCTTGTCACGCAACTGCTTCACTACCGTGCGGCTGTCGAGGTCGGCGCGGCGAAAGCTGACGATGCCGGCGCCGTTCTGCCTGGTGCGCGTGCCGAGGATCTGGTAGCCCTTGGCCGCGACGCCCTGGGCGATCTGGTCGCCCAGCAACTGCACGGCGAGGGCGATCTTGTCGATGCCGACGCGCATGAGGAACTCAATGGAGGCCCGGAGGCCAAAGCAGCCAGCGGTGTTGAGCGTGCCGCACTCGTAGCGGGCTGCGCCCGGCCGGAGCGTCATGTCGCGAGAGGCGTAATCGTGGAAAGAGGCGAAGTTGGTCCAGCCGATCTCCGGCGGCTCAACCAACTCCTGCACGTCCTGGTGGACATACAGAATGCCGCAGCCTTCGGGACCGAGAAGCCACTTGTGGCCGTCGGCGGCGAGGGCGTGGCAGCGGATGAGGCGGATGTCGAGCGGGAAGGCGCCGAGCCCCTGGATCGCGTCGACAACGAACAGGACGTTGCGGCGCTGGCAGATCTCGCCGATCGTTTCCAGATCGGCGCGGAAGCCGCTGAGGTACTGGACGAAGCTGATGGCCAAGAGGCGGGCGCCGCGACAAGCTTGGTCGACTTTGCCGAGCGAATCGAAGACGCTCAGCCATTCGACTCTCACGCCCTTGGACTGCAACTTCTTCCAGGGGAAGTAGTTGGCCGGGAACTCCTCCTCGAAAGCGACGATCTTGTCTCCCGGCCGCCAGTTGACGCCGGCGGCGATGGTAGCGATACCCTCGGAAGTGTTCTTGACGATGGCGATTTCTTTGGCCACAGCGCCGATCATGCGGGCGGCCGAGGATCGAAGGCCGTCGTAGGCAGTGAGCCACTCGTCATAGTGGAGCGAGCCGAAGCGGAGAGCGTCCTCGGTCAGGCGGGACATGGCCTCGGCGGCGGGTTTCGACAGCGGGGCCACCCCCGCATGATTCATGTAAACAGCGTTTTCCGTGACGGGGAAACAGTCCCGGTAGCGGGACCACAGCGGCTGGTCAGCGGATTTTCCTTCGGCCTCGTAACCCATCATGTCAACTATACGTTAAACGTTGTAGACGGAATATCGCGGCACGCAGCGCGCCTGGCGCGACCGTGCATTTTCGGAATCGCAAACGGGGCGCGAGGCATATAATGAAGGTGGAGCCTCTGGGCAAAGGAGACCGGCAATGAACAGCAGTCACCGGGTGAGAGTGGCGGTCCTGGTTGCGCTGGCCCTGGCTTTCGGCGGGGCAGGCCTGGCCAAGGATAAGAAGAAGGATCCCGACGAAATCGGAAACCGCGACGTCGGCAAGGGGCTGAACTTTTACTCGCTCGAGAAGGAGATCGCCCTGGGCAAGCAGCTCGCCCAGGAGGTGGAGCAGTACTCCAAGCTGATTGACGATCCGGTGGTGTCAGAGTACGTCAACCGGGTGGGCCAGAATCTGGTGCGGAACTCCGACGCCAAGGTGCCGTTTACCATCAAGGTTCTGGACGCCGAGGAGGTGAACGCCTTTGCGCTGCCGGGCGGGCTGTCTCTTATACACATCTGACGCTGCCGAC
>CAYZJD010000214.1:5432-7928 GCA_964478455.1 uncultured Solibacteraceae bacterium | reverse complement strand
GCCGAAGGCCGCGACGCGCTCCGCTGGCTGGGCGTCGCGGTGGTTGTGATTCCCGTGCTGGCGGTGGTGGGCCGCGCGCTGTCCTTCATCGATCCCTTTGACGTGCCGGCGGACCTCACCGTGGAGCGGCTCGCAGGCCGGTTCGTGCTGATCTTTCTAGCCACCGCGCTGCCTGAAGAGATCCTGTTCCGCGGCTTGATCCAGAACTGGCTGGCGCAGCGCTGGGGCGGCAACTTCAAAAGTCTGCTCGTTGCGTCGATCATCTTCGGCGCGGCGCATCTCAACAACGGACCCGGCGCGTTGCCGAACTGGCGCTACATGATCCTGGCGACCGTTGCGGGCATCGGCTACGGGCGTGTGTTCCAGCGAACCACGAGCATCTTGTGGCCCGCGGCGCTGCACGCGACGGTGAACACGCTCCGCCACACCTTCTTCTAAGGGAGATGATGATGAAGGACGCCCAAGATTCAGCTCCTGCCGCGATGCTGAAGACTGGTGGCAGGCTTCGCTGTCCCAAGCCGCCACTTACCCAGAACAATGGACGTGCAGCCCCCGGCGCGGGGACAGCGTTGCCTGTCACCGGTTTTCAGCACCCTCTCACCGGGCACAGACATTCATCATCTTTCTAGCGCGTGATGAGGCTGCGCGGGCGGAGTTCTCTAACGGCCGCAATCGAAGTGGCGGTTGCCGTTTCGTGCATCCTTGTTTACATCTGGCGATTCCGCGAGGCTTACTCCCTGTCGTGGATTCCGATCGCGCTGGGACTGTTGATCTCGCACGCAGTGCGCCGCGAGACTCCGGCGGCGATCGGATTCGGGCCAGCGGGCTGGCGGGAGGCCGCCCGCAAGATGGCGCCGTGGGTGGCGGTGTTGATCGCGGTCTTGGTAGGAGTGGGCTTGTGGTTCGAGACGATCCGGCCGGCGAGCTTCGAGCGGCGCCTGTGGAACCTGGCGCGCTACCTGCCGTGGGGCGTAGTGCAGCAGTATCTGTTGAACGGCTACTTCTTGAACCGGCTGCAAGTGGTCTTCGGGGCAGGGAAGGAGCGGCGCACGCTCGCCGTGACGGTGTTGCTCTTCACTGGAGCGCACGCGCCGAATCCTTTTCTGATGGCGGTCGCGGCAGCCGGCGGCTGGATTTGCGGCCGGCTTTACTTGCGGTACCGCAACCTCTTTGTCCTTGGCCTGGCGCACGGGCTTGTCGGCTTCACGCTGCACCTGGTCACGCCGCTCTGGCTCTCGCGCGGATTCTACGCCGGGCCGCGTTACTTCGAGTTTTACTAACCGGCTGAGATACAATCGCCCTCTTCGGAGTGGTCTTGATGAAGCCCGCCGCCTCCGCCATCGCACGATCTGCCGGGTGCCTGGCGAAGCTCGACCGGATGAACAAGGCGCTGCGGCACGAGGAGCCGGACCGCGTGCCGGTGAGCGACTTCTTCTGGAGCAGCTTCCTGAAACGCTGGCGTGAGGAACTCGGCCTGGCAGCGGACACGGATATCTACCGCTACTACGACCTCGACTGGATGGTGACGATCCCGAACATGGACCCGCACATCCGCGAGTTCGAGATCCTGTCGGAAAGCGAGCAAGAGGTCACGGTACGCACCGGCTACGGCGCGGTGATTCGCAAGCGGCTCGACCTGCCCATGCCGGCCTATCTCGCCTTCGAGACGGACACCATCGAGAAGATGCGCGCGTTCGAGTTCGAGGACCCCTGGGACGAGCGCCGCTACTTTCGCTCCGGTGACAACCAGATCGCCGGAGTCGGCGATACGTTCGAGCGCAACTCGCCCGCGTGGATCGAGACGGTGAAAGCCGCCCATCCCGATATTCCCGTCTACGGCAGTATCTGCGAGGGCCACGAAACGCTGTGGCGCATCATCGGGACCGAGAACGTGATGCTGTGGATCGCCGTGTATCCCGATGAGGTGGGGCGCTTCGTCGAGCGGATCAACCAGTTTTCGCTCGAGATGGCGAAGGCACAGATCGCGGCCGCCGGCGGGATGCTGGACGGCATGGTGATCTGGGGCGACGTGGCGTACAAGAAGGGAACTTTCTTTTCGCCCGCCTACTGGCGGAAGTACTTCAAGCCGGGGGTGAAGGCAATCGTGGATGCCAGCCATGAACTCGGCCTGCCGGTGATCTACCACGGCTGCGGCAACGTGAGCCGGATCTTTGAGGATTTCATCGAGACTGGGATCGACGCCTACAATCCGCTGGAGGCAAAGGCGGGCCTGGACGTGGTGGAATTGCGCCGCAAGTACGGCCACCGCATCGCCTTCTGCGGCAACATGGACGTGGTCGCCTGGGCGCGCGGGGACAGAGAAGAACTGAATCGGCTGGTTCTCACCAAGCTGAACGCGGCCAAAGGCGGCGGCTACATCTTCCAGTCGGACCACTCGGTGCCGGCCAACGTCAGCGGCGAGAGCTACGACTATGTGGTGAAGCTCGTCCGCGAGCACGGACGGTATCCGCTGCGGCTGGGGGAGTACGATTTGAG
>CAYZJD010000214.1:0-5332 GCA_964478455.1 uncultured Solibacteraceae bacterium | reverse complement strand
CCTCGCGCCGGCCGAAAGGAAAGAGGCAGATTCCAATGAGCAACGTTGAAGAGACGCACCTGGACGTACTCCAGAACATGGAATTCACTATCGTGCGCCATTACCGCGAAGAGCCGGCATTGATCGACCTGGATGTTCAGGACGCGGTAGAGGCCCTGATTCGTCACTACTCGGCTGAGGAGGGCCAGCGTCACGCTGCCGAGCCGCAACTGGCCGACCGGCCGGCCCGGCTGTTCGGCGCGCTGAAGGAGACGTGTGAATGGAGGTTGGGGCGAGCGCATCTGGCGGATCTCGCCGCCCAACCTGGCGCTCGGCTTGCGGTCACGGATCTTCTCGAATGCCTCAAGCGCATCCGGAAGTCCATCCGGCGCTGGAACCGGGAGTACGGGCGGCAGGGGTACCTGAAGTTCGTGAGCCAGTACGTGGGATGAACGGCGTTGTCACGGCGCCTAGTCTTGAGGAACTGGAAGGCTTGGGCCGTCTTCAAGTAGTGTAGACCGCTCTCGAGGAGGTGATCGTTTGCTATGACCGCCTGCCCGGCACACGGAGCGGCGCAAGTCGAAACGAGAAGGAGGCACTTTTCCATGGCGGTGCGTAAAGAAGCGGCAAAGTCGGGAATCACGTTCGGGTGCGCGATGGCGATCGCGATTTCCTGGTCGGCGAACAAATCGATCCTGTGGGCCATCATTCATGGCCTGCTCGGATGGATCTACGTGATCTACTACGCCGTGTTCAAGCGGTGACCGGGGGCACGCTGAAGTAGATACAGGCGCCATCGCCGGTCTTCTTCCAGAGCACCGCGGGCCTGACCCCCGGGGCGCGTGGAGCGGCATGCTATTCTGGGTCTATCTGCGGGGGCATGCATTGCGGTGGCGCATCTCCATCCCGGCGGCCTGTGTTGCCGCGCTCCTCGGAACCGCGACGCTCGCCTGGCAGCAGCCGAGGTTCCGCTTCTTTCCGTTCCAGGACGAGGAACAACTACCCCTGCCGGCCGACGCCAACGAACGCACGGAGTTCGTCTTTGCCCGGCTGAAGTTTCCCTCGGTGCGCTCGGGCGGGTACTGGGGCTTTCGCGGTAGCTGGACCACTGATTACCCCAAGGCGGACCGCCAGTTCCTGCAAGGAGTCCGGCGGCTGACACGCATCCACGCGCGGTCGGTGGAGCACGTGGTCGATCTGGACGGCGACGATATCTTCAACTATCCCTGGGTGTACGCGGTCGAGGTGGGGCACTGGAACCTGTCGGACACCCAGGCAGCGAAGCTGCGCGAATACCTCCTCCGCGGGGGATTCCTGATGGTGGATGACTTCCACGGCTCATGGGAGTGGGACATCTTCCAATCGAGCCTGAACAAGGTCTTTCCTGACCGGCCGGTGATGGCCATCTCAAACAAGGACGCGGTCTTCCACGTTCTGTACGATCTTGACGAACGGTTTCAGGTGCCGGGAATCGTGATGTTCTCAACCGGGCTGACCTACGAGCAGGACGGTGTGGAGGCGCAATGGCGCGGGGTTTACGACGACCGCGGGCGGCTGATGGTGGCGATCTGCCACAACATGGACCTCGGCGATGCCTGGGAGTGGGCGGACTGGCCGCGGTATCCGGAGCGGTATGCGTCTCTGGCCTATCGCGTCGGGATCAACTATATCATTTACGCGATGACGCACTAAAGCGCCCCAGAACCGGCCGCCATGTTCGAACTGCTCTTCAAGTGCCCCGTCACGGTATTCACCAAAGGCGATTTTGTCTTTCTGAGCCCGTGGCCGGCGTGGTTGCTCGTGGTGGCGTCGCTCTCGCTGGCGGCGCTGCTCGCCTGGGTGGCTTGGCGCCGCCGCGCGGCCCTGACCCGGTTCCGGCCGGCGGTGCTGTGGCTGCTCCAGAGCACGGTGGCGGCGGTGGTGCTGCTGCTACTGTGGCAGCCGGCCTTGAGCGTGGCCACGCTCAAGCCACGGCAGAATCTCATTGCCGTCCTGGTGGACGACTCGAGGAGCATGTCGATCCGCGAGGAGGGCCGCTCGCGGCTCGAACGCAGCATCGCCGCTCTCAATGGGGGCGTTGTGGCTGGATTGAGCGAGAGGTTCCGCGTGCGGCTGTACCGGTTCGGTGGAAAGCTGGAACGGATCGAATCGCTCGGCCAGCTCGCCGGCGTCGGTCCCGCAACTCGCATCGGCGATGCGCTTCGCCGGACGATCACGGACTGCGCTGGCCTTCCTTTGGGAGCCATCGTGCTCGTGAGCGACGGATCCGACACCTCAGGCGGCATCGACCTGGATACGATCGCCGAGCTGCGCCGGCTGCGGATTCCGGTGCACACCGCGGGCGTGGGCGCGGAACGAACCGAGCGCGACGTCGAGGTGGTGGACGCGGCAGCGCCGCCGCGCGCCCTGCCGGGTTCGCGGCTCGTTGCGCAGGTGACGTTCCGGCAGCGCGGATACACGGGCCGGCAGGGACGCCTGACGGTTTCCGACAACGGCCGCACGCTTGGCTCAAGGGAGATCACGTTTCGGGCCGAAGGCGAGGCGCAAATAGAGACCGCGTCCTTTACCTCGGGGACAACCGGCGCCAAGGCGCTCGAGATCGCGATCGCGCCGCTCGACGGCGAAACGAATGTCCGCAACAACGCACTGCGGCGTCTCGTGAATGTGGACGACCGGAAGCCGCGTGTCCTCTACATTGAGGGCGAGCCGCGCTGGGAGATGAAGTTCATCCGTCGGGCGCTGGAGGAGGACCAGACGTTGGAAGTCGTCTCCGTTCTCCGGACGACGCAGAACAAGCTGTACCGGCAAGGGATCTCGGATCCTAAGGAGCTGGAGGATGGATTCCCATCGCGCGCCGAGGAGTTGTACTCGTTCTCGGGCCTCGTGTTGGGGAGCGTGGAAGCGGACTACTTTACTGGCGCCCAGTTCGCGATGATCCGCGATTTTGTCAGCCGCCGTGGCGGTGGTCTTCTCTTTCTCGGAGGCCGGTCGGCGCTGTCGGAAAGCGGATACGGCTCCTCCCCGCTGGCGGATCTGATCCCGGTGTCGCTGGCGGCGCGAAAGGGAACATTCCACAGGACACCCGTGCGGGCGGAGTTGACGGCGGCTGGGCGCGACAGCCTGCTGTGCCGTTTGGAAGACGATCCGGCGAAGAACATCGAACGGTGGCGGCGGCTTCCGGCGCTGGCTGACTACCAGGAAACCGGCAGCCCGAAACCCGGCGCGCTGGTTCTGGCGGACGCCGTGGTGCAGGACAAGCGCCGAGCGGCGCTGCTGGTGACGCAGAACTACGGGCGCGGCAAGACGGCGGTCTTCGCAACGGGCGGGAGCTGGCGCTGGCAAATGTTGCAGGACCACAAGGACCGTACCCACGAAATGTTCTGGCAGCAACTGCTGCGCTGGCTGGTGATGGACGCGCCCGGCCCGGTGCTCCTCTCGACGCCTCGCCAGGTGCTCTCCGACGAGAGCAGGGTTCCCCTCCGGGTGGAGGCCCGGGACGCGGCGTTCTCTCCGCTTGGGGATGGATCGGTGGAAGTGCAGGTTGTGGCGCCGGACGGCACGGTTTCCGAGGTTCCGCTGCGCGCCGTCCCGCAGGAGCCCGGCGCATTCGAAGGCGACTGGTACTCGCCGGGTCCGGGCTCGTATCTGGCCGAGACCGTGGTCCGTCAAGGCGGGCAGGAAATCGGCAGGGACCGTTTCACATTCCGTCGCGAGGATGGCGTGGCCGAGGACTTTCGCACCGAGCAGAACCGGGAACTGCTCGAGACCCTCGCCGAAGAGACGGGCGGGAGGTATTACCGGCTGGAGGATCTGTCGCGGCTTGGCAAGGAGATTATCTACTCGCAAGCCGGTATTAGCACGCGGGAACACCGCGAGCTGTGGAATATGCCGGCGATCCTCCTGCTGCTGTTGATTCTGCGCGGGACGGAGTGGGTGCTCCGGCGCAAGTGGGGCGTGATATGAGACTGGCGGCGCTCGTGCTCGCGTGCGTGCTTGCAGCGCGCGGGGCGACGTGCGTGCTGACGGCGGCCGGACTGGGAGGCGACCCGGAATATGAGAGGCGGTTTTCCACCTGGGCGCAGGAGATCGAGCGTGCGCTGCGCGCGAGCGGAGGCGATCTTCGTCTGGAGACGCTCAGCGGGCAGGCGGCCACGCGCGAGCGCGTCCGCGCCGTTCTGGAGAGATTCGCAGGCGAGTGCCGGCGGCAGGACGATCTTGTGCTGATGTTGATCGGACACGGCGCCTTTGACGGCGAAGAATACAAGTTCAACGTGCCGGGGCCGGACTTGACGGGCTCGGAGCTGGCGGCGTTGCTCGAGAAGATTCCCGCGGTCCGGCAGCTCGTGGTGAACATGACCAGCGCGAGCGGGGCATCGCTGGAGAACTTGCGGCGGCCCAACCGCGTGGTGATCACGGCCACGCGAAACGGCTGGGAGAAGAACGCCACGGTGTTCGGCCGTCACTGGGCGGAGGCGCTCGGAGACCCGTCGGCGGACACCGATAAGAACGAAGCGGTGAGCGCGCTCGAAGCCTTCCGGTACGCCGCGCGGCGGACGGCCGAGTTTTACGAGTCGCAGAAGCGGCTGGCGGCGGAACACGCGCTGCTGGAGGATACCGGAAGCGGAGAGGGTAGCTCGGCGCCCTCGCCGGAGAGCGGACAGGGACGCCTGGCCGCGGCCTTCCCGCTGGTCCGTCTCGGCGCCGCGCGAGCAGCGGCAAACGATCCCGGCAAGCGAGTGCTTCTGGTCAAGAAGAACGAATTGGAGCGGCGGATCGATGAGCTGAAGTACCGCAAGGCGGCGATGATCGAGGCCGAGTACCGGAAGCAGCTCATGGAGCTGCTGGTGGATCTGGCGCGCACGCAGGAAGAGCTAGAAAAATGACTAACCGCAGAGGCGCGAAGGACGCAGTGAAAACAAGATGGTTGTCTCTGCGATCACTGCGCCTCTGCGGTTTCATCCTGCTGGCCGGCCCTCTTGCAGCGCAAACGCTCAACACCTGCCGGGAGCACCGGCATCGCGGGCACCTGGCGGAAACGGAGCGCTGCTGGCAACAGCTCACGACATCGACGGACCCGTCTGTCCGCGCGGAAGCCTGGTGGGGCCTCGGCCGGCACCAGGAGGCGAACGAGCAATTCCGGGCGGCGGTGAAGCTTCGTCCGAAGGATGCCGGCGTCCGCGTGCGCTGGGGACGGCTGTTCCTGGAGCGGGCGCAGCGCAGCGACGCGGCGCAGCTCTTCGAGGAGGCGCTCGGTATCGACAAGCAGAATGCCGGGGCGCACGTCGGCCTGGCGCTGGTCGCTTCGGAGGGTTTTGAAAGCAAGGCCGTCGAACTGGCACAGAAGGCGATCGCG
>CAYZJD010000213.1:0-7932 GCA_964478455.1 uncultured Solibacteraceae bacterium | reverse complement strand
GAAGCCAGTGTACCACCGGCCGTCCGCCATGCTCTCCAACACGTATGTATAGTACATAGGCGAATCAAGTTGGAACGGCACTAGCTCTTGCGCGGAGCAAACAGCCGGCTTTGCGGAACGCGCTCCCAGTCCTTGAGGAATAAGGCCAGCCCGGCGTCGGTTTGCGGATGATCGTAGAGCGCCCGCAGGATGTTCAGCGGCATGGTGGCGACGTCGGCGCCGGCCAGGAGGCTGTCGAGCACCTGCTTGGGACTGCGAATACTGGCGGCCAGGATCTTGGTGCGGAAGCCATAGTTGTCGTAGATGCGGCGGATCTGCCGCACGGTTTCCACGCCATCGTGCCCCACCAGATCGAGGCGGTGAACGAACGGGCTGATGTAGGTCGCGCCGCCTTTGGCCGCGAGGAACGCTTGCAGCGGGCTGAAGCAGAGCGTCACGTTGGTCTTGATGCCCTCGGCGGCGAGCACTTTCACTGCCTTCAATCCTTCCACCATGACCGGAACTTTTACGACGGCGTTCTTGTGGAAGGCCGCGATGCGGCGTCCCTGCTCGATGATCCCTTCGGCGTCGGGGGCGACGGCTTCGACGCTGATGGGACCATCGACGATCTCGAAGATTTCCGCCAGCACGCTGTCGAAGTCCCGGCCCGTGGCCGCGATGTGCGTGGGATTGGTGGTGACGCCGTCAATGACGCCCCAGCCCCAGGCTTCCCGGATTTCGTTGACGTCCGCGGTGTCGATGAAGAGCTGCATGATGGCTCAAACCCTCCAGCAGATGATCTTGATCGCGTGTGCAACCAGCGCAGCGTCCGCCTGGTAGCAGGCGCCCACCGGAGTGCCGTCGTAAGGCAGCGACACGATCTGGCGCTCGGCGGTCCGGACCCATCCGCCGCCGATGTACAGCGGCAAGGCTTCGAGAGCGCGGGGGGACTTCGTCATCGGATGAGCTCCGGAAAATGCGGTGCGGTGAAGCTTGCGTTGGGCATCACGCCCGCGCGAGGGTACGATTTGCTTTCCAGCAACGCGCGGAGGCGGGTTTCGTGTTCCTCGGGAGGCGCCGCGTGAAATCCGCAACGGCGGACAAAAAACGGGTCGAGCCGCGTGACGAGATGCACGTCGTAGCGCTCCCCCAGCCGGGCCAGCCAGAGCGCCTTGTGCCCGCCCACGACGAAGTTCTCTCGCAGCGCCGCTTCCATTTCCTGGGCGGTGGTGTAGCGGCTCAGATACTCCCCGATCCGGGCGCTTCCGAGTCCGTCTCCGCACTCGGCATAGTAGAAGAGCGAGCCGCCCGGCCGCAGCGCGGCGCTGGCGTTCTCCATCCCCTTGTGCGCCTGCCGCAGATCCACGTCGAGCGGCGAGCCGCCCGAGGAGGCGATTATGACATCGAAAGGCGCCTCGATCCGGGCGCCGAGCAGGCGCGCCGCGGCGCGGCACCCTTCCCGGTGCGCCTGATCGAAGTGCCCGGTGACGGCGTGCAGAAGCTCTCCTGCCGGACTGAGGATCACGTTGAGGATGAAATCTGGGTCCGCCAGCGCGCAGGCTTCCAGCAGATCTTCGTGCGCCGGATTGCCGTCCAGCACGCCCGCGCGGCAGCGGGGATCAAGCACCATCCGGTGGTTGAACTCGGTGGTGCGGTTGCCGGCCACGCCGGGCACGAGGCTCTTGCGCCCGCCGCTGTAACCGGCAATGCGATGCTCGATGATCTGGCCGGTGAGCACGATCCGGTCTGCCTCATACACGCGGCGGTTGATTTCGACTCTGTTGCCAAACCGGGTCACGCCCACCGTCACCAGGTTCTCCGTGTCCGCGCCGTCATGGTCGTAGAGACGGATGCGGCGGAAGATTTCCTCGCCCACGATGCGGCGCTGCTCGGCGACGCTGTGCCGGCGGTGCGTTCCCAGCGCGAAAACGATGAAGATGTCGCCATCGGGGATGCCGGCGCGGTTCAAGGTGTTCACAAGGACGGGTAGGAAGACCTCCGAGCGCACCAGGCGGGTGATGTCGTTCACAACGACGGCAACGGACTCGCCCGGGCGCACCATCTGGTTGAGCGGCGGCGTGCCGATGGGGTGATCGAGCGCGTGCTGAACGGCGGCCGTCTCGTCCGCGAGCGGTTCGGCATGTGGTGGTTGCAGCAGTTCGGCGTCGATGTCGATAGAGAACGTTCCCGCTCCGAACGGTATGGAGAAAGTTCGCGGCACCAGGTTAACCCAGTTCCGCGACCTTGATGTGGCGGTGCTCGGCCGCGGACCGCAGCGAGCCATGCGCGATTTGAATCGCCGGCAGGTGATGGCGCGGCGAGGGGAAGACAGGCTTCTTGCCTTGCACCGATTCGTAGAAGTAGCTCCACTGCGCCGTCGTTGTGTTGCCCGAAGGCGGCAACGGGATGGTAGTCGTTTCGGCCTTGGGGTTCTCGCCCCGCTCCCGGTAAGGCCGCCAGTATTCCGCCTTGACGATCCTCGCCGTTCTCGCGTTTTCGGGGGGAATTTCGAGGGTGCCCTCGTCGCCGTAGAGAAAGTGGGGCGGCGAGCCGGCGGAAGAATACAGGTGCCCGCCGTAGGTCACGAGGGCTCCGTTGGCGTATCGGACGACTGTGCCGACGTGGTCCCACGAGTCGCGCTTTTGGAGCCTCTTGTTGTGAACGCCGCCCAGGGCGGTGACTTCCACCGGGGCGCTGTCGATCAGCCAGTTGAAGAGGTCCAAGAGGTGGATGCCCATTTCATAAATGATCGCGCCGCCTTCGGCCTGGCGCATGCGCCAGTTCTTCAGGGAATCTTCGGCGGGGTCGGGGAAGAGCTTGATCCAGTCCACACGGAACGTGTCCACCCAGCCGTAGAGGATCTGGCCGATCGCGCCTTCGCGGAGTTTCTGCGCCAATACGTGGCAGCTAGCGGCATGACGGCGCTGGGTCCCCACTTGCACCACTCGACGATATCGGTCGAAGGCCCTAATAACTTCCTGGCAATCGGGAACGTTCAGAGTCAGCGGCTTCTCGCACAGCACGTGCTTGCCCGCCTGGAGGCAGGCGACGATCGCTTCCCGGTGCAGCGTGTTCGGCAGGACGATTCCCACCGCGTGCAGGTCGGCTTCTTTCAGCATCTTCTGGTAGTCAGTGAAGCGCCGCGGGCTGCCCCACTTGACCAGCTTGCCCCGCTCCTCCATCTTTTCGGGAACGATGTCGCACAAGGCGGCGACCTCGATGTTGTCCACCGAGCTAAGAGAGGCAAGATGTGCCTGGCTGCGGTTGCCGCAGCCCAGGATTGCCACTCGCAGTTTCTCCCCGCTGGAGAGTTTGACGGGCTCGATGGCGGCAGCCTGGACTGCGGTGGCGGCGACGGCGCCAACCGAAAAGCCGTCGATCAAGGCACGGCGGGTGATCCGATCAGAACTCATGGCGGCTCCTGGGCTTAATATCTGATACATTATAGCTGCAAGCAGCCAGGGTTGCAACAGGGGAACGACTTCAACGCCTCACGAGTTGACCTCCGACTCAGATCCAGATATCATATATCAGCATGACACCTCGCACAGAACAGAGGATAGCGCGGCGCGAATTGCTGGCGGGCGTGCTCGCCGCGGCTGCCGCGCCCGGAGTGCGGACGAAGGCGATCCGGGTGGGCTGCCAGACCCGCCTCTATGGCGTTCCGATCCGCGAGCGCGCAAAGCTGCTGTTCGTGCTGGACGACTTGGCCGCGCTCGGATACGAGGGTTTCGAGACCAACTTCAGCAGCCTCGAACCGAGCTTCGAGCAGCCGGCGCCGTTGCGCGCCGAATTCGAGAAGCGCCGCGTCGGGCTGATTGGGCTGCACATGAGCGCGAAGTTTGATCCCGCCACGCTGGAGAAGGACCGCGCCCAGATCGAGCGCGTGGCCACGGCAACGCGGGCTTTCGGCGGGACACATCTGATGCTGAGCGGCGCCGGCGTTCCGCGCGACGTGCGCGGCGCCATCGACCACGCCGCCCTCGAGCGGCGCTGCGCCGAACTCGACAGGGCGGGAAAGAGGTGCCGCGAGATCGGCATCCGGCTGTGCTCGCACAACCACGCGAAGGAACTCGAAAACAACGCCGAGGAACTGAGGGCCGTGCTGGCCGCGACGAACCTCAAGAACGTCTCCATGTTGCTGGACATTGCGTACGTCCACATGGCCGGTCTGCACCCCGCGGCGCTGATCCGCGAGATCGGACCCCGGTGCGCCGGTTTGCACGTGCGCGACATGAAGGGGGCGAAGGAAGCCGTGATGGGAACGGGCGAGATCGATTACCAGGGTCTTGCCGAAGCGCTGCGCGCCTCCCGATGGTCCGGCTGGGTGATTCTCGAGATGAACCAGCGCCCGGACTTCACGAGCCGCGAACTGGCCGAGATCGGCCGGAAATACATGCGCGAGGTTATGAACATGTGAAAGGTGCATCGGCGCAGCCAGGCACAAGGTGAACGTTGTGCCTACCGGTGCTGTGCACTCTGATGATGTTTTCCCTTCTATACCTCCAGGCGCCGCACGCGGCCGAGAACGAAGAAGACGTCGGCGACGATGAGCAGCGGGATCAGGGCGGCCATGGTGAACACGGGCAGATAGGAGAACTTATCCAGCACGACGCCGGTGGCCAGCATCAGCGACATGCTCATGAGGTTGTCTCCCACCCCGGTGAGCGAGGTGACGCGCCCCACCACGCGCTCCGGAAAGAAATCGCCGATGAAGGCCATGAAGCTGGGCTCGATCATGTTGGCGCCGAAGTTGGCGATAGAGAGCAGGACCACGGCGGTGGCCAGGCTAGGCGCGAAGAACACCAGGGCATTGGCGGCGGCGGCGATGAAGGCCCCGGCACAGAAGGGAACACGGCGGCCGACGTCGAGGCTCACCCCCCGTTTGAGCAGCCATCCCGCCCAGAGCCCGCCGGTCACGTTGCCGAGACCGATGAAAACGTAGGGAATCCAGACCACGCGCCCGATCTCCGCCAGCGACAACCCGCGGGCGCTGCTGAAATACTCGGGTAACCAGAACCAGTAGAAGTGCGAGAGGGGCCCGGTCAGCGAACGCATCAGGATCAGGCCCCAGGTCTGGCGAAACTCCAACAACTGTTTCACCGAAACCGGCGGCGCCGCGCCGGCGCCTTCCGGCTGTTTGCGAGTGGCCTCATCGAGTGTTTTCGGATAGATGAGGCGCCAGGGGATCAGCCAGATGAAGCCGGTGGTGCTGGCGATCATGAAGGCCGCGCGCCAGGAGAAGCGGAGGGCCAGCCAGGCCACGATGATGGGCGCGACCACGGAACCCAGAAACGTGCAACTGTTGAAGATGCCGGCTGCCAGCGCCCGTTCCCGGACCGGGAACCGCTGCGAGACGATTTTGAGGCCGCCGGTGTAATTGCCGCATTCGGCGCCGCCGAGCGCGAAGCGCAGCAGGGCGAAGTGCCACACCGAGCGCGCCGCGGCATGCAGGAAGCTGGCCGCGGACCAGAAGGACACGATCCAGGTGAAGGCCCAGCGCGGCCCGATGCGGTCCATGAGCAGCCCGTTGGGGACCTGGAACGATGCCATCCCCAGCAGGAACGAGAACACGATGAAACCGTACTGGCTGTTCGAGAGGTTCAATTCCTTGCGGATGGTGGGAGCCAGGACGGAGAGCACCTGGCGGTCGAGGAAGTTGATCACGAACGCCAGCGAGACCAGCGCGAGCAGGCTCCAGCGCAGGCGCGCCGGTACCTGTTCGTTGGAGGCGACAGGCAGCATTTACTTGGCTCGAACCGGAGGTCTGGATCCGAATACCTTCAGCGCGTTGAGACGGTAGATCTTCTCCAGCACCGCATCGGGAAGGTAAAGGCCGTAGATTTTCCAGGGGAGGCCGGCGTTTGGCTCCACATGATCGAAGTACTCGTCGTCGGTTTCGAGCACGCGAAACATGTACTGATAGACTTCCCGTGCGGGCACGCGGCCGACGTCGCAGCCAAACAGGATGCGGTCCTGGTACTTGATCAGAAACCTGCGGGCGGTGTAAGGCTGCCGGCCCAGGTGTTTGCAGCTCGCGGCGATATCGAAATAAAGGTTCGGGTACGCGTCCAGCCAGCGGGCGCCCGAATCCAGGTGTTCGTAGTGCATGCCGACGTGGGCGCCGATGAAGGTTGTGCGCGGGTGCCGGGCGATGACGTTCTCGAAATGCTGCATGAGCTGCTCGTGGGTGATATCCACCTTCCCGTACCAGGAGGACCGGTTGTCGCGCGTCAGCGAGAGGTACCGCTCGTTAAAGCGGTCCACCGGGTCGAAGAAGGCGCGCGGGTCGTTGACGTGGATCAGGACCGGAATTCCGAGTTCGGCGCAGGCGTCCCAGACGGGGGCGAAGCGGGCGTCATCCGGGCGAAGGAGCCTGCCCTCCGAATCTCTCCAGACCAGGCCGAGTTCCTTGAAGATCTTGAGCGCGATGGCCCCGTTCTTGACGTCCTCCCTGAGCTGCGTCACGGCCTTGCGGCTGAAATCGGGATCGTTGACCTGTTTGCCGTTCAGGTTCGCCATCGCCGCGAAGCGGGCGGGACGGGGCCTTACCCACTTGTCCATATACTGCCGCAGGGTGTCGCCCCACATGTCGTTCAAGCCGAGATTGACGACCATTTGCAGGTTGAGGCCGTCCATGACCTCGCTCACCTCCGCGGGGTCGGCGGCCGGATTCATGTGGAAGTGGACATCAATGACGGGAAACTTCGCGCGCACGACTGGGGTGCGTTTGACCTCCAGCCGCGTCCTGGGCGTGTAGTCGCGCAGGAGCAGCGCGCCAGAAGCCTCCGATTGCGGCGGCGGTTGGGCCATGAGGAGAAATGGCACCGAGAGAGCAGCCGCCGGCCATTTCGGCATGGATCTCGGCATGAAGTATATTAGATGTTATATCGGAGACGCAAGTCAAGTCATGATGACCAGAGATCAAATCGCTGCCCTGATGGAACTGCCCGTCGAGGAGCTCCGCCAGCGGGCCCGCATCCCGTTCCGCCTCGTGCCGGACATCTCCGTATTAATGCAGGATTTTGCCCGATCGATCGCGGATGAGATCGCCACCCGGAACCTCCGCCGCGAACCGACGCGCCTGATCCTCCCGGTGGGTCCCGTAGCACACTACCCCATTCTCGTCGAGATTTCAAACCGCGAGCGCATCTCGTGGAAGGACGTTTACACGTTCAACATGGACGAATTCCTGGACTGGCAGGGCCGGCCGATCCCGCTTGATCACCCGCTCAGCTTCGAAGGCTTCATGCGGCGCGAGGTGTTCGCGCATCTGGATGAAGAGCTGAGGATCCCGCAGGATCACTGCTTCTTCCCGAGCCCGTTTTGCCCAGATGCGATCAGCGAAAAGATCCGTGAGGTGGGTGGCACCGACTGCTGTTACGGAGGCATCGGGTACCACGGCCACGTGGCGTTCAACGATCCCCCGATCTCGCGCTGGTACTACATCTCGGCCGAGGAGCTGAGGAACTCGCTGACGCGGGTGGTCGCGCTGGGCGACGACTCCATCGTCGTGCAGAGCATCCACTCTTCGGGCGGCAACTCGGCGGCGATCCCGCCTATGGCCGTCACGCTTGGCATGCAGGACATTCTGGCCTCCCGGAAGATCCGGCTGTACTGCGCCGCCGGCGCGAGGCACCGCGCGATCTTCCGTATCAGCGTGGCGGGCGAGGTCACGTCATATTTCCCCAGCACACTGGTACAGGGCCATCCGGATGCGGAGGTGATCACCGATGAGGCGACCGCCCGGCCCATTCGGGTCGGCCTGGGGTAGTCACACGTCCCCTCCAGTGTGCACGCGGCACGCACAAACTGCGCCGCCGGATGCCGGCGGCCCTCGGGGGCCTGGAAAATCAGTCGATTCCGGATCCGCTACCTTTCGTGTGTCGAGTCGGTGGCGCGGTCGCAGATGCAGTTCGCAGCATCCCGGGACCGCGTAACAGGGGGCACGGA
>CAYZJD010000212.1:0-7944 GCA_964478455.1 uncultured Solibacteraceae bacterium | reverse complement strand
TCCTTCCATGAGATACACAGCGGATTGGCGTTCTTCAATCCATTCAAGGCTGAATGGGAGCAGTTCGGGGTCAACGCGCCGGACACGCCGTTCGATCCCTCGCGCAAGCAGTTTGGACCGCGAGTTGGCTTCGCCTGGAACCCGGTCAGCACATTCGTGGTCCGCGGCGGTTACGGCATCATGTATCCGTCCGCCATCGGCCACGGCCGCGCAGGCGATGCCGAGGCGGGCCCCTACCCGCTCGCCAACACCTCCATCACCGGCGGAACCGACTGGTCGAATTTGCCGCCGATTCTGAACCCGGATCCGTCGGCGATCAAAGCCCCGCTGCCGGTGACCAGCAACGTGTCGTGGTCGCTGTACGCACCCCGCAAGCAAACGCCAACGTATGTCCAGCTTTGGAACTTCACCCTGGAGAAACAGTTCGGGGCGGTCACGGTCGCTCAGTTAGCATATGTCGGCAGCCGTGGTCTCCATTTGCCGGTCAACTATGCTTACAACATGTGCCAGCAGTCCCCGCAGAGCACCGCGGAGCTTGGCTGGGACGCGACGACCAGCCCGTACTGTCCCTTGGCCTCCGAAAAAGTGAATGCGGCCGGAGGATCAATCTGGGACCTGGTAGTCAATCCCGGATACTGGGGGCTCTCCAGTTCTTCGTACCACTCCATGCAGGCGAAATTGGAGCGTCGCTTCTCCCGCAGCTTCTCTGTCTTGGCGAACTTCACCTGGAGCAAGCTGATCGACGATTCCTCGTCCGACTGGGGTGGATTCTGGTCGCTCGATGTCCTGGGACGGGATTTCTATAACCGCCGGGCGGACCGTTCAGTCAGCGCCGGCGACATACCCGCTCGTTTGACCGTCGCGCCCATTGTGGAACTGCCGTTTGGCCCCGGGAAGAGGTGGATCAATCGAGGCGCGGCCAGCCAGGTGCTGGGCGGCTGGCGCGCGACCGCCGTATACACGATCAGCAGCGGTTCCCCTTTCGGGATCCTGGACAACAGTTACGGATACTGCAACGCGGCGCACACGCTGACCAATCGTCCCATGATGCTGTCCGATCCGCTCGCCTCGGGTTTTCAGCAGACAATCGACCACTGGTTTGACAAGAACGCGTTCGACTTCTCCGGGAATTGTCCGGCGCCGGGCTTGCTGACTCCGACGGGGCCATTTGACACCTTGAAAGCGTTTGGCGACGCGCCGCGTTACTTCTCCTCGGTTCGGAACCCTGGTGTCAACAATCTCGATTTCTCGGTACAGAAGGACTTCCGGATTCCGGCCGGCGAAGAGACGCGCCTCCAGTTCCGCGCGGATTTCTTCAATATGCCGAATCATCCGCAGTTCGCTGAGCCGAATGGAGACCTGACGAGCGGCAGCTTCTCGAGAATCACTCGGACGTCTGTCGCCAACAGAACCATCCAGCTTGGGTTGCATCTCTACTTCTGATGCGGATCGCCCGTCAAGCCTTCGGGCTTGACGGGCTCATGTCAGGCGAAAGCGGGCGGGGAAGCCCTCGCTCCACGGGCCGCGGCCTCCGCCAGACCGGCCTGCCGCTTGCCACTCACCAGCCACATTTCTGATATAGTTCTTTGGGTGTTCCATCCGTTCCTGACAACAGTCCTCAATCTTCGTGTGGGAAAGGAAGGTGTCTGGTGAGCATCAGCAAAGGCCCCGGCTTGGAGAAGAAGCCCAACGGCCGCGTCTCACGCCGCGGTTTCATCCGCGGCATGGGCGTCAGCGGCGCGGTGGGAGCCGGCATTCTTGAAACTCGTGCTGAAGCGGAACCGCCGCCGGCCGCGATAGCCGGACCTGGGGAGGTTCCGATCACGCTGCAAATCAACGGCAAACCTCACAAACTGACGGTCGAGCCCCGCGTGACGCTGCTCGATGCGTTGCGCGACCGGCTCGATATGACCGGCGCCAAGAAAGTCTGCGACCGCGGCACCTGCGGCGCCTGCACGGTGATCCTCGGAGGCAAGGTCGTCTATGCCTGCTGCGTTCTGGCGATTGACGCCCAAGGCAAGCCGATCCAGACCATCGAAGGCCTCACGGCGGGCGACCGCCTGCACCCGGTGGAGGCCGCAATCGTCGCCAACGACGCCCAGCAGTGCGGTTTCTGCACGCCCGGCTTCGTGATGGCAGCCAAGGGCTTCCTCGACCGCAATCCCAGTCCGACCTACGACCAGGTCAAGGCCGCGCTGAGCGGCAACCTTTGCCGTTGCGGCACCTATGTCGGCCTCCGGAAAGCCGTGCTGGAAGCCGCCAAGATGAAAGGAGGAAGCAATGCCTGACTATAGCTGGCCTCCCGCGGCCAAGCGCCGCGTCATGGGCAAGCGGGCGAGCCGCATCGACGGTCCCGCCAAAGCCAGCGGCAAGGCGAAGTATGCTTATGACGTCAAGCCGCCGGAACTGCTCTTCGGCGCCATCCTCACGTCGCCGCTCGCCCACGCCCGGGTGAAGAGCATCAACACCAAGGAAGCTGAGAGCCTCAAGGGCGTCACCGCGGTTCACGTGATGTCGCCCGCCGGAACCGAAATCCAGTGGGCCGGCACCGAGATTGCCGCGGTCGCCGCCGTGAGCGAGGAGATCGCCAAGGACGCCCTCCGCAAGATCGACGTGCAGTACGAGCCCCTGGCCCACCTCGTTCGCGAGGAGGACCTCAAGAAGGCAGGCCCGCGCAGCAAGCCCGCCGGCGAGATCCTTACCGGCGATCCGGACAAGGCCTTTCAGGAAGCCGATGTCGTTTCCGAAGGCCTCTACGGCATCCCGGTGCTTACCCACTGCACGCTCGAGGCGCACGGGCAGGTCATCGCCTGGAAGGGGAACCAGATCGAGTATTGGCCCTCGACGCAAAACGTCTCCGGCATTGGCGGCGACCTCGCCAAGAGCCTTGAAGTCCCCGCCGCCAACGTCCACGTCATGCAGGACCACATGGGCGGCGGCTTCGGCAGCAAGTTCGCCTCCGACCGCTGGGGTCCGGCGGCGGCGCAGCTCTCAAAGGCCAGCGGTGGCCGCCCGGTCAAGATGTTCCTCGACCGGCGCAACGAACTGACCATCGCCGGCAACCGGCCCTCGATCTTCGCCAAGGTGAAGATGGCGGCCAAGAAGGACGGAACCATCACCGCCTGGCAGTCCGAGTCCTGGGGTACCAGCGGCGTCAGCGGCGGCGGCGTTTCGCCGACGCAGCTCCCTTACGTCTACACGAATATCCCCAACCGGCGCATCAACCACACCGGCGTCGTCACCAACAACGCGCTCGCTAGGGCCTGGCGCGCGCCGAACCACCCCCAAGCGTCCTTCGTCACCTGCTGCGCGATGGAGGATCTGGCTGCGGCGCTGAAGATGGACCCGCTCGAGCTGTTTTCGAAGAATGCGGTTTACACGGCAAGGGCGGATGTCTATCGCGCCCAGTTGGCGAAAGCGGCGGAACTGATCGAGTGGAAGAAGCTCTGGCATCCTCGTGGCGATTCCGGTTCCGGGCACATCAAACGCGGCCTCGGCATCGGCGTCGCCACCTGGGGCGGCCTCGGCCATCCCAGCGACTGCCGCACAACCATTCATCCCGACGGAACGGTCGAGGTAGAGCTGGCCAGTCAGGACCTCGGCACCGGCACGCGGACGGTCATTGCCATGGTGGCGGCCGAGTCGCTCGGTCTTCAAATCGGCGACATCAAGGTGAAGATCGGCGACAGCAGGTACCCGCCGTCGGGCGCCTCCGGCGGCTCCACGACTGTCGGCGGTGTGTCGGCCTCGACGCGCAAGTCCACGCTCAACGCCTTGCAGAAGGTATTTGAAGCGGTGGCCCCGGCGCTCGGCGCACCCGCCGATCAGCTCGAAGCGGCGGAGGGCAAGATCCAGGTGAAGGGCAATCCGGCCAAGAGCCTCCCCTGGAAGCAGGCCTGCGCGAAGCTCGGCGTCAATCGTGTCACCGAGATGGGCTCGAACAACCCGAAACAGCCGATGGGGCTCATCAACCAAGGCGTTGGCGGCGTGCAGATCGCCGACGTTTCCGTGGACACCGAAACCGGGATCGTCCGAATGAACCGGCTGGTGGCCGCGCAGGACTGCGGCCTCATCATCAACCCTAAGACAGCGGAGAGCCAGGTTTACGGCGCCTGCATCATGAGCATCTGCGGCGCGCTCTACGAGGAGCGCATCATGGATGAAATGACGGGGCGCTTCCTCAACGCCGACATGGAGTTCTACAAGCTCGCCGGCGCTGCCGACATTGGCGAGATCATCGTCCACCTGGACATTACTCCCGAACATGACGCGCGCGGCGTTGTCGGCCTGGGCGAGCCGCCGGTGATCCCGGCGATCGCAGCCATCGCCAACGCCGTCGCCAATGCCATCGGCGTGCGGGTCTCCACCGTCCCGCTCACGCCGGAGCGGGTCCTCGCGGCCCTGGAAAGGAGGAACGCGTAAATGCAAGCCTTCGAGTACGCAAATCCGACGACGCTCAAGGAGGCTTTGGGCTTGCTCAGCAGCCGCTGGGGTGAAGCGGACGTGCTGGCCGGGGGAACCGACCTCCTCAGCCTGATGAAGGATTATGTTCATACGCCTAAGCGGGTGGTGAACATCAAAGGGATCGCGGAGCTTAGCGGCATCCGCAAGACGGCCGGCGGGCTTCGCATCGGCGCGGCCGCGACGTTTGACGACCTGCTCGCGAGCGCGGCGGTGCGCGCGGAGTATCCTTCACTTGTCACAGCCGCCCAGGGCGTCACCAGCCCGCAGATCCGTAACATGGGAACCGTGGGCGGCGACCTCTGCCAGCGGCCCCGCTGCTGGTACTTCCGGCTCGGCTTCGGCTTGATGGCGAAGGACGCGAGCGGCAGGAGCCTGGTTGAGAACGGCGAAAACAAGTACCACGCCATCTTCGGCGGCCCGCCGTATTTCGTCAGCGCGTCGAGCCTGGGCCCGGCCCTCGTGGCGCTCGGCGCGAAGGTCAAGCTCGCTTCTGCCTCCGGCACGCGCGAGTTGCCGGTCGAGCAGTTCTTCGTCGTTCCCAAGAGCGAGGGAGAGCGGGAGATCGCGCTTCAGCCCGGCGAGATCCTCACCGAGATCGTCGTTCCGCCGGCGGCCGGGGTGCGCAACGCAACGTACGAGGTGCGGCAGCGCGAGGTTCTCGACTGGCCGCTGGCCACCACCTCCGTCGCCCTCACGATGAAGGGCGGCTCGGTCTCCAAGGCCAGGGTGGTGATGGGCCACGTCGCGCCCGTTCCGTGGGTCGCTTCGAGCGCCGAAGCCATGCTGGCCGGAAAGACCATCGATGAAAACGTGGCTGCGGAAGCGGCCGAGGCGGCGGTCGCCGGCGCCAAACCGCTCAGCCAGAACCGCTACAAGGTCCAGCTTGCGCGCACGGCCGTCAAGCGGGCTTTGCTCGCCGCGGCCGGCAGAAAGGGGTAGGCCCATGGCGAACCCTGCTCTTAACGTGATGCGCGAGGAGCGCTGCGAAAACCTGCGCTGGAAGGGCCTGTACATCGACGAGACGAACGACCCCGCCGTCCAGCGCGGCGACGAACGCATCTTCTGGTGCCTCAAGACCCAACTGGGCCTCGGCCCTGACGGCAAGCTCGTGGACTCCTACGAGTGCAGTGCCGGCCGCACCTGTTACAAAGCGCTGTAACGACAGCTTGACTTAACCTCAGCGGCGCCGCGGCGGTCGAGCCGCGGCGCCGCGGTCCTTTGCGCTACAATAGCTCCATACTCACAGGAGGCACTGGGATGAGAGTTCTGTCTGGGTCCATCGCGACTCTTCTTCTGGCCGCCGTCTCGTTCGGCGCCGGACTTCCCAAAACGCAACTTCACGGCGACTACGTCGAGGCCCGCACCGCCGACGTTTATACCGGGCCGTGTTTTGCCAACGGAGAAGTAGGCTTGGGCGGCAATCTGGCCGTGTTCGGCTGGAAGGTAAGGAAAGGCGCCTGGCAGGGCGTTACGCTCGACGGGCTGTCGGTGGTGGCCGCCGTTCGCGGCAACCACACCTTCGGCGATCCGACGAGGACCGCCTATCCGGTCAAGTCGATCCTCATCGTGGACGAGAAGGCAAATCCCGAGCAGCGGCTCGCGCTCGCCGGCTTCGCCCGGCGCATGGGCGGCGATTTGCTCCAAACCGTCGTCCGCGTCGAGTATCAGCCGATCAGCCTGAGCTTCGACGACGACAATGTTCACAGCATGAACGCCACGCTCGCCGCCGGCGAGCTGGCGAAGATCCGAACTCGCGCTATCAACAGCGGGGATCACATCTGTACGAACGAGGATGTCTACTACTCGCCGCTGACGAAGCTCGACCACGCGATGCCTGCCGTAGCCACCGCGCACAACTTCCGAGGCCAGGGTCTCGACACGAAGTGGAGCGTGCCCGACAAGCGCAGCGCCTTCGTAGGAACCTTTCAGTATCAGGAGTAGCAGAACCGGCGCATTCAGCGCCCGAGCGCCGCGAGGCACCAACTTTCCGGTGTTTCAGTGGTACGATCGGTATCTATGTCCGCCAAGCGCGCGCTGATCACCGGAATTACCGGGCAGGACGGCTCGTACCTCGCAGAATTTCTGCTTTCGAATGGCTACGAAGTACACGGACTGGTGCGGCGGGTGGCGCTGGAAGATCCCGAGCACCGGCTTTCGCGGGTCCAGCACATTCTCGACCGGATCCGGCTGCACGCCGCATCGCTCGAGAGTTACGCCAGCATCCACCTGGCCGTGGATCGCGTCAAGCCCGACGAGTGCTACCACCTGGCCGCGCAGAGCTTCGTCAGCTACTCCTTCGATGACGAGTTCTCGACGCTCAACGCCAACATCAACGGCACGCACTACTTGCTGGCGGCGCTGAAGAACCTGTCGCGAGACTGCCGCTTCTACTTCGCCGGCTCTAGCGAGATGTTCGGCCACGCGGAGGAGGTGCCGCAGAACGAGCGGACCAGGTTCCATCCTCGCTCCACGTATGGCATCAGCAAAGTGGCTGGATTTGAGCTGACTCGCAATTACCGCGAAGCCTACGACATGCACTGTTCGAGCGGCATTCTGTTCAACCACGAGTCGCCGCGCCGCGGCTACGAATTCGTGACACGCAAGATCAGCTCGGGCGTGGCGCGGATCCGCGCGGGCAAAGCCACCGAGTTGCGGTTGGGGAACCTCGAAGCGAAACGCGACTGGGGCCACGCCAAGGAGTACGTCCAAGCGATGTGGCGGATGCTTCAGCAGCCCCAACCCGACGATTACGTGATCGCCACCGGAGAAACCCATTCCGTGCGCGAGTTCGCCGAGCGCGCCTTCGCCATTGCTGGTCTTGACTACCACGACTACGTGAAAGAAGACTCCGAGTTGTACCGGCCCGCCGAAGTGACTCTCTTGCTCGGCGATTCGACCAAGGCTCGCGAGAAGCTTGGGTGGAACCATCGCATCGGCTTCGAGGCACTCGTACGCGAGATGGTGGAATCCGACTGCCGGGCATTGGGCGTGCCGATCGACGGCTGACGGCATGTTCCATCTGGCGGCGATTCTGTTCGGGGCCGGTTTCACGCTGGCGGCGGCGTACTCGCTGGGTTCTGTGCTGCCCCGGCGGCTCGAACTTCCTCGCGTGATCCGGTTCGCGGTCGGCGCCGCCTTGTTGAGCCTCCTGATCTTCCTCCTCTTGCTGGTTCATTTCGCGAAGGCATTCTCTTTTCTGACACTCGGGCTGCTAGCGATCGGCGGGGCGCTGATCGTTCGTCGCAGGAGCCCCGCTGCGAACAATGCGGAAGAAGCCTCTTGGCCGGGCTGCTTGCCGGCGATCGTGTTCACCGTGTTTGCCATCTTCTACTTCGTGCACGCGCTGGCGCCGGAAATCCAGCCCGATGCCGCCGGCTACCACCTCGGCCTCGCCCGAGAGTTCCTTCACGTCCGGGGTTTCCCGCAGCGAATTGCGTTCCACGAGGTGCTGCCGCACGGCATGGAGACGCTGTTCACAAT
>CAYZJD010000211.1:0-7944 GCA_964478455.1 uncultured Solibacteraceae bacterium | reverse complement strand
CTCCTACTCATCGGATCAAGGAAATTCACCCGCCCTTCACATTTCCGGCAGGATGTTCCGTCGTCCGGCTCGCCGCCTGGAAACCCGGGCCGCTCACCGTTCCGGCCAGTTCAAGTGCTTGTGCAGGAACCGGAACGTTCCCTCGGCGTTGATGGTGTGGCCGCCGTTGAAGTGCTCGATCTCGGTTCGGCCGGCAAGGCCGAACTGGGCGTAGAGCCACCGCACCTTGGCGTACTCGTAGTCCACCCAGCGGTCCTCGGCGACGTGGTCGTGGTGGCCGCGCTCCACCATGAAGGGGCGCGGGAAGATCAGGTAGGCCATCTCGGCGTAATCGTACGTGTTGCCGAGGTTGAACGTCGGCATCTCCCATTCTTCCGTGAACACGTAACTGAACCACTCGTCATCGGCGGCAATCTTGTTCGCCCAGTAGTTGAAGTCGCCCGAGCAGATGGAGAGCGCGTAGTCCTCCAGAATCGCCGGGATGCGCATGGCGGTCTTGCCGCCGTAGCTCAGGCCGTAGAAGCCGATGCGCGCCGGATCCACGAACGGAAGCCCCTTGAGCCAGTCGAGGATCTGCGTGTGCTGCGCGAGGATGAATGAGAACAGCGATGCCTTGATGCCCGCCGCCTTGCGGTCGAGCCAGCGGTAGCGGTCCTCGCCGCGGTAGAGGTTGTGGGGAGCGAAAACCACAAAGCCGCGGTCGGCCAGCCGCGACGCGAAGTCGTTGTAGGCTTCCTTATTGCCCGTGATCAGGTCGTAGGGAACGCCGCCGCGCCCGTGCTGGCACACGACCACCGGCCGCCGCTCCCCCGGCCGGATGTCCTTCGGCACGAGCAGCACACCCCAGGCGATCAGCTCCGGGAACACATCCAGGACCACGTCGTAGCCCGCGTACTCCGGTGTGTCGTAGATCTTCCGCGTGCGCGGGTTGGCGGCGAGCGCCGGCTCCTTGAAGCTTCCGATCAGCTCGTCGCGGAAGTGCCGCCGGTACCACCGGGCGGCTTCGATGAACTTCTGGGGCGGGTGCGTCGGGAGACGCAGTTTGAGGTTCCATTTCCTCTCGGCCAGCTCCGGCATCGCCTTGTGGAGGAAGAACCTTCGCCGCGTCTGCTCCGAGCGGCGGAGCACCAGTTGCGCGTGGCCATCAAGCTCCCGGATCTGGCGAAGCTGGCGGGCAGCCGGATCGAAGTTCTTGCGGCGGTCCGTCGCCGCGGCCGGGCGCGAAGCGCGAGGTTTCAGCCGCAGGGCCTGGAGCAGTGTCGCGACTCCGTCCGATGTAGCCGCACCGCCCGTTAGATACTTCGGGAAGAAGCCCGGCCGGACAAGGCTGTCGATGCGGCGAAATTCCTTCTCGACCGCGGCAAAGTCCGGGGTAGTCAGATCCCCCTTGTGCCCTTTCGCTTCCGGCCCACGGGCATACTCGACCACCAGCGTCCGCGGCGCGATGAGGGAAGCGATCTCGGCGTCGCCGAATTCCTCCAGCAGCCCCCAGACGTTGCGATAGATCGGCTCTGCCCAGACCGCCTCGCGCGGGCCGAAGTAACCGCTGACGAGGACGGCGTCAATGCGGGTGTCGGCGGCGGCCGAGTAGAAAGCGATCAGGCCGCCCTCGCCGTGGCCGGCGACCGCAACCTTTCCGGCGGCCCGGTTTGAGAACCAGTCCACCGCGGCCAGCACCTTCTGCACCTCGTAGCCGATGACGTGACGGCCGAGGTGGTAGGCCTGCCGGTAGATCCACTCGCGGTGCGTCTGGTCATTCACCATGCGGATGCCGGCGCGGCCGGAGAAGCGCATCGAACGGTCGATCAGCACCGGAACCAGAACGAAGCAGCCGCTGTCGGCGAGGCGGCGGGCGAGTTGCGCCGGAGCAGCGAGGCCCGCACTGAGGCTGGCCAGTTGCTCGGGTGTCTGATCCGCATCAGGCAGCGCCACCACGTAAGCGGCGGGCGCGGCTTTCGGTTCCAGAAGCAGCCCTTCGCCGTGGACGCCTTCGAGCACCGGCCAACGAACCTGCCAGGCCCGCCAGGCCGCCGTCTCGGCGACGAGCGCGGGATTGGCTTCGTCGCCGAATCGCTCGAGCGTGACCGCGAGGCGCTCGTCCACCACGCCGATCCGCTCGCGGAAGCGCTCGCGATTCGGCGCCACCGACTTGTTGTAGGCCTCGGGCGAGGAATCATCGCGGCTCCAGCGGCGCTGCCGCCTGCCGGCCGACTCGGCGATCTGCCGCTCGACGAAGCGGTGCGCGCCGTCCATGAGTGTGTCCGCGAGGTCTTCCTTCCAGGTGAGCGGCGCGGTTCCGGGAAGGGACTCGACCGGTTGAGCGAAGAGGCCGGCGGCGAACGCGGCAAGAAGCGCGCAAGACCGCCGGACAGCGCCAGACATCAGGCCGTCCGGCGCGACCTGGCGAGTACCGGCCGAAGGATGAGATTGACGACGATCATCGCGACGGAGAAGGCCGGCAAGGCCAGCAGTCCCGTCTTCAGCCGCGTGTCGTCGCCGCCGGCAATGTCGCCGATAATCTTCGAGCTGACGGCGAGCCCGATCCACCCGCAAGTGATCACCACGCCCATGGCGGTCGCGGTGGCCTTCGGGAAGGCGTCGCCCGTCATGCCGAGCGTGGTCGGGAATACCGGGGCCATGGCGAGGCCGGCGCAGAAGACGGCCACCCACGCCACGGTCGTGCTGCTGGTCTGGAGGGTCAGGTACGTGGTGACGGCCATCAGGACGGAGGCAAACAGGGTCACGGTGGCCGCAGGCACCTTGATCAGGATGCGGGAAACAACCACGCGGCCGAGCAGAAGGCCCAGGGCAAAGCCCCAGGAGAGAATGCGCATCGCCTCGGTCTCGGGAATGCCTTGCGCGATCAGGTGCTTCGCCAGCCAGTTCCAGATGCCCACTTCGCAGGCGACATACAGGAACAGGAATAGCGACAGCAGATAGAGCGCCGGGTTGCCGACCACCACGTTCATCTCGGAGAGCTTGAAACCCCGCTCGCCGCTCGGTGGAGGCATGGCCGTGACCGCGTGGACCAGCAGTGTGACCGCCGTGAGGACGGCCACCAGGTAGCATAGTTGCACGGCGTTCTTACTGAGGAAGTCGGCGTAGATGAACGGCGTCAGCAGGCCGCCGAGGCCGAAAAACAGGTTCAGCAAGTTGAGCGTCGAGGCCCGCCGCTCCGGGCTGATGTCGCTGACCAGGGCGTTAGCCGCCGTCACAAGAATCCCGCCGCCCAGGCCGAGCACCAGCATGAAGACGATGACCTGGCCGTTGCTCGCGGCGTTCGGCAGCGCGAACAACGCTGCCCCGATCAACAGCAGCGCCAGCAGAAGACCGGTCTTCTTCCCCTTGTTGTCCACCAGAGGTCCGACGGAGACCGAGGCGATGATGAGTCCGAGCGCTTGCATGAACGCGATGTTGCCGCTCTGCTCGGGAGTCAGACTGAACTTCGTCGAGAGCGTGGGCAGCAGCGTGCCCAGCATAGCGGCGATCATCCCGTAAACGAGGATCGCCAGAATCGCCGCTACAATCAGCCGTCCGGACTTCACACTTGCCATAGCCAGCCGATCATACCCCAAAAAGGGGTCAGCCTGATCTGCCCCATTTTTCAGGAGCGCGGCGAAAAATGGCGCAGATCAGGCTGACCCCTTTTTAGGAGAAGCGGTACTTCTCGGTTTTCTCGTCCCAGTAGATCTTTTTGTTGTTGCGATAGGAGAGCGTCGCCATGTGCCCGGGGATGGCCGCCACCTGGCCCATTCGCGCCGGGGCGATGGCTTTCTCCTTCCCGCGGATCGCCTCCAGGAAGTTGCGGATGTGCCGTTCCACCGCGATGTTGTCCTGGTTGGCTTCCTTCAGGTGCAACTCCGTCCGCGCGGCCACGTGTGGAGGCGCAAGCCCGCCGAATTTCTGCGGGTAGAAGTGCAACTCCTGCCGGTTGAGAACCTCGATGGTCCCCTCGTGGCCCATGAACTGCTCCCCATAGCCGTACTGGTCGTTGCCGAAGAAGCAACTGTAGTTGAGATGGAACTTGTCGGCGTATTCATAGATGGCGCTCAGCGTGTCGGGCACCTCACGGTCGTCCGGCGGACCCCATACGTAGATGCCCCCGGAGCACATGCACGACATCGGCACGCTCTTGTTCAGCACGTAATTGGCGATATCGGTCTGATGGACCAGCAGGTCGGTGGAAATCCCGCCCGAGTAGTCCCAGTAATTGCGCCATTGGAAGTAGCGGCCCTTGTGGAACGGCCGCTTGGCCGCCGGCCCCAGGAATCGCTGCCAGTCGGTGTTGGATTCGTCGGCGTCCGCCGGAATGGCATAACGCCAGGCGGCCGGCGCGCTGCGGCTGGGG
The DNA here is from genome assembly GCA_964478455.1 of uncultured Solibacteraceae bacterium. GTDB lineage: Bacteria > Acidobacteriota > Terriglobia > Bryobacterales > Bryobacteraceae > CAYZJD01. The sequence continues at coordinate 3,596 of CAYZJD010000211.1, read as the reverse complement.
AAGTTGCGATACCAGAACGCGCGCACGTAGTGCACCGGGCCGATCATCCCCTTCTCAACCATGTCCTTGGCCCGCTGGTAGAGCGGGTTGCTGCGGTTCTGCGTGCCGACCTGCACGACCTTGCCGGACTTCTCCGCCAGCTTGACGATCTCCGCGCCTTCCTCGATCGTGTGGGCGATCGGTTTCTCCAGGTAGATGTTCTTGCCGGCGCGCAAGGCCGCCATTGCCATGGGATAGTGGAGATGCTCCGGGGTCATGATGAAGACCGCGTCTACGTTGGGATCCGCCAGCAGCTCCCTGTAGTCGATGTACGTCTTCGGCGTGTTGCCGCCCATGGTCTGCACCCGGTCCTTGCCCCGGCTCAAATTGCCGGCGTAAGTGTCGCAGACGGCGACCACCCGGACGAGTTCGGGACTCCCCTTGTACAGCCGCTCCATGCAGTAGTATCCGCGGCCGCCGGCGCCAATGAAGCCGGCCTGGATTCGATCATTCTGGCCCAGCGCCGGCAGGACAGCAGGTCCGGCCGCCATAGCTGCCCCGGCCGAGCGAGCCAGAAAACCGCGGCGGGAAAGCTCCTCTGACATGATCGCGACACCCCTTTGGTTTGATTACGGCACCAGCATAGCAAACCGGGGACAGCCCGCATGTTCCCCGCACGTCTCGGAAAGTGGTCACGCCCGCTGGAAAACACGTGCAAATCATGCGGGCTGTCCCCGGTTTGCCGTCCGTGTATAATGGGATTGGGTGTCGAGCACAAGAAGTGGGCGGAAGCCCACTTTTTTGTTGCGGCGCTTCCGGAATCATGAAGGACGCCGTTGCAGCCAAAGTCGCTGAGATCGCCGAACGTGTCGGCCGCGATGAAGGTGTCGAGATTGTTGACGTCGAGTTCGCCGGCCGCGGCGCCAATCGCTTGCTGCGCATTTACATTGACAAGCCCGAGGGCGTATCCCACGCCGACTGCCAAACGATTTCCGAACACGTGGGTACGATCCTCGACGTCGAGGACGTGGTGCCCGGAGGCCGCTACACGCTGGAGGTCAGCTCGCCCGGCGTCGAGCGCAAACTGGCCAAGCCACGGGACTTTGAGAGATTTACAGGAAACAGAATCAGGGTTGTCTTGCGGGAGCCGGTCGAAGGACAGCGGCACTGGGAAGGCACGCTGGCCGGATTCACCGATGGCGTGATCAGGCTCGAACCCAGCCGGGGGAAGCCGGTCTCCTTCGCCCTCGAGCAGGTCCAGAAGGCAAACCTGAAGTTCGAGTGGTAATTCCCTGACAGGTCTGAGAAGAGGGATTGAATCTTGGGCACGATCTATCAGTCCATTGAGATTCTGAGCAAGGAAAAGGGGATCGATCCGCAGATCGTCCTGGATGCGGTCAAGGACGCGATGCTGGCGGCGGCCCGCAAGCACTACCGCACCAACGAGGAACTGGTGGCCGAATTCGACCAGCGGACCGGCGCCATCCAGGTGTTCGCCGTCATGAAGGTCGTCGAGGAAGTCGCCGACCCCGACAAGGAGATGACGCTCGATCAGGCGCGCAAGCTGGATCAGGCGGCCGAAGTCGGCTCGGAGATCCGGATCCCCAAGCAGACCGACCTGCTGGGAAGGATCTCGGCCCAGACCGCCAAGCAAGTGATTTTGCAGAAGGTGCGGGAGGCCGAGCGCGAGACCGTCTACGCGGAGTACTCCCACCGCGTGGGTGAGCTGGTGAACTGCACGGTGAAACGCCTCGAGGGCCCGGATATCGTGGCGGATCTCGGCAAGACGGAGGCGCGCCTCCCCAAGAAGGAGCAGTCCAAACTGGAGAGCTTCAGCGTCGGCGAGCGAATCCGCTGCGTCATCCGGAGCGTGGAGAAGGTGGGAAAGAACGCGGGGCTGATCGTCTCGCGGGCGGCCCCGGAACTCGTGATGCGGCTGTTCGAGCAGGAAGTGCCCGAGATTTACGACAACACCGTGGTCATCAAGGCCTGCGCGCGCGAGGCCGGCGAGCGGACCAAGATCGCCGTCTGGAGCCGGGACCGCGACGTGGACTGCGTCGGCGCTTGCGTGGGCATGAAGGGGATGCGGGTGCAGTCGATCATCCGGGAACTGCGCGGGGAGAAGATCGACATTATCGAGTACTCCGACGATCCGGTGGTGTTCGCCACCAACGCCCTGAGTCCGGCGAAGATCTCGCGGGTGACGGTGCTCGACGCGGCCGAGAAGCACCTGGAAGTAATCGTCGACGATTCGCAGCTCTCGCTCGCCATCGGCAAGAAGGGGCAGAACGTCCGGCTGTGCGCCAAGCTGATGGGCTGGAAGATCGACATCAAGAGCGAGGAAGAGAAGCGGCAAGAAGTCGAGTCGGCCATGGCCGCTCTGGTGGTTCCGGGTGCGCCGGTATCGGTCCTGGTGGACCACGGGCTGGAGGAGAAACTGGTGGAGAAGCTGCTCGAAACCGGAGTGGCGACCGTGGAGAGGCTGGGCTCGATGACGCCGGAGGAACTCGAGCAGATCCCTGGCATCGACCCCAAAATGGTGGAGAAGATCCAGTTCGCGGTCAACAGTTACTACGCGCAGTTCGAGGAAGCGCTGGCGGCGCCGCCGGCCGCGCCGGCGCCATCGGAGGAAGCCGCGGGAGAACCGGCCGTCGAGGCGCCTGTCGGAACGCCCGCCGAGGAGCAGGCGCTGGAGGCGCCCGTGGAGTCGCTGCCCGGCGAGGCCGCGGCGGAATCCGCCGCTGGGACCGAAGCGGTTGAGGCCGCGCCGGATGTTCAAGAGATCCCTGAACCCGCGGCGCCGGAACCCGGTGGAGCCCGTGAGACGCAGGGCGAGTCGGCTTCGGGCGAATCTGATAGGATAGAGGACGAGTAAGACGGGGACGCGGACAGTGTGCCGTCCCGCGCCAGCGGGTGGGTTGTGCGTGAGCGACCGTCCAGGGAGAGATCCCGGGAAGCAGCCTTATTTTTTTATGGGTAAGATCCGAATCAACGAGTTAGCGCGGGAACTCGAGGTCAAGCCGAACAAGCTCCTCGAGCTTCTGCCGCAATTCGGAATCACAGAGAAGAAGACCCACTCCAGTTCGCTGGACGACGAGGTCGCAATCAGGATCCGCCGTCATTTTGGGTTGCTCCCCGAGGAACCTGCGCCGGCGCCTGAGGAGGCTCCGGTCGAAGAGGCGCCGGCCATTGCCGGCGAGCTGGTCCTTGAGCCGGCGGCTGCGGCGGAGCTGGTCGAGCCTTCCGCCCCCGCCGAGCTCGTGCCGGAGCAGGCCTCGGCTCTGGCGGCACAGAAGGAAGAGAAGATCGGCCTGCGGCCGGCAACAATGCGCCTGAGACCGCCCCTGGCTGTGCCGGGAGCGGTGAGAGAGGCCGTTGCCGCGCCTCCTTACGTTCCTACCGCTCCGCCGCCTGCGGCCGCTCGCCCCGCCGCGGCCATTCCGGCCAAACCGCTGCCGACAACGCCCAGGCCGGGCCAGATCCTTACCGGCCCGCGGCAGCCTTTCCCGATGCCGGAGGTTCAGAAACCGGCCGCGCCGGTCACGCCGCCGCCCCCTCCGCCGCCCCCGGCGCCTGCGCCGATCTTGGGGCCGCAGGCGCCGGGGGCGGCGGAGGGG
>CAYZJD010000210.1:0-7946 GCA_964478455.1 uncultured Solibacteraceae bacterium | reverse complement strand
CACCCGGTACCGCCCTTCTTCGGCCGGACAGAACACCAGGTCGGCGCCGAGCCGGTGGATCGCCCGGCGGCATTCCGATACGCTGGACAGCGGTTTGCTGTGAACGGAACGCCGGGGATCTCGGAGACTGTCGCGCAACTCAGCGGCGAGAGACTCATCCAGTCCGAAGAAAACGATGCTGGCGGGAGGATTCAGCCGCGTCGTCATGGCGCCTCCTGTTTCGGGATTCCGAAAATCTAGTGGGCGGGAGGCGGGGAAAATCTCGGTCAGCAAAGCGACCCCGCACACGACGGCAGACGTATCCCGGACAAGACGGGGGAGTCCTATCCCACGGGCTCAATCGGCGGGCTCGGTGATGCGGACGATCCGGTCCGCTTTCACCCCCGAGAGCACCTGGGTGCGGCCGCTCGGCCAGAGGATTTCCACCTCCTTGATCTCGGTGTCCGCGCCCAGCCCGAAGTGAACCCGGCGGTCGCTCGAGCCCATGAAGCCGACGCTGACGGCGACGTGGTTATAGAGCACGCGGCCCGAGCCGGTGGTGAGCTTGATCCCCGCCCCGATCGCGTCACGAGGACTCTTCGTGCCGGTGAGGTCAAACAACACCCAGTGGTGGCCGTTGCCGGCGGAGTTCAGAAGGATGCGGGGGCGCTCGTTGAGGCCGGTGACAATGATGTCCATGAAGCCGTCGTTGTTCAAATCCGCGAAAGCCGAGCCGCGGTGAAATCCCGGCGCTACGAAGTCCTTGCCGAGTTCGGATGACACGTCCTTGAAGTCCTTGCCCTCCAGGTTCTCGAACATGGTGTCGCTCTGACGGGCATTCTCGGATAGGTCGTCCACGTCGCCGTTGGCCGAGTAGATGTCCTTCCAGCCGTCGTTATTGTAATCGATGAAACCGTTGGACCAGCCCGAGCGGCGCCGGCTTTCCCGCAGGATCATCGTCCGCGGCGACAGGTAGCGAAACCGTTTGCCGCCTTCGTTGTGAAACAACGCCCAGATCTGGAACATCAGGTTGTTGTAAAAGATGTCGACAAAGCCGTCGTTGTCATAGTCTTTGGCGTCGCTGCCCATCGCGGAAACACGCGCCGCCTGGTCGTTATAGGCCACGCCCCACATGAGCCCCTGCTCCTCGAAGGCGCCGTTGCCCTGATTCATGAACAGCAGGTTCGGCTCGGTGTCGTTGGCGATGAAGACGTCCTGCCAGCGGTCGTTATTGAAATCGGCGATGCTGACGCCCATGCCTTTGCCCGGCGCCTGGGCGAAGCCGGATTTCTCGGTGACGTCCTCAAACTGTCCCCCGCCCAGGTTGCGGTAAAGGCGGTGAGGAACGCTCGGGTAGACTCCGGGGTTGCAGTAAGCTTCGCGGTCGCCGAGGAACTTGCAGACCTTGTCGATCTGCGGCGTCCAGAAGGTGTACATGGAGACCACCAGGTCCAGCAGCCCATCCCTGTCGTAATCGAACCACGCCGCCACCACGCTCAGCGTGTCCTTCGGCTTGCTGATGCCGGAGCGCGCGGTCACATCAGTGAAGGTGCCGTTGCCGTTGTTGTGATAGAGCGTGTCCTTGCCGGTGTTGCAGATGAACAGATCGGTGTGGCCGTCGTTGTCGTAGTCGCCCGCGGCCACTCCGTAGCTGAAATCCATCTCCGTGCCTTCGAGCCTGGACTTCCTGGTGACGTCCTCGAACGTCCCGTCGCCCCGGTTGCGCAGCAGGCAACTGTGGAACGAAGGATCGGTCTTCCTCAGCTCCGGCAGCTTCGCGCCGTTGGTGAAGTAGATGTCCATCTTCCCGTCGTGGTCGTAATCGAAGACGGCGATTCCCCCGCACATCGGCTGCGGGAAGTACTTGCGGCCGTTAAAGCTGTTGTTGGAGACGTAGGCGATGCTGGACTTCGCAGCGATGTCAATGAAACGCGGCCGCTGCGGCGCCTGCGCGCGCGTGGCAATCGCGCCGGCGAGCAAGAGCGCCGCCGCGCACGCCGAATGCGCAACTGCGAACCGCTGCCGGAACCCTGGCTGCATTCTCCCTTTCCTCTTCATTATCGCCGAGGCTTCGTGGGTGTTCTAACCTCAGCGAGCGGCGGGCGACGGAGACTGCGTCCTCGATTACTGCCCCAGATCAATGTCACCGCGCGGCTTCTTCCGCGTGACTTCTAGGTAGGCGTCGCGGACCTGCGTCGGCAGCGAGTCGCCGACCCAGTTCTTCACCGCGTCCGGCAAGCGGACACTGGTGGCCGCCGGCTCGTTGTTCTTCATGGTCACCACCTGCTCGAGCTTCTGGCCGTCCTTGACCGCCTGCTCGACCGCCCGCCGCAGTTCGACGAAGAACCGGCTTTGGCTGGCGATGAGATCCTTGCCGCCGGCGCCGCCGTGCCCGGGAAGCACGTGCCTGACGTCGAGCTTGTCCAGGTTCCGCAACACGCTCGGCCAGTTGCCGATGTTGGCGTCGCCGGTGTAGTTGTACGGGCCGTTCACCACCGCATCGCCCGTGCACAGCACCTTCTCTTTCGGGAGCCAGGCGAAGCCGTCGCCGCGCGTGTGCGCCCAGCCGAAAAAGAGAAAGTCCACCCGGCGCGCGCCGTCATCCAGAGTGAAAGGAGACTTCGAGAAAGTCCGCTTGGGAGGTTCTGCGGTCGGCAGGCCCAGTTCCGCTACGTCCTTGCGGCCCTTGGCGGCTTCGAGCCACCGCTTCGGCTCCAGGCGCTTCATCTCCTCGGCCACGCCGATATGCGCCAGCGTGATGGCGCCCATCTTCGTCCAGACGGGGTTCCCGTACGCATGATCGCCATGATGGTGGGTGTCAAAGACATACTTGACCGGCTTGGAGGAGACCTTCTTCGTGTCGGCGAGAACCGCCCGCGCCCCGCTCGGAAAGTTGGCGTCCACCACGATGAGGTAATCCTTCATCTCGATGATCACGTTGTTGCAGTGGCCCAAGCGCTCGATGTCACCCTCGCGGAACCACACGCCGGGAACGATCTCCTTCAGCATTTCCGGCTGCGCCTCGCCCGGCGACACGTACAAGGCCAGCGAGACAAGTGCGGCAAACAGAGCCGCGATCACGAAACGGTGCGCGTTCACGACGTCCTCCGGCGATCCCCGATAGTCTACCGCAGCGGGCGGCACTGAGGCCGAACTCTACATCGAGGGTGCAGAGCCTGCTCGGTGGATTGGGCCGCCAGGCCCGCAATGCCGGCGGTCGCGCCGCCACAAGGAGAAATCGTCATCGCGCTGAGCTTGCTGGATCCAGGCGCTTGTGATTCCCGCGGCTGATCCAGCTCTGAACTTCATAGCCGGCCAGCAGGAGAAGCATCCACGTCAAGGGCGCAGGGTAGTGCTCTACGTAGCTGACGATGTAATAGACATGAGGAAACGTCGCGAGCGGGATGAGCAGCGCCGCCCGGCCCGGAGCGGCCAGGACGGGCAGAATGCGGCGCAACCCGAGGAGCGCAAGCACCGTCACCATCGTGGTGAGCGCGGCGAGCCATGGCCGGCGCAACGGGCCGCACCAGAAGTGAACAAGCCGCATCAGCGTGAGGCGTGCGAACTCGGCCCGATGAGTCCTGATCCACTCAAGCGCCTCATCCCTGGCCCGCCGCATGTACTCCGCTTCTCCCAAGTTCCGCACCAGGCGTGCCTCCTCCAGGTTCTCGCTGGGATGGCGTAACGTCCCCTTGCGGGCAAGGGTCACCTCGATGTCGGCATCGGCGCCGGCTTGATTGGCGATGCGGAGTTCGAGTCCGAAATTGCTGCGGATGAAGAAGAATCCGTGGAGAGCGGTGTAGTTGCGCCACGTCCAGGGAATGCAGGCCAGGGTGGCGCCGGCGGCGATGCACGCGGAGAGGACCCAGGTGCGCCGGTCGTGTTTCCGCCAGAGCTCGAAAATCAGGCTCCCCAACACCACCAAGAGCAACGGAGGCGCAAGATGAAACGCCGCGCCGCATCCGATGCCGAGCAGCAACGAACCGGCGGCGGACGGGCGGTCCGTAGTACAACGGTGCAGAAAGGCGACGGCCACCAAACCGAGCGCGATAGCCGCGGGGGCCGAGAAGCCAAAGCCGACGATTTCATACATTGGCTGCGGGATGAGCGCGCCGGCGACTCCGGCGAGGATGCCCGTCCGCGCGCCCAGACCCAGCCTGCGTGCGAACCACGGCAGGAGGGCGAACAGTGCGGAGTAACTGCTTATCGCTACGAGCGCGCGCACATACCCGGCGGTCGCGGTTATTCCGAAGGCATGGTAGATAAGTGCAAGAAGAGCCGGCCAAAGAGGGGTCGGGTGTGCGGTAGGCCCGGTTGGAATCATGTACGGGTCGGCGAATTGCCCGGTACGGAGCAGTGACAGAGCCACTCTGCCCATTTCGCCGCCCAGACGATAGAAGTTTTCGTGGGTATTGGCCCAGGAAACAAGCAGGGTGACCCGGACCGCGAAAGCGAGGAGGAAGATGAAAACGAACGCACGCGCCGGCGAGCGGAAGATCCTGCCCGCTGCTCCGGGTATCGCCCGCGCGGCGCTATGTTCGAGATTCGCGCCCATCAGCGACGTTAGTGCGGATAAGGACCTGCGGAATCCTCAGCTACCCTTCCAGCGTCCAGCGATGGTTGCAGAAGTCGTCGCCCTGCATCAGGGTCTTCGTGCGAACCATCCTCATCTTCGGATTGAAAACGGGTGCCGACGCGAAGTCGCCATGGCAGATGGCAGCGTAGCCGATATCGGCGGCGTCCATCTGCCGGCAGGTCTTCGCCCAAAGGCACTCGGTGATCTTCAACTCGACGGCCCTTTCGGTTTCTTCCACAATCCGATAGGTCAGAACGTGCTCCCAGAAGGGGTCCTTGCTCTTAAATGGAGCAATCCAGGCGGCCAGGTCTCGCCTGGGCGCGTTGCGATATTCCCGAAGCGCGCCCTCGGCGGCGCTCTTCGAGGAAGCCCGCTTCACCATCTCGAGGAACTTCGTCTTGCCGATCTCTTCGGCCAGGATCTTCATGATCGGGATGAACCTGGTTCCATCCTGGAAGGCAAACCCGAATATCTGCTCATACGTCATGTCGGACTTGTCCGTGAACTTGTGCTTTGGGGGTTGTGTCTGGGCGCTTTGTGCGAGGCATACCGCGCCCGCCTTGGTGCAGCCTAAACAGCCGAGTGCGCCGGCCGGCAGAACGTTCAGCAGAAGTTGCCGGCGGGTGGAAGAGACGGATTGGTTCATGATGCAGATTCTGCTCCCAGTTCGAGGATTCGTCAAGGATCCTTCGAGCCGGCGCAATCTCCAGTCGGAGGCGCAGGCTGATTCGCGTACCCGCGCAGGGCCTCGCGGCGCCGCTTGATAGAATGAACATTCTGGAGGGGTTATGGCAGCAGCACCACGGCGGGCGGCGGTCGTGTGCGATGTGGCGGGCGTAAAGATCGGCGGCGGTCACCCGATTGTCGTTCAGTCGATGACGAACACCGATACCGCCGACGTGCCTTCCACCGTCAACCAGGTGATGGCGCTGGCTCGGGCCGGCTCGGAACTGGTGCGGGTGACGGTGAATACCGAGGCCGCAGCGGCCGCCGTGCCCTCCATCGTCGAGACGCTCAACAAGTTCGGAGTCCGCGTTCCGATCGTCGGCGACTTCCATTACAACGGTCACATCCTGCTGAAGAAGTACCCGGAGTGCGCCACGGCGCTGGCCAAGTACCGCATCAATCCCGGCAATGTGAACATCGGCAAGAAGCACGACGACAACTTCCGCACGATGATCGAGGTGGCGATCGAGAACAATAAGCCGGTGCGGATCGGCGTGAACTGGGGCTCGCTCGACCAGCAGCTTCTGACGCGGATGATGGACGAAAACGCGCGACAGCCCGAGCCGGTCGATGCGGCCTGCGTCACCAAGCGGGCGATGGTGGCAAGCGCGATCGAATCGGCGCGGGCGGCGGAGCAATACGGACTTCGCCACGACCGCATCATCCTCAGCGCGAAGGTGAGCGGCGTACAGGACCTGATCGACGTCTACCGCATGCTCGCGGCCGAATGCGACTACCCGCTCCACCTCGGGTTGACGGAAGCGGGACTCGGCTCCAAGGGCATCGTCGCCTCCACCGCGGCGATGGCCGTTCTGCTCCAGGAAGGCATCGGCGATACCATCCGCGCGTCGCTCACCCCTTTGCCCAACGGCGACCGCAGCGAGGAAGTCGTGGTCTGCCAGCAGATCCTCCAGGCGCTCGGATTGCGGAGCTTCACGCCCCAGGTGGCCGCCTGTCCCGGCTGCGGGCGAACCACCAGCACCTTCTTCCAGGAGATGGCGGACCAGATCCAGACCTACCTGCGAACGCAAATGCCGGCCTGGAAGGAGAAGTATCCCGGCGTCGAGGAGCTGAAGGTGGCCGTGATGGGCTGCGTCGTGAACGGTCCCGGAGAGTCCAAGCACGCCCACATCGGCATCTCGCTGCCGGGCACATTCGAAGAGCCGAAAGCCCCGGTTTACGTGGACGGCCAGCTCAGAACGACGTTGCGCGGCGATCGCATCGTAGCCGAGTTCATCGAGATCCTGGACGATTACATCGACCGCCGCTGGGCTTAAAACCGGGGACAGCCCGCATGTTCCCCGCTCCCGAAAGCCTCGCGGCCGGCCTCCGGGAAGTGCGTCAGAATCTACCTATGGACTACTACCACCAGAACCGTGAAGCATTCCTCGAAGGCCTGAAGACGTTCGTCCGCATTCCCAGCGTCAGCACGCTCCCCGAGCACAAGCCCGACATCCTCCGCGCAGCCACGTTTGTGCGTGACGAGCTGGCCGCCGCCGGCCTGCGGAACGCCGAATTGATCGAGAGCGAGGGCCGCCACCCGCTGGTTTACGCCGAGTGGCTCGACGCGCCCGGCAAGCCGACGCTGCTCCTGTACGGCCACTACGACGTGCAGCCGCCGGACCCGCTGGAGGAATGGAAGTCGCCGCCGTTCGAGCCCACCATCCGCGGCGACGACCTCTTCGCCCGCGGAGCTTCGGACGACAAGGGACAGACTTACATCCTGATGAAGGCCGTCGAAGGCTTTCTGCGCACTTCGGGGAGACTCCCCATGAACGTGAAGTTCCTCGTCGAAGGCGAAGAGGAGGTCGGCGGGGAACATATCGAGAACTACGTGAAACAGAATCCGCCGCGGCTCAAAGCGGACGCCGCCGTCATCTGCGACACCGAAATGTTCGCGCCGGGCCTGCCCACGCTCTGCGTGGGGCTGCGCGGCATCGTCTATCTCGAACTCGAAGTGCAGGGCGCGGACCACGACCTTCACTCCGGCGTTTACGGCGGCGCGGCCCCGAACCCGATTCAGGCCATCGCCGAAATCCTCACGGCGCTTAAAGACCGCGACGGGCACATCCAGATCCCGGGCTTTTACGATCGCGTCATCCCGCCGGGCGCAAAGGAGCGCGAGGCCTGGGCGCGGCTGCCGTTCGACGAGGAGGAGTACAAGCGGAAGGAGGTCGGCGTCAAGGAACTGACGGGTGAGCCGGAAGTGCCTCTGTTCGAGCGGTTGTGGGCCCGGCCGACGCTCGAAGTCCACGGCATCCGCGGCGGCTTCACCGGCGAGGGGGCGAAGACCGTTATTCCCGCCCGCGCCGTGGCCAAGATCAGCCTGAGGCTCGCCGCCGATCAATGGCCGGATGAGGCGCTCGAGCAATTCACCGCCGCGGTCGCCAAGGCGTGCCCGCGCGGCGTCACCGCGCAAGTGCGCAGCATCCACGGCGCGGCCCCGTCGCTGGTCAACCCGGACAACGTCTTCATCCGTGCGGCGGCCGAGGCGCTCAAGGAAGTCTTCGGCCAGGAGACGGTCTACATCCGCTCCGGCGGATCGATCCCGATCGTGGGCCTGTTCGACCAGCACCTCGGCATCCCCAGCGTGCTCATGGGCTTCGGCCTGCCCGACGACAACCTCCACGCGCCGAACGAGAAGTTCCACCTGCCGAACTTCTAC
>CAYZJD010000209.1:0-7961 GCA_964478455.1 uncultured Solibacteraceae bacterium | reverse complement strand
AAACACTCCATCAACATGTCCCTGAGGTTGCGGGAAAGCGAGGCGGCGAACTGCTCCTTTCGCCCAGGGACAGACGGCGGCTCCTCCGCGGGCGCCGCGACCGCCCGTCCTTCCACGTCCTGCAGGATTGGGAAGCCTCCGAAATCCCGTCCGGTGTAGAGCGCTGCCGGGCCGTGGTGAATGCCTGCTCGGTCTATCACCGCTCCGAGCTTAAGCACCAAAGCTACTGCCTCGTCTTTGCCCACATCCGGATGGATCACCGCCGTCACATCGGCCATCGGGTGGAAGACGGCGGTCTCGGTCCTGGCTGCGACGAGGTGGCCCATGGCATTCGCGTGCCGCAGGTATCCCTCCGTGCCTTCGTGGTGCGGCGCCTCGTCCGGGCGCATGGTCCAGGCGAGGTAGTGGGCGCAATTCACAGGTGAGTATCGTGACGGCAGAAGTTCGAGTAATCCGATGTCGCCGACTTCGGCCCGCTCCTGAACGCCGCCTTCCGGGGGTCCAAACAGGTGCTGCAGAATCAGGTCTTCCAGTTCGAGCCTCCTGTCCTCCAGCTTCCTGATGCTCGCCTTAATGCTCGTCAGCCCGGCCAGAAGGAATCTCGATCTCGAGGCTGATCCCTGACTTGTCATTCCCTCCTCCATTTGCCAGACCGGCCGCGGCGAAATCCAGGAGTCTCGACTCAGGAAGCGGTCCGCGCAAGGAGCCCGTGTGAGCCAAGAGTTCGGAGTTCGTGCCGCTTTATGGCGATGGCTGCTCTTTTCTCATCAACGCGCACGACCCGACCCGTGATGACGAGTTTCAGAGGCGTCTTGTGGCCAAGCCGGGCCGGCCAGTCGAGCGCGAGTTCGACGGTTTCGCCCAGACTCGGCAGGTAGTCGGTAGTGAACAGGACCCCACTGCTGCTGATGTCAACGGTCGTTCCACTCGCGGTCCTTGCGCTTCGCGTTTCGTAGCGGACACTCCTCTGGATTGGAAAGCGTTGCGAGCGGCGGCGTTCTTCGCGCACACGCTCTTTCATTTCCACGGATGCCTGTCCCTGATCTGACATAGAAGTTCCGTCCGACAAGGATTGTCACGCCCTGGGGAGGCGGCGCTGCCATTTCCCCGGCCGTCCTTGCAAGCAATAGACCTGCCGGCAGCGCGAGGTTTGCCAGCGGATTGCCACGATTATGCGTCTGCCCGACACTCAAGTCAAGGGCTTTAGCATTTGTAGATTCATATAGATCCAGACGCTGTGTGAACGGTCTCCTGTCTTCAGTCTGCGAGCCGCCTGGTAAGCGGCCAATGGCTCGGGGCTCGATGTCTGCCCGCGAAGGGAGCAGCGACAAGCGAACACACCGGCGCAGGCCCCGAGAAGCCACCGAGCGCAGGCACAGTCCAGTGCCCGCGTGCCGCGAATTGCACGTGCCCATCCGGCTACATCAGTTCCCCTTCGTAGATCCGGTACGTCTTGTACCGCCGCGCTCCCATGGCTTCCAGCGAGCGGTTCATCAGCACGTTGTCTTCAAGCACCCAGGAAAACTCGCCTTCGCGATAGCCTGCCTTCAGGCCGTTGCGAAACAGGGCAGCATAAAGCGCAGCCGCCACCCCGGACGCCGAGTACTCCTCGATCACGCCCAGGATCAGCACCCGCATCCTTCGGATCCGCCGCTTGTAGTACAGGATCTTTAGCGCGCCGAGCGGGAACAGACGCCCGCGGGCATGCCGGAGCGCCTGGTTGATGTCCGCCACGGCCAGCGCGCAGCCGACCACCCGGTCGCCGATCTCCGCCAGCAGCGCCAGGTCGGGGTCCAGGAGCGGCTTCAATTCACGTGCCAGGAAGTTGACCTGCTCGCGCGTGATCGGGGTGAAGCCCCAGTTGCGGCTCCAGGCGGAGTTGTAAAGCTGAAAAAAGCGCTCAATCTCCGCATCGAAGTCGTCCAGGCGGGCCGAACGGATCCGGACGTTGTTGCCGGCAAGCGCGCGGTTCGCCACCCGCTCGACCTTGCCGACATCGATCTCGGTCGCGGTGGTGAAGTAGGCGTAGAGGTCCTTCAGCTTGCGCAACCCCGCTTGCTCGACGAGCGGCGGATAATACGGCGGGTTGTACGGCATCATCAGGCAGGGGCCGGAGTCGAAGCCCTCAACCAGCAGCCCGCACTCGTAGTTCGTGGAGGGGTTCATGGGACCGCGCATCACGCGCATGCCGCGCTCGCGGAGCCAGCGGGCGGCCGCATCGAGGAGCGCGCCGGCGACCTCTTCCTGATCGACGGTCTCCAGAAACCCAAAGAAGCCTGCCTGCTCGTTTCGGAAGCGGTTCGAGTTGTGATCGATGATCGCAGCAACGCGGCCCACCGTGCGGCTGGATTGTAGCGCGAGGAACCGCCGGACTTCCGCCTGTGCGTAAAACGGATGCCGGTCGTCATGAATCCGCTTCTGCTGGATCCGCAATGGAGGCACCCAGTACGGGGAGTCGCGGTAGAGCCGGTAGGGCAACTCGAGGAACTCCTTCCACGCGCGCCGCGAATCGACTGGATGGACCTCGGTCAAAGGGTGAATTCCTCCTCTGGTTTCGGACCCAGGTATCCGTAAAAGCGGCGCGCCACCGGGAGCAGCGCGACGGCCAGCAGCGCTCCGGCCGCCAAGTCGACCGTGTAGTGGTAGCGCAGATATACGGTCGAAAGAAGCAGGCAGAGGGTGTAGGCTGCATACACTGCGAACACGCCCGGCGCAATCCGCCGCGCGCTCCACCAGGCCAGGACCGCCAGTTCGGCGTGGCCGCTGGGGAAGCAGTCGTATTGTTTTGATTCCAGGAAATCGAGCGCATCCCGCAGGGCTGAAAAAGACCACAGCCCGCGCAGCTCGACCTGCTGCAAATGCGCCAGCAGGAAGCGGGGACCACGCACCGGAACCAGCAGGTAGCCCACGAAGGAGGCCAGGAACCCGAGCGAGACGAGAAACGCGTAGTAGCGGAAGTCCGCATACCGGCGCCTCCGCCAAAGCAGGAAAGCGACGAACAGCACCGAGGGGACGAACAAGGCGTATACGATCTCAAAGAACTCCGAGAGCCAGGGATGGTGAAAGCGCTCCAGCCAGACGGTCGGATGAGCGCCCCACAGAGCGAAGTCCAGCCGGGCCATTTCCCGGTCGAAATCGAGGGGGCGCACGGCGGGAATCAGAATGCTCATCTCTCGGTAGCAGGCGAATATGTAAGGGAGCGGGTAACAATGCCGAAACACCAGCGAAGCCAGCGTTCCCGCGCCAGGCCTGGCGCAGAGGGCGATCAGGGCGATTCCAGCGGCATGGAGGCCCAGCAGCCATGCGGCATGCGGGATGCGGTTCCGGAAAAGAAGGACCAGCGCGGCGACGGCGAGCAAGTAGCCGGTGAACAGCCAGTCGACCGGCCACCAGGCGGAGAGCGCGGCCCGGGACTGCACCCACAGCGTCCGCCGAAGCGGAACTTGCGCCATCCGGGATATTTTGCATCATCCGGAGGGGGTGGAGGTCAAGAGTAAGTCGGGGACCTGCCCCGGAGCTATTACATTTCGGGGTGCAGAACCTCCTTGGTGGAGTGGGCCGCTAGGCCCGCAATGCCGGCGGTCGCGCCGGCAGAAGGTCCCGCGCGGCGTCCGGTGCGCCATCCACCGGCAGGACTGCCGGCGTGGCGCGTAAGACTGCGCGCTCCACACACCCACCCACCTCAGAGCCAGAAATGTAGAAACTCCAGGGGCAGGCCGGGGACCTGCCTTACTGGAGCACGTGGGGCTTGCGGTACGGGAATACCTTCCAGTCCACGCTCGCGCGGCCGTTGAGGTCCCAGACAACCACGCCTTTGCGGACGGTCAGCTCGGCGACGAGCCTGCGGTCTCCCATACGGCGGGCTCCGGCCGAATCGAGGAAGCCGAACTTGCCGTGCTCGAGGCCGAGCACGGTGATGTCGGCCTCGGCGCCCACGTCCAGGTTGCCCAAACCGGGCCGCTTGATCTCGCGCGCCGGGTTCCAGGTGGACATCTGAATCACCTCCTCCAGCGGCACGCCCAGGTTCAGCACCTTCGACATGACGTTGACCATGTCCTTCATGCCGGCGTTCATGCTGCCGGTGTGCAGGTCGGTGGAAATCGAATCCGGGAAGAACTTCTGCTCGAAAGCGGGCACGGCCACAAACCAGAAGAAGCTGCCGCCGCCGTGGCCGACATCGAAAATCACGCCCCGCTTTCGTGCCGCGATCATGGCCGGGTTGACCTTAGCCTTTTCCACCAGTTCGTCGCGCCAGCCGGAGTAGCAGTGGGTATAAATGTCGCCCGGGCGCAGCTTGTCGAGCAGCAGCTCGCGGAGGTTCCTCGGCCCGCGCAGATGTCCGAAGTCCACCATGACGGGCAGATCGAGCTGTTTGCCCGCCTCGACGGCGCGGTCCACGTCGCGCCAATCCGGCAGGCCGTAGTGCGCGATCTTGAAACCCACGACGATGTCCGCGTGCGCCCTGGCCATCTTTACGGCTTCCGCGACATCCATGTCGTTCGGATCGTTCTCGCCGCTGGGCGCCATGCCGACACCGCAGATGTTGAGCAACGCGAGCACGCGGGTCTGGGCGCGGTCGATCACCCGCTGGCGGAAGTCGGGGAAGTTGCGCCAGCCCGAGGTGCCAGCGTCCACCTGGGTAGTCACCCCGGAGCGGAAACTGAATCCGTCCGGGTAAACGCTGCTGTCTCCGGTGAGCGCCCGCAGGCCTGTTCCTGTGTAGACATGCGCGTGGATGTCGATCAACCCGGGCATCACGTAGAGGCCGGCCACGCCGGCGACGCTCTTGGCCTCGGCGGCCGGGATGTCCGGCGCCACGAGGGCAATCTTCCCGCCTGAGACGGCGACGTCCAGGACCTTGTTGATCCCGTTTTTCGGGTCGATCACCCGCCCCCCTTTCAATAGAAGGTCGTAGCGCGGCTCGGCGGCCACAGCCAGAGTCGTCATCAGGAGGATTGTCCCGGTTCGGTTCATATCAGGAGAATCATATCGCCGGAACGCCGCCAATATGACGCCGGCGATCTTTGCGCGGCTGTGCCGGCCGGGTGAATAATGACCGAAGGCAAGTGGAAAGGAGCTCACGGTGCGAAGCGAATCGACTCGCAGGAAGTTTTTCCATTCCTCAGCGGCCCTGGCGATAGTCGGCGCGGCAAGGGCCGCCAGAGCTTCCAAGCGCGAACCCGGCCTGGCGGGGGCCAGCGTCTACACGCGGATCGGCGTGCGGCCACTGATCAACGGGATGGGCACGGTGACCGTCCTAGGCGGGTCTATCATGCCGCCCGAAGTGGTGCGCGCGATGGAGGAGGCCGGCCGGCACTTCGTATACTTGCCGGAGTTGCAGAAAAAAGCGGGCGAGCGCATCGCGCAGCTTGTCGGCGTGCCCGCGGCGATGGTGACCGCCGGGGCAGCGTCGGCGATCACGGTGGCGACGGCCGCCTGCGTGACCCGTGGCGATCCCAAGCGGTACGCCGCGCTTCCCGACACCGAGGGCATGCCCAATGAAGTTATCCAGCAGGAGAGCCACCAATGCGGATACGAGGCGCAGATGCGCCTGGTGGGGACGAAGATCCTCTGGGTGAAGACGCGAGAGGACGTGGAGCGCGCCATCGGTCCGCGCACGGCGATGATGTTCTTCCTGAACAAGAACGACGAGACGGGCGCTATCCGCCGCGCGGAATGGATCGAGATCGGCAAGAAGCACAACGTCCCGCTCTTCAATGACGCAGCGGCGGACGTGCCGCCGGCCAGCCGTCTCTCCGAGTACGTAAAAGAAGGCTTCGACCTGGTGGCGTTCTCCGGCGGCAAGGGCTTGCTGGGGCCGCAGTGCTCCGGGCTCCTGCTGGGCCGCAAGGACCTGATCGAAGCCGCGCAGCCGGCCATCAGCCCCGCCGGCGGAATCGGCCGGGGAATGAAGGTGGGCAAGGAGGAGATCATTGGTCTGCTGACGGCGGTCGAGCGTTACATGAAGACCGATCACGACGCGGAGGCTCGCCTGCTCGAAGGGCGCGTTCTGGAGATGATTCGCGTACTGTCTCCGGTAAAGGGCATCCAGGCGGAGGTTACCGTTCCCAAGATCGCCAACCACGTGCCGCACCTCGCGGTCCGCTGGGACGAGCCGGAGAAGAAGCTAACCACGGAGCAGGTGGTCCAGCAACTCCGCGAAGGGGACCCGCCCATTTACGTTCTGGGCACCGGCCCCGGCCAACTGATGGTCTCCGTCTGGATGATGCGCGGCAGCGAACACCGCACGGTAGCCAGGCGGCTGCGCGAGATCCTGGCTTAGCAGCCCTGGCAGACGGCAGCGTCTGCCCTCGTGAGCACAGGTGGCGCAGACTTTAGTCTGTGATGGGCGGACGAGCGTGGCTGCCCCGCATGGGTGCCGAGGATTCCCCCGCGCGCCGCGGGGCAGTATGATGGACCGCGGAGGGAGCTATGCGATTCTCTCGCCGGGCGGTTTGCATTGCGTGCATCGCGCTGGGATTTGGGCTGATCGTCGCCAGCGGTCTTGTGGCCTTGTATGCCGTGCCGGAGCTGCGGCAGGTGCCGGGCCGCGTCGGACTTGTCGCGCTCACCGTCGCGGGAGTCCTCGCCGGGGTCTTTGTGATTCTGCGATTCGCTTCGAGACTCGAGGAGTTGAGCGAACCGGCTGACGAGGACCATATCCCCGGACTGGACGCGGACGTGGAGACGACCAGGAAGCCCTCGGCGTGAAATCGTCCGAGGGACCTTCTGGCGCCGTGGGCGTATAGACCGTAGCCGGAGCCGCCTTTACGTTTCCTTGGCGAGCCGGTTGTACAGACACGCGAACAATGCTCCGGCCACCAGACCACTGACGAGGCCGTAAGCCAGACCGATGATACTGCCCACGTAGCTGACCTGGTAGCCGAAATAGATCGCGGAAAGAAGACTAACGTGTTGACCGCCGCCGCGCCAAACGGCAACCAGCGTGATCAAGAAAACCGCCAGGCCGCAGAGAACGCCGGCCGTCAGAGCAAGCGCCTTTACGTTCAGCTTCATACGACACCTCTGCCGCAAGGATGAAGGAGCGAGTCCTCTGACGATTCTACGGTCCGCGCAAGGGAAAAACCAGCCGAAGCAGGGATCAAACCACGGCGAGCTTGTCTGCGAGCGCCATGGAGGGTGGTGCGGATGGGGAGGGTCGTACTTACCCGCGGGACTGACGCTGCGGAAGTTGTTGATTCTGCAAGCGGCTAAAAGCGCTACAAGGGCACAAAACGCAGGGTCTTGGTACGTCTTTGGTACACGGCCCACGGCACGACAGCGCCGGCGCGCTTCCAACGGTACGGAGGCCCGGCCATGAGGCGCGCGGCGGTCTACACGCGTGTGAGCACGGCGGGCAAGACGGGTTACGGCGCATTGCCCATCTATGACCAGAACCCGGCGGTTCAAGAGGAACCCTTGCGCCGTTTGGCTGCGCAGCGCGACTGGACGATCACCCGCGTGTACAGCGACCGCATGTCGGGCGCGAAGGAATCCTGGCCGGCCCTGGCCGAACTGCTTTCCGATGCCCGCAAGGGCAAGTTCGATGTAGTGCTCGTTTGGCGGTTCGACCGGCTCAGTCGGAGCGTGCTGCACTTCCTGCAAACGGTTGAGGAACTGCGCCGGCTGAACGTTGACCTGGTATCTCATGAGCAGGGCTTCGACACGACGACGCCAATGGGCAAGTTCACGCTGACGATGTTCGCGGCCTTGGCCGAATTGGAACGCGAGGTGATCCGCGAGCGGGTCCGAGCCGGCATCGCGTATGCCCGAGAGCATGGCACCAAGTCAGGACGGACCATTGGCAGGCCACGGAGGATCTTCCGCCGCGATCTTGTACCCGAGCTTCGAGCGCAAGGCTTGTCCTGGCAGGAGATCGCGCGCAGGACAGGCGCAACGGTGCGGACCATACGACGGGTATACCTTGCCGCTTCCGCCGGCTTGCAGCCTATGGCAAAAAC
>CAYZJD010000208.1:0-7969 GCA_964478455.1 uncultured Solibacteraceae bacterium | reverse complement strand
GGCCTGGGTGAGCGAGATCCTGGTGGGGTCGGTGGAGCACGCGGCCGAAGCGCTGGGCATGACGAGCGTGTTCGTGGGCGTCGTCGTGGTGGCGGTGATCGGCAACGCGGCCGAGCACTCGACCGCCGTGCTCGTGGCGGTCAAGGACCGCATGGACCTGAGCCTCGGCATCGCCATTGGCAGCAGCATCCAGATCGCGTTGTTTGTCGCGCCGGTGCTGGTGCTGGCGAGCCGCTTTGTCGGCCCCGGCCCGATGAACCTCGTGTTTACGCCGGCGGAGGTGCTGGCGATCGTGCTGGCGGTCGCGATCAGCTCGCAGATCGCCGGCGACGGCGAATCCAACTGGCTCGAGGGGGTGCAGCTTCTGGCGGTGTACCTCGTTCTCGGCATCGTGTTCTACTTCCTGCCGGAGGTGAAAACCGCCCATGGCTGAGCGCGGAGGCTCGCTTGATTCCTTGCTGAAGCTCATGGAAGGCGCCCGGATCTTCGACCTGGCGCAGCCGTATTTCACCGGCATGCCGCATCACCCGAACCACCCGCCGTTCCTGTTCGGCCTGACGAAGAAGCACGGAGATTACACCTTTGCCGGCGGAGCGAGTTCGGCCGCCGAGGCGATCGCGCTGGGCAGCCACGTCGGGACGCACATGGACGCCTTGTGCCACTTCTCGCAAGGGGGCAAGCTGCACGGCGGCATTCAGGCGGCGGGCGCACAATCTTACACGCGGGGGATCGAAGCGCTGTCGATCGACACGGTGGCGCCGATTTTGCGGCGCGGCGTTTTGCTGGACATCGCTGGCCTGGAAGGAGTGGACACGCTGCCGGCAGAGTTCACCGTTACGCCGGACCACCTGGAACGGGCGGTCGCGCGGGCAGGCGCACGCGTGGAGCGAGGCGACGTCGTGCTGCTGCGGACGGGCTGGGCGCAGTTCTGGGATGCCCCGGCTCGCTACGTGAGCCAGGTGCAAGGACCGGGGCCGGAACTGGAGGGCGCACGGTGGCTGAGCGCCCGGGGCGTGTTCGCCGCCGGCTCGGACACCCTCGCGTTTGAGCGAGTGCCGTCGGCGGCGATGCCCGTGCACGTGCACCTGCTGGTGGAAGGCGGGATTCACATCATCGAGGCCCTGAACCTCGAAGAGATTGCCGCGGCCCGCGTATACGAGTTCCTGTTCGTGGCGCTGCCGCTCAAGATCCGAGGGGGGACGGGTTCGCCGGTGCGGCCGGTGGCGGTAGTCGTGTAGCCCCGCTACCTGTTCTCACCCGCCAGCGGACGCTTGCCGGTCGCCTTCCATTCGCGCAGTTGCGCAAAGCCGCGAACGATTTCGGCGGGCAGGATCGCGCAGTGCCCGTCGCGCTTGACGTATTGCTGCACGAACATGCTCTCCGAGCCCACCAGTTCCGCGAGATTCGTGTAGGCGTTGGTGACCCACGCCGGAATCAACTGGTCGTACGTTGTCTGGATGGCCAGCAGCGGGCGGCGCAGGCGGCCGGAGAAGGTGTAGTAGCGTCGCAGGTACTCGATGGCGCGCGGATCGCCCTCGTAGCGGGCGACGCCGGCGTTCAGAGCGTTGTCATCGGAAGTCCCCTCGTAAATGATGTTGCGGTTGTCGAAGGGATTCCCGCCGCTTCGCTGCTGGAGGTCCTTCAGGATGTAGGTGAAGAAGACGGCCGAGGCCGCCAGTTCCTTGTTGGTGCGGATGCCGGCCCAGCGACGCATTTCGGCTGCTTTTGCCTCGTCGGCCGCCAGCAGTTGCTCGATCTTCTGGTTGAGTTCCGGGGACATGATGTAGTCCGCGGGGACTTTCACGGGCGAAGGAAGCGCGCCGGGGAAGAAGTAGTCGAAGACGACCCGGAGATCGAAAACGCGGCGGGACATGATGGTTGTGGCGGGCGCCAGCGGGCCGCAAAGGGCGAGGCCGCCGTCGTAGGCGGTCGGGTGAGTTTCCACCAGTGCCACGGTCAGGAATCCGCCCATGGAGTGCCCGGTGACGTAAGTCTCTTTCGGCGGGCCGTACTTGCGGATGAAGTAACGGCGCAGGGCTTCGGTGTCCTGCATGGCTTCCTCGATGGCCCAGCCGCCGGCGGCGTAACCGGACTGGGCGAGGGCGAAGCCGGTCTCAAGGAGCGCGCTCAGGATGGGGTTGGGCTTGGCTTCCTTGTACGCGCCGGGGACGGGGCTATACCCATGGCAGTACATCAACAACCCGCCGTTCCAATTCTCGGGAACATCGATTCGGAACTGGGCGCCGTTGATCTCGCCGGTCTCGGTCTTGGGCTGCGCGAGGCACAGCGAAGCAGCAAGAAACAGGGGCGCGAGGAGTTTCATGAGTGCAAGAATAGCGGAATCAACCCGAGCGGCGCGGAGGACGCAGAGAATGGGCAACGAGTTCGAAGGGAAGACGGCGCTCGTGACGGGAGCGTCGCGAGGGATCGGCGCGGCGACCGCGATCGTGCTGGCGCGCCAGGGAACGCGGCGCGTGCTGGTGCACTACAACAGCCACCGGCAGGGCGCCGAGGAGACGGCGGCAGCCATCGAGCGGGCCGGCGCGGAATGCATCCTGATGCAGGCGGACCTGGGGCGGCTCGAGGAGATCCACTCGTTTGTCGCTCAACTGCGGAGGACCGGCCCGGAGGTGGACATCCTGGTGAACAACGCCGGTTCGCTGGTGCGGCGGGCGCAGCTCACCGAGGTCACCGAAGAACTGTACGACGAGGTGATGAACCTCAACGTGAAGAGCGCGTACTTCATCACGCAGGCGGTGGCGCCGTACATGATCGGGCGGAGTAGCGGCGCGATCGTTCACGTCAGTTCGATCGCCGCACGCAACGGCGGCGGCCCGGGAGCGACGGTGTACGCCGCCGCCAAAGGCGCGATTCTCACCATGACCAAGGGAATGGCGAGGGAACTGGCGCCGAAGGGAGTTCGCGTGAATGCGGTCAGCCCGGGCACGGTGGACAATCACTTCCATGAACAGTTCTCCACGCGGGAGATCCTGGAATCGGTGGTGCGGATGACGCCCGCCGGACGCCTCGGAACGAACGAGGACCTGGCCGACGTCATTGTCTTCCTGTGCTCGGACGCCGCCCGTTACGTCCACGGCCAGACGATCGAGGTGAACGGGGGGATGCTGGCGCCGTAAGAGGCACAGCGAGCCGATAGCCCTCGGCCACTACTGGGTAGCCGAGGGCGCAATGCATCCGTGGCTTCCCTGCCGGCTTCGTCGGGCCGGCCTACGCACGTTCCAATAACTGCTCGACGGTCAGGCCGATGTCCTTTGCGATCTGACGTAGCAGGATTGGCGAAATGTCTCTTCCTGGGTGGACGGGAACCGTTGTGCCTCTGCCATCCGGGTGCCGAAATTGTTTGTGTGAGCCCCGCTGGCGAACCTCGGCAAAGCCAAGTGCTGCCAGAATCGAGATGACCTCACGGGATTTGAGAACCGGGGCCTTGCCCGTGCTCACCCAACGGTCACCGTTTGGGTTCCGACGAACTGAGCCTCCAATCTCGGCTCTCCCTCCTCCAGGAGCATCTCGATGACTTCTCGGAGATTCTTGTTCAGTTCATCCAGTGTCTCGCCTTGACTGTGAGCCCCGGCGAACCCTGGGACGTAGCCCACATATAGGCCCGTATCTGGGCACCGTTCAACCACTGCCGTGTACGTCCTCATTCCCAGGCTCTCCTCTATGAGTTCTCTCGAAACCAATCATAGATACTATACGGGCCGTTGTAAATGCCTTCTGCCCGCCTCCAGAGGCCAAACGTTTAAGGACCGGAAATCTTGAGCACCCGCTCCAGGACGACCTGCGAGTCGAGCGAGGCGCCTTCGGCGATGGGCGCGGGGGCGCCCTTGCGTCCGATCAACGCCCAGGACTGCTGATACTCGAGGCCGCGGATGAAGGCGCTCACGAACATGGCGGCAATGGCTTCGCGCGCCTCGGCCGTGAGCTGGTAGGACCCTTCGTCGGCGACGGCAAACAGCACGATGGTCCCATCGGCGAGTCCGGAAAGATAAAGGACCAGCGCAGCGGCGGCGGTTTCGTCGCCCCAGGTATCGAAGCTCCGCACCGCGGAGAACACACCGCTTGCCGGATCGACGGCCATGACGTTGATCCCGCGCCCGGGCCCGCCGCCGGTGGCGGCGAACAGCGTGCGGCCATTCCAATCGAAGCGGGCGAGCGGCTGCGAGGAGCGGTAGCCGCCGGAGACGACCCGGACGGTGATATCGCCGCGCGACGGAAGTATGCTGAAGCGAACAGTGGCGCTGCCGGCCGAGGCGCCGGGAGCGTGGCCGATCAGCACGAAGGAACCGCTCTGGGCCGGAGCGGCATCCTTGGCGGCGCGGAGATCGAGGGTCGCGGGCTGTCCGGTGAAGGCCACTTGCGCCTGGAGGGAAACGCCAGGCGGCAAACCGGGCGCCTGGAAGAGAACGGGGCCACAGTAGCCATTCACACCATCGACGCCCACCTGAACCGCGCGCGGCGGGCCGCCTGCCTGAAGGAGCACCTCACCCGAGGGCGCGTCGAGCGCGATGCCGAAGCGGTCCGAGACATCGGCGACGGGCAGCGGATAGGGCTTGCCCGCAATTCCTTCCCGCTGAAGCTCGAGCGAAGAAGCAGCGGAAGCAGGCGTCGTCGCGGCGACGCGGAGATTCACCTGGTTCAGCCCGACGAAGGCCGGGAGCAATCCAGCGTAGAGGATTTCGGCGGGAGTTCCGTTGATCAGGGCGCGAGTGTTTTCCTTGTCGAACGGACCCGCGCCCAGCCCGGTGGCGAACACCTCGAGCACCTCGCCGGGCCGGACGCCGTTCCGCGCCGAGGCGCGGCAGGAGGTGCCCGCGCGCACCACGCCGCCGGGAAAGATCGCGGGAGCGTACTGCTGCACCTTGGCCGCAAGGAAATTGGACGCGCGCCCGGCGCGGAACAGCGCCACCGGACGCTCGCCCAGTTCAGCGTTCCAGGGCACTTGAACGATCCATTCACCGTCGCTCGATCGGCCCACCGGCGCGGCGTTGTTGCCGAGGCAGACGCAAGATGCACCGGCGTGAGGCGGCCACTCGCCCGCAGGGGAACTCGCGCCCGCGGCAAGAGCGGCCCCGGTGAGGCGTGCGAGCGCGCCGGGCGAAACGGTGTTGTCATCCGAAGCGGCGTTGGTGAACGTGTCGAGCCGCGGCTCCTCCGCCACATCCCATTCCTCGGGCGTGCGGCCGCCCCATAGCCCGGCTAAGGTCCGGTAGACAGCGCGCGGCTGAAGGCTGTCGTAGCCGGGCTGCTCGGTAGGAACAGCGCGGAAGATCCCGAGCCAGGCCTCGTCCCGCCAGCCGTCCGGAGAAGCGGCGTCGGGCGGCCCGCCGGGCGAATGGCGGTTCGATTCGGGGTCACCGCGCCACCACTCATCCGCGAACCGCACATAGACGCCGCCGAGCGAGTCCGGCGTAAGTTCGATTTCGCTCGCCAGCGCCCCTGCAAAGATAGCTTGGGAGACCTCGTCTTCCTGGCCGGAGAGGCGATCGAGCGCGTCGATGCCGAACTCCGAGATCAGCACCGGCTTGCTTGCGCGTCGGCGAGCGTCGTCGAGCCAGCCCGGAAAACCGCCGCCGGCGTTCCACGACCAGAAGGACAGCCCTGCGGGGGTCCGGTTCATCTCCCCGAGGTTTGACACCGCGGTGGTGAGCAGCGGGGGATCGTCGGGCTCAACTTCCTTCAGGACGGCGGCGGCATCGGCGAGGAGAGCGTAGAACTCTTCCGGTGCACCGGCGAACTTGCGCCGGTAGTCAGCAGCCACGTCATTGCCGAAGACGTAGGCGATGAGCCGGCCGTTCCCCCGGAAACGCGAAGCGTACGTGCGGAATGCGTCCAGGATCTGCGCCTTGCGGGCGGCGATGGGTTGACCGGGGTCGTGGAACGGGTCGAGGGGGAAGCCGGCCAGCCAGTAGAGTCCGGTGCTCTCGAGGAGCGCGGGGAAGGCGCGGTCACCCTCCGGGATCAAGTCGTAGGTGCGAACGGTGTTGGCGCCCATGCGTGCGATGAGCGGCAGGTCACGGGCGAAGAGGCAGTTGGAATGCGGCAGGGGCCGCCCGGGCGCCTCTCCAGCGGGCACATGGGAATAACCGACGCCGCGGACGACAAACCGTTGTGAACCGATCCGGAAAACACCTTCCTCCAGACGCGGGCGGGCCCAAAGCGAGCCGAGGCAAGCGGCCATACACCCACCAGCCGCCAGCAGGCGAGCTAGGCCGGAAGACCAGATACCCATAAGAGGGAATCCCTACTGAATTGGGTGTCCCGGCGGCCGCCGTTCTCTCAACCGGATTCGATAAGTGCTTCATGCGGCAGTCCCAGATCCGTGTGGCTGTTTCTTTTCTTGTGCTGGTTCCCCTCCTCAGCGTTGCCGAAGATCGGCTCCCGCTCAAGGGGAGCGGGCAGGCATCTTCCGCGGATTTCCAGGCGGCGATGAGCGAGCCGATGAAGAGAAAGGCGCAGGGGCGCTTTCACGCACTAGTACGCTTCGCCGCACCTCCAGGCCCGCAGCAGTTGGCGGCGCTGCGGGAGCGCGGCATCGTTCCTTTGCAGGCGGTCCCCCCGGAGGGCCTGGTGGTTTCGACTCTCGACGCGGCGGATCTGGGTGGTCTGGGGATCCGGTGGGTCGGAAGGTTCCGGCGGGAGGACAAGATTAGTTCCTTGATCGCCCGCGAAAGCGAGGCGATAAAGGGCAAGGCCGGCGTGCGAGCGGCCGGAGTCTTCGTCGTTGAGGCTTACCCGGACGTTCCGCGCCTGTTGCTGCATTCGCTGGCCCAGGAGGAGGGCTTCGAGATCATCGAGCGCGAGGACCTATTGGAGAACCATGTGCTCGTGCGCGGCCTGCCGGACCGGTTGGCGTCGCTGGCCGAATGGGACGAGGTCGCTTACATCTTCCCTGCCTCGACGGAACTGTGGCTTGGGCGGCGTGTCTGGGCCTGCCCGGGCGCCGTCACCGCGCAAGGGCCCGTCGGGCAGTACGTGGCCACCTATGGAGAGGGGTGGGATGGGCCCGGACTCGGCGGCGCGATCCTCGGGTATTTCTTCGAGCGTCTGACCTCCAGGATTCCGGAGGATGGTACCCGGGAGCAGTTCCTGCTGGCCGCCGAAGAATGGGCGCGCTACGCGCAGCTCAGCTACTACCCCGCCGGCGCGGCCGCGGCTGCGCGGACGCTAAACGTGCTCTTCGCCGCCGGCGATCACGGCGACGGCTATCCATTCGACGGCCCGAGCCGCACGCTGGCGCACACATTCTACCCATCGCCTCCGAACCCCGAGCCAGTGGCCGGCGACATCCACTTCGACGACGCCGAGGAGTGGGTGATCGGGCCGGACATTTCCGTGCGCTCGGTGGACCTGTTTTCGGTGGCGCTGCACGAAGTGGGCCATGCGCTGGGACTCGGCCACTCCGACGTGCCGGGCGCGGTGATGTATCCCTACTACCATCGCGCCACGGGCCTGGCTGCGGACGACATCGCCGGCATTCGGGTCCTTTACGCCGCGGCCGAGGGAGCGCCCGAGGCGCTCTCGTTGCGGATCGACAGTCCGGCGTCGTTTCCGGCAACGACGACGGCCGCCTCCATCGACGTGGCGGGCGCGGTCACCGGCGGTACTGGCGACGTGCGAGTCGAATGGTTCAGCGACCGCGGCCCGGCCGGCGTGGCTGCCGGCGGGCGAAGCTGGCTGATTCCATCTCTGCCGCTCCAGCTTGGGGACAACGTGGTGACCATCACGGCCCGGGACCAGCAGCCGCGGGAGACGTCGCGCACCGTCCTCATCACGCGCCGTGAGGAAGAGCGGCCGGTCGAGCTTCAGATCACTTCGCCGACCCGGAGCGCTGCGTATACGGCATCGAGCGCCACCGTCACGGTGGCGGGAACCGCCTCTCACACGTCCGGGATCGCCCGCGTCGAGTGGAGCAATTCGCGAGGGGGCAGCGGCTTGGCGAGCGGTACCA
>CAYZJD010000207.1:0-8002 GCA_964478455.1 uncultured Solibacteraceae bacterium | reverse complement strand
CGGCCGGATGCGCTTTCGGCTCACCCTCCGTTTTCAGAAGTCCCGAAACGGCTGGTTCTGTTCCTGCGCGGATTGCCCCGGGCGTTCACTTGTGTGAGCTTTTGGCGGCAGTTTGCGACGTGAAGATCCGAATCACGTCGCCTCGCGCCAGGGATCTGCTCAGCCGCTGCTGAACGAAGTAGCAGTACTCTTTCTTACCGGGATCGTAGGCCACGTGAGTTCGCGAGACTTCGCCCACCTTTTGCACAAAGGCGCGCAGCCGCTGCATATCGGCCGGCGCTGGCTTCGTCTTCTGCGCTTCTTCCTGCCGCCGGGCGAGGTCGCCGGCCGCTTTGCCGATCGCGTCTTCCAGCGCACCTGTCTTCGCTTCGGCCAGGGAAGGGCTGCACGACTTCGCGACGTAGTACAGGCTGAGGTCGTCCTCCGGCGCCTTCGAAACCCACTCGGGCTCGATTGGCTCGGCGTTGACCGTGGAGTGAATGGTCACGGGTGTTCTGGCCGCCCGCAGTTCTTCTCGCAGATGAGAGATTCCTTTCAAGTGGTTCAGGATCTCGTCGCTCCAGGCTTCGAGGTTTTCAAGCGCAGGCTCGTGGGCTAGTTGAACTCGCGTCTCCTCCAGGATGTCACGCGCTTTGCGAGCTTTAGCCCGGAGCGTTCGATGGTCCGTTTCGAACAGGGTGCTGTTGATGAGGGTAAGCGCGCTCATGGCCGCGCCCAGGGCGGCGGTGGCTGCTCTGCTTGTTTTCTTGTCCGACTTCTGAAGCGCGCCGACAATCAATCCCAGGATGCCTGCGGTCAGGACCAGCGCCATCTGGAAGCGCGCCTGGCGCTCCCAGTCGCCGACCTCTTGCTCCTTATCGTTTACAACCCTCTGGAATTGTTGGCGCAGGCCGCTGACTGGCGAGGCTCCCAGTGCGTCTTGAAAGGCATCGGCGGAGACGGTAAAGATCCCCAGCAACGCCACGATGGCAAGGCAGTTCTTCAGGTGCTTCATACGCCCCTCCTTTACTAGTAATAGTGACGAACGGACACGAATCGTTACACTCGGGATGCTGCATGAGCAGATTGGAGACCCCTGCCGTCCGCCCCGGAGAGCTGGCCCGCTACAGTATGAGGGAGGCGTCTATGAGGCTGTTGTTGCTACCGCTTGCTTTGGCAGGCTGGCTGACCGGACAAGATTTGGATGTGGTGATCGCGGGCGGGCGGATCGTGGATGGGACCGGCAATCCGGCCTTCCATGGCGACATCGGGGTTCGGAAGGGCAGGATCGCGGCCATCGGCCGGCTGGCCGGGAAGCGGGCTTCGCACAAAATCGACGCCCGCGGCCTGACGGTTGCGCCGGGCTTCATCGACATCCACAATCACTCGGACGAAACGATCCTGGTGGACGGCAACGCCGAGAGCATGATCCGGCAGGGCGTGACCACGATGGTCCTCGGGGAAGGCGAATCCGCTGCGCCAGTGGGCGGAAAGCAGGGACCGATACCGTCGAGCGTCACTTGGACCGATTTTAGCGGCTACTTCGAGCGGCTCCGGCGGCAGGGGGTTTCGACCAACATAGGCAGCTTCGTTGGTTCCGGCCAGGTTTGGCTGTACGCGCGGGGACCGAGAGCGGGTCCGCCGTCGTCGGAGGAGCTCGACGAAATGCGATCTCTGGTACGCCAGGCCATGGAGCAGGGGGCGCTCGGCGTCTCCAGTTCGCTAAGCGGGCCGCCGGGCGCCTGGATCGACGCCGGCGCGCTGGTGGCAATGTGTGAGGTCGCCGCGCAGCACGGCGGGTCCTACCTGACGCATTTGCGTACGGAAGGCGACGGAGTTTTCGAGGCCGCGAAAGAAGCGCTGGAAATCGGGCGGCAGGCGAAGCTCCCGGTGGAGATCATTCATCTCAAGATCGCCGAGCGCCGTTTGTGGGGGCGGATGCCGGAGTTGGTGAGGATTCTCCAGAGGGCGAGGGAGGCCGGGCAGGATGTGCAGGCGGACGTCTATCCCTATCGCGCGGGCCAGAATGACCTCGCGAGCATCATTCCTCCGTGGGCACATGAAGGCGGAACGGAGCAGTTGATCCGCCGGCTGAAGGACGCATCACTGCGCGGGCGGCTCGAAGCCGAGATACTCAACGGCATTCCGGGCTGGTACAACCACTACCTGGCCGTCGGCGGCTGGGAGGGAATGCTGCTCGTGTCGCTCGCCAATCCGAAGTACAAGCCGTACGAAGGAAAACGCATGAACGACGTGATTGCGGCGATGGGGCGCGATCCGGTCTCCGTCTTGCTGGAGTTGTTGATCGAGAACGGCGGGTCGGTTCCCACCGTCTACTTCCATCACTCTGAAGAGGACATGCGCTACGCGCTGCGACAGCCGTTCGTATCCATCGGGAGCGACGGCGGCGCGCTCAAGACGGAGGGGCCGCTGGCGGCGGGCAACCCCCATCCGCGCTACTATGGAGCGTTTCCGCGCGTGCTCGGGCGCTACGTGCGGGAGGAAAAGGTGCTGACGATCGAAGAGGCGGTTCGCAAGATGACCTCGGCCAACGCGGCCAAGATCCGCCAGTATGACCGGGGCCTGCTGCGACCGGGCAACTGGGCCGACATCACGATCTTCGACCACCATCAGGTGGCCGACCGCGCCACGTTCGAGAAGCCGCACCAGTACGCCGCCGGCATCGAGCATGTCCTCGTCAACGGCGTGGTCGTGCTCGAGCGCGGGCACCACACCGGAGCGAGGCCGGGAGTGGTCCTTTACGGACAGGGAGCAACCATGGACAGTTGCCGGCCGGGAGGCGTCGAGGAGAGAACGCAATGGGAGTAATCGTTTTCACCAGCATGGTGGTCATTTGCGCCGCCGGTATCTACTTCATCGTCAACGCGAGGAAGCAACGGAAATACGACGTAGTGACGCGCACCGCCAAATACCTGGGGGCACTGATTGCGCTTTACATCCTTGGGTTGCTGGCGTTCTCGATCCTGGCGCCTGCGAAGCCCGCCGCCGGAGGCGAGGCCCAGTTCTGCGGCGTGGATCCTACCTGCGACCTCTCGGCTGCGCCGGTTCAGGTTCTCTATCTCAAGACGATCGGCGACCCACCCAGCGAGCTGGTGGCTGCTGGAATCTATTACGTCGTCACCGTCAGGGTGATCAGCCGCAAAGGCACGGCGGGGATCCGCCCCGAGCTGACCGGCTTCGTCGAGGATTCTCGGGGCCGCCGCTTCTCCCAGGAGTCGTTGGTGGAGCGCGCCTACCGCGCCGCTCAACAGAGGGCCAGGACGAGTACTCCTCCCGTCCCACAGGGCACATACCGCACGACGATGATCTTCGATCTGCCGCGGGACATCGAGCGGCCGGCGATTGTGCTGCGCGAAGGGGGCGTCTTCGAGCAACTGCTCGAGCTTTTTCTCATCGGAGACGAAGCGAGCCTCTCCTATCCGGAGACAAAACTCAGGTTGCTGACGCCGGAGGAAGTCAGCGCGGCGCGCTGAGAGCTCTTGCACTCAACCGTTCACCAACCAGTGCCAGGATCGGCATCCGGCCTCGAGGACGAATGTAACTAACTGATCTAGAACGAGTTATATACTTCTTGCCGCAGTCTGCCCCGGTTGGGCTTCTGCCCCGCTCCCGAGGCGCTGGCTGTAGCATGAGGGAGGCATGAAGAAGATCGGTCTTACCCGGCGCCTGGCGCGGCATGCCGGCGTCTCGAAGGCTGTCGCTGCCGACCAGCTTGATCGCGCCGTACATGACATCCTCAGAAAGCTCCGGAAGGGCCGGACCGTGGTTCTTCCGGGACTCGGGATCTTGAGCCCGGGAAAGAAATCGGCCATCCAGTTCGAACCGCAAGAGCCGGCGAAAGGCGGCCGGGGTGCAAGGTAACCGCGCAAGGCTGGCGGGGATCATCCGCCGGTGCCTCGACGAAGGCGCGACAGTGGAAATCGAGGGGCTGGGCGTCTTTCGCCCAGGCCCGCACGGTTACGGATTCCGGCCGGCCACGCTCCCGCGGGTCTTTGTGGCTTATGTGCAGGAGGATCTGGCGCCGGCTGTGCGTCTGTATGAGCAATTGCGGAAGTGCGGTTATGACGCCTGGTTGGACAAGCGCAGGCTCCTGCCGGGGCAGAACTGGCCGCGCGCTATTGAAAGCGCTATCGAGGTCTCTGACTTTTTCATTGCTTGCCTCTCCCGGCGCGCCGTAAGCAAGAAAGGGCAGTTCCAGTCCGAACTCCGTTACGCGCTGGACTGCGCCCGCCGGATCCCGCTGGATGACGTGTTCTTCATCCCCGTCCGACTGGAGGACTGCTCAGTGCCCTCGCGCATCCGCCGTGAGATTCAATACGTGGACCTGTTTCCAGATTGGGAGAAGGGCTTCCGGCGTGTCCTGTCAGTGATGGAGGAACAGCGGCGAAAACGAGCGGAGGTTCTGCCCCTCGCCGGCTGATTCGCCCGGCCCTTCTGCTACTTTCCGCGCGACTCTTCGAGTCTCTTGCGGACCGCGGCCGCCTGCTTCCCCGCGGGTTCCAGCGCCAGGTACCTGGCGTACGCCTCGCGGGCGCCCTTGTCGTCCTTCAGCTTCCCGTGTGCATCGCCCAGGCGGCGCCAGGCCTCGGCGAAGCGCTCGTTCCAGCGAGTCGCCTCCAGGAAACGCGCGGCAGCCGCCTTGTAGTTTCCCTTCTTCCAATAGAAGTTGCCAATCTTGAGTTCTTTCTCGGCCTGGAGGGGGTTGAAGGAGTACTCCTTGACGGCGAGCGACTCGTCCTCTTCGGGGGGTTCGGGCGCTTGCTGTTCTTGCGTTCTTGCGACCCAGCACAGGGACAAGGCAAAGGCCAGCACCAAAAGGCGGAGTGGCACAATGAGAGTATAGCGCCGCGATGGACCTTCGCGAGAAAGCCGCGCAGTTGCCCGCCGCGCCGGGAGTGTATCTTTACAAGGACGGACACGGCGGAGTGCTGTACGTCGGCAAGGCGAAGAACCTGCGAGCGCGGGTGCGCAGTTACTTCTCCGACGAGCGGCTGGCGGAGGCGAAGACCGGAACGCTGGTGTCGGAGGCCGGCGGCATCGACTACATCCTCGTCGACAACGAGAAGGAAGCCCTGGCGCTCGAGAACAACCTGATCAAACAGTACAAGCCTCGCTTCAACGTTCTTCTTCGCGACGACAAGACCTATCCCTACATTCAACTGACAGGGGAGAAGTACCCGCGCGTCTACGTGACGCGCCGGCTCCGGAAGGGCGGCTCAACGTATTACGGCCCCTACTTCCCCGGGAACCTCGCCCATCGCCTGGTCCACTTCATCCACCGGCATTTTCAGGTGCCGAGTTGCAAGGTGGATCTCACGCGTTCTCACGCGCATCCTTGCCTTCAATACCACATCCACCGGTGCTTGGGCCCGTGCGTGAAGGGGCTGACGACGGATGAGACCTACGAGGGAGCGGTTCGCCATGTGCGGCTGTTTCTCGAAGGCCGCCATCGGGACCTGGCGGCGCTGTTGCGGGCGCGCATCGAGCAGGTGGCCGAAGCGTTGCGCTTCGAAGAGGCGGCCGCATTGCGGGATCTTCTGGCGACCGTCGAAGAAGTGGAACAGAAGCAGAAGATGGCGGCCGCGGCCGGCGACGACACCGACATCTTCGGCTTCCACGCCGAGCCGCCGCTGGTGGCCGTGAACGTCTTCCACCTGCGCAACGGGCGAGTCGTGGACCGGCGGGAGTACTTCTGGGAGGACCAGGAGGAGTTCGCTCCGGCGGAGTTCTTTTCCGCGCTAATGAAACAGTTCTACCTCAACCAGGACTACGTGCCGGCGCTCATTCACGTGCCGGTGGAGTTCGAGGACCGGGGGGCGCTCGAGGAGTTGCTGTCCGAGAAACGAGGCCGCAGGACGGAGATCCACACGCCGCAGCGGGGACAGAAGAAAGCGATGCTGGAGCTGGCCATGACCAACGCCCAGCACGGCTTTGACCAGCGGTTCCGCGTGATGAAACCCTCCTCGCGGGCGATCCAGGAGGCGTTGCAGGATATCCTCGGGCTCACGGACCTGCCGCGGCGCATCGAGTGTTTCGACGTCTCGCACATCCAGGGGACCGACACCGTGGCCAGCATGGTGGTCTGGGAGGACGGGCGGATGCGGAAATCCGATTACCGGAAATTCATCATCCGCACGGTGGAGGGCAGCGACGACTTCGCCTCGATGCGGGAGGCAGTCGCGCGGCGCTATGGACGGCTTCAGG
Source organism: uncultured Solibacteraceae bacterium (assembly GCA_964478455.1). GTDB lineage: Bacteria > Acidobacteriota > Terriglobia > Bryobacterales > Bryobacteraceae > CAYZJD01. Next base: position 1,798 of record CAYZJD010000207.1, on the reverse strand, counting down.
CCGAGAAGCGCCCCTTGCCGAGCCTGGTGCTCATTGACGGCGGCCTTGGCCAGTTGCACGCGGCAGCCGAGGCGCTGGAGTCGCTCGGCTTCATCAACCAGCCCATGGCGGCGATCGCGAAGCGAGAGGAGTGGATTTACGTTCTCGGGCAGGAAGAAGAACCGATCATTCTGGACCGCTACTCGCCCGTGTTGCACCTGGTACAGACGATCCGTGATGAGGCGCACCGCTTCGCGGTGACGTTCCATCGCTCCCGAAGGGACGCGAGCCGGCTGGCTTCCGAACTCGACCAGGTTCCGGGCATCGGTCCCAAACGGGTCAAGAGGCTGCTGGCGGATTTCGGCAGCCTCGAGCGGGTTCGCAGCGCGAGCGAGGAGGATCTGGCGGCGTCGATCGGTCCTGCGGCCGCGAGGCGGGTGCGCGACTTCTACCGGACGATGGCGTGAGAACCAGGCAAAGCGGAGACTCGCTCCAGGACCTGCCCCAGGCTCATACTCCCGCGGTGAGGCGGTCCGCCAGGGCAGGGTGGAGAGCGGCGTTGCGGATCCTCTGCTGGGCCTTCTCGACGTCGTAGGCGACTCGCCGGTACGTGAGGAATCGGTCCTCCGGATCGTAGAGAAGATAGGCGGCCCGGGGATCGCCGTCTCTGGGTTGGCCGACCGCGCCCGGATTGGCCAGGCAGTAGGCGTCGTCAGGCAAGTCGAGCACCTGGCGGTCGTGCTCGCGGGGTATCTTGCCGATGCGCCGCACTCTCCCCCGGGACCAGAGAAAACCACCCTGAAGGTGAGTGTGGCCGAAGAAGGTGAGGGGCCGCTCAAGATAGCTGGCGATCTGGTGCACATCGCCGCTGTTGACGAGATACTCGTCCTCATCGACCGGCGAGCCGTGCAGGAGGTGGAAATCGTCGACGCGCAGCGGCCCCTTCGGCAGGTTGCGCAGATACTCCAGGTTCGAGGGGGTCAGCTCGCTCATTGTCCATAACGCAGCCGACCGTGCCACCGGATTGAACCACTCGAGGTCCTCGAGACCGGCGCACGCCTTGTCGTGGTTGCCACGGACCACGACCGCCACGTTGCGCCGCGTCCAGTCCACCACCGCATTGGGGTCCGCGCAGTAACCCACGAGGTCGCCGCAGCAGAGGATCCGGTCATAAGCGCCCTGGGCGTCTTCCATCACTGCCTCCAGCGCTTCCCAGTTGGCGTGGATGTCGCTGAGGATCAGGTAGCGCATAAGCGGATGAGGGCGATCTCGGGCGGGGCGCCGATCCTTGCCGGAACGCCTACCGTGCCGATTCCCCTGGTCACGTACGCGGATGAATTCCCGTCGGTATACAGACCGTAGACGAACGGAGTGAAGAAGCGGGCGAAATTCAACGACTGGTTCAGGATTTCCACATTCACCTGGCCTCCGTGCGTGTGGCCGGCCAGGGTCAGGTTCCATCCTTGCCGCGCCGCAACAGGGAAGACGTCCGGGTTGTGGCTGAGCAGCACGTTGGTCGCGCCAGGCATTATCAGGGCGCCGGCCTTGGGCAGATAGCGGGTTTGGAACGGCTGATAGTTCACCCCACCGACGTTCAGAAGCGCATCCCCGAATCGAAGCCGGCGTGCCTGGCCCCGCAGGAAATCGATTCCGAGCCGGCGGCCCTCCACAGTGGCTCGTTCCTCCGCCCGCGCGTAGATCTCGTGGTTGCCGAGGCAACCCAGTATCCCGGCATCCGCCTTCAGCCGGGAGAGCTGCCTCAGACAGGCGTCCAGAGGGTCGCTGGCGCTTGTGATCAGATCGCCGGTGATGAAGGCGA
>CAYZJD010000206.1:3810-8002 GCA_964478455.1 uncultured Solibacteraceae bacterium | reverse complement strand
GCCGGCGGGCATAGGCGCCGGGACCGTCAGTGTCCGCCCGACGCGCTCACCCCGTGCAGCGCTTCCGCGCGGCTCAGCTTGGGCCAGGCATATCCGTACACCGAGATCAGCACGAAGCACAGCAGCGGCACGATGAAACCGCGCGACATGTCGTAGTGGTCGGCAACCGCGCCCATGAGCTTCGGCAGCAGCGCCCCACCCACGATGGCCATCACGATGTAGGCCGAAGCGCCTTTGGCTTTGTTGCCCAGACCGTAGATGCCGAGGGCGAAGATGGTCGGGAACATGATCGACATGAAGAAGTAGCTGATGAAGACGGAGGCGACCGAGAGCCAGCCGAGCTTGAGGAAGACGACAAAGCATGCCAGGGTGTTCAGCAGTGCGTACAGGCCGACGGTCTTGTGGGCGGACAGACGCCGCAGCATCGCCGCTCCGACCACCCGTCCGAGAAGGAAGCAGATGAAACCGACCGACGCCAGCGTGGACGCGAACTGGTTGGTGACGCCCACGACACCGTCCTGGAAGGCGAGTTCGTTCGGATATGCGTCGGCCAGCAGCAGACGATTCAGTCGCGCCTCGTTTCGGCGCGCGGCGTCCTGAGACAGCAGTTGCCTGGTGCTTTCCCGCAATGCGACTCCGTCGAATCGCTCCGGCTTCCAGACGCTTTGCTTCAGGATGAGCGAGTTGAGGTCCTGCATCACCGCAACCCGGGCCGCGGTCTCCCCCGCGGCACCTTCCTTGTACTGGGCCAGGGTTTCCCTGGTCGAACTGGAAAGGCTCTCGGCCAGGTAGGCGGACAGCGGGTCCGAAGGCGTGATCAGCCTGGCGGCCAGATCCGGCATGGCTTTGAAGTCCGTACCGGCGAACCCCGTCCTCGTCTCGACCCACTTGCTGTCCGCCTTCAGCCATGATGCCGGCAGCGTGGGCGGTTCCGAAGTCACGTAGTTGATCAGGAAACTGAAGATGCCCGCCTGAGCAGCGACGTAGAAGAACTGGGCGAGCACCGCGCCTGAGAAGTGTTCGTGCGACCAGATGCTGTGATGTGTCAGCCGCCTGGTGACGCCGATCAGCCAGACCGCGACGGCCACCAGGGCCAGGCAGCCGGCCGCGAAGAGCGCCAGCAGCAGGGCGGTGTCGGCCGTGAACGCCAGGCCGAGCGACGAGGCGAACTTCGCCAGGTGCGGGCCGACGCCCAGCGATCCGAGGGTCAGCCAGAGAACCATGCCGAAGACCCCGAACAGAGCGCACACGTTCCCCAGCAGCAAGACGAAAGAGAGCCTGCGGTTCACCCGCCGGGCGGCCGGGACCTTCGCGCCGTTGCCGTCCTTGCCGCCGATGTCGTAGTCGTCCCTCGCCCGGATGTCCGGCACGGGGGCGAAGAAGAAGACTGCGGCCAGCAGCAAGACCACCACGCCCACGCCCGCGTAGGGGATCCAGAGCGTCTCGGAGCCTGTGCTTCGGCCGGCTGCGTCCTTCCCGTAGAAGAAGAGGCCGCCGGCGATCGGCCCGAACACCCAGCCCACGCCGTTGCACGACTGGGCCAGGTTGATGCGGGTCGCGGCATAGCGCGGCGGACCCAGCACCGTGGTGTAGGGATTGGCCACCGTCTCCAGGAACGTCAGGCCGGAGGCTACGACGCACACGCCGAGCAGAAACGCCCAGAACTCCGCGATCTTCGCGGCGGGGACGAACCAGAATCCGCCCATGGCGACGAGAAGGAGTCCGGCAATGATGCCGCCCCGGTACCCCAGACGCGTCGCCAGCCAGCCGGCCGGCATCGACATGAGGAAATAGCCCATCCAGTGCGCGAACTGCACCCAGGCCGACTGCGACAGGCTGAGGTGAAGTTCCTCCTGGAAGTGCTTGTCCATCACGTCGATCATGCCGTTGCAGAACCCCCAGAGGAGGAACAACGAGCTGACGAGCCAGAACGTCAGACGGACGTTCTTCCCGTCGACGGTGAACATGCTTTCGGAATTCCCAGGCTTCGACGCCGCGTCATCGAGGATCTTCCTGCCGCCGGAGTTGATGGTCGCGCTCTGCTTCGGGTCGCTCACGGTACTGGGCTCTCTTTGTGCAAAAGTCATCCGGCCCTTGAGGGTGCGAGTGACCGGGATTCACATGGGGGCTCGCCGAGCCCGACCTACTTCCTGAACACCGCCCTGACATCCCCGAGGGACACGCCGAGCGTCGCCTTGGCGATCTTGTCGAGAGCGGCCTCGGGTCCGGTGAGGTGGAAAGTGCGATGGGTATGAGTCAGGCTCCCGCCGGGCTCCAGTGCGGCGGCCGGCGAGGAGGACTCGAGCTCGTAGAAGGGCCCCATCGGCCTCGCGCCCGGTTCCGGGGGTCCGTCGTTGTAACTGTTCGCCGCGTCCCCGCCAAAGGGATTGTCTTGCAGCTTCCAGAGGGAGTTGACGTAGTCGGTCACACCTTCGGGCTGGTTGAATTGCACGAGGGTGAGTACCTTGTTGTCCGCATCGTAACTGCCGAGGATCGCCTTGCTGCGCTTCGGACCGATGCCGATCTTGCTGCGGTACTGGCCGTCGGCGCGGAGGAAAACAACGTCATCGCGCACCACCAGCCGATCCGCCGGCACCTGGCCGAAGTAGTCCGAGGTCACCTTCACGCCGAGGTCTTTCTCCGGTCCCGCCTTGATGGGCACGACGACCGTGGTGGAGGGTGACGGGTTGAACATGCCGAGGATCCAGACGGAGAGGAGTCCGGTTTCCTTCTTCCACGCCTCCCTGCCCTTGTTGGTGATCTTGTTGTTCGAGGCGTAGGCCACCAGGCTCAGGTCCCCGGCGGGCTTCACGCCGAGCTTCTCCCAGGCGGTGCCCGGGGAAAGCAGGCGCACCTCGCGCTCCACAGCCACATGGAAAACCGTGCCCGAATAGTTGGTGAGCGAGAACTCCTGACTGAACACGGCCCTGTCGTCGGCCTTGCTGACGACCTTGAAGGGCTTTGTGTCGAAGACCGCCGGCGTCTGCCAGTCGGCGAACTCGAACTTCTTGCCTCTCTCGAAGAAGATGGAGAACTGGCCGCCCTCCGGCCCCATCCAGAAGCGGTCTTCGCCGCCGAAGGCGTTCATGTGCGGCCCGATTTTGCCCGAGGCGATCAGCGCCCGGTTGATCCAGCCGAAGCTCAGACCGGCGTCGCCGCCGGTCGTGCTGGTCATCACGCGTCCCTGCCAGGCCGGCGCCAGCACGACCTTGGCCATGCCCGCCTTATCGCTCAGGACAATGACGCCGGTGTGTTTCTTCAGGAATGCAATGTCATCCCCGAAGTCGGCGCCGGAAGCGCATGGAGGGATCGATGTCAGTGCAGCGAGGGCGGCAATTCCAGTGGTCAGGATTCTGTGGTCCATGAGTGTTTCGCAGCATATGGCGCGAGTGGAATCTCCGCGCCCGGGCCGCGCCTTCGCCCCTGGTGGGATCGAGTTTCCCATTCAACCGGCAGCGACAGTCTACCCTCTCCGCTGCCGCCGTCAAGCTTCGCGTAGCGCTTTCCGAATCCTCGTCCGCCGCAGCCGGACAATGGCCGGGCCTGCCCGTCGCCTGGTCGAGAGCGCTCGGCGGAATGCTCGAGGTGCTGCGTGCCAGGATCGTCCCTCCATCCGTGCAGCTCAGGGCCGGCATCGGGAGGTCGTTCGCGGCGTCTACCGAGGGAAAGCCGTCAAGGCTCATGAAATACGGCAGACGCTGCTTTCTCAGCTCGTCGAGGGCCATCGAGTGCCACCTCCCGCTCTCCGGCCCGTAGCGCCGCTCGGCGGCGCGCCACGCCGCCGTCAGCGCTTGGTCCACGAAGGACCTCTCGTCGGCGGCAAGCTGGGCAGTCGGATCCGCGTCCAGCCGCCGGGAGACCGTCTTCTGGAAGTAGCACAGCCCCGCCTCTCCTCCCCCATATCGGAGTGCGGCTTCCGCATTCCCTTCGCGGAACATCACAGGCATCAGGTTGGCAAGCTCCGTCCCCGGAACGGAGAGATCAGAGCGGGCGCCCTTCCTGAACCACTCCTCGAGATGTCCAAGCGCTTTCACGGATTCGGGAGCCAGCGGCTCGCGGAGTGTGTCCCGGAGGTGCAGGCCGAACCTGACGATGTCGCGTTTCGCGGGGTTGACGCTGTCGTAGTAAATGTCGAGCACCGCGTCGGGGGTGAGACGGGCCGGGGCTCTCAGACGCTCCCGCAGCCGGCGCG
>CAYZJD010000206.1:0-3710 GCA_964478455.1 uncultured Solibacteraceae bacterium | reverse complement strand
CCGGCGCGCGAGCCCGCGGCGAACTGGGTGACCAAGGGCCCGAGGTGGCTCTCGCGGATGACGATCTCCCTCAAGGGGCCGTTCCGGACCCTGACGGTCTCCTTGCGCAAGGACATCTCCCGCCACTGGCCGTCGAAGAGGTACTGGTTCGGTCGCGCCGGGTCGGTTTTGAGAACGAAGAGGTCGGCCTGATCTGCTCCGAGCGCCGTCACGCCCCAGGCATGGCTGAACTTGGGCAGCTCGGCCGGCGCAGTCGGAATGGGGCGGAGTCCATGGGTGTTCATGAACGCGTCGACCTCCCGCAGCCAGGCGTCGCTCACGTCGCTTCGCTGGACGACCGCCGCCTCGTCGTCGACGATCCGAGCCGCCCGGGGACGGGCTCCGGCCCGGCCGGGCGTTGTGGCGGCGCGGATGTCCCCGAGCCCGTCGCCGGCGAAGAACTGAGCAAGGTGCCACCAGCAGGCGATCGAGTCGGCAGGTGTCCAGGGTTCGGGCGTCATTCCGGTGGTGCGGAACAGGTAGGCCAGTTTCTCGCGGTGGCCGCTGACGTAGTCGTTGACTCCCCGCGCGAAGGCCTCGAGGAGCGCGCGAGTCTCCGGGTCGAGCCGTTCGGCCGCCCGCTGCGCGCCCCGGTACCAGCCCATGGTGCGCACCTTGGCGTCCTGCTGCGCGGCGGTCTCGCGGCCGTTTGCCTTGCGGACGTCGCCGAGCAGCTCTGCGGCCCGACCCTGCATGATGTACGAGGAGAGGTGCATCTGAAACGCACGATCTTCCGCCTGCGCCCAGCCCAGGCCATACATGGCGCCCGCATCGGTGTCAGCGAACACGTGCGGCACCCCCCAGCGGTCCCGGACCAGTTCGACCTTGCCGGCGCTGTACCGGGGAGGGCCGTCCTCACCCGCGACGGCCGCCAGTATTGCGAAGGACAAGATGAAAGCGAGTTTGCCGATCGCCGCAATCATACGCATGGTTTCTCCGTTGCCGCGGGCGGCGGCCCCCGGTACCCGGTCGCGCCTGCGCGAGATCTTCCAGCCGATGTCGAGGTTCAATCAACCTCGCCCCCGACACGGAGGCGGGCGAGGGCTGCCGCCCCGGTGATTCCCGAAGGATCCTCCAGCTGCGAGAGGACCACCGGTGTGCGGCCCGCGGCGAGCCTGCGGGTGCGCGTTGCGACGGCCTCGTTCAGCGCGCCGAGCAGGACCGAGCCGGCCCGCGAGATCTGCCCCCCGAGGATCACAACCTCCGGGTCGAACGCGTGCACCAGCCCGACGATTGCGGCCGCGAGGCGGCCGACGGCGCGGTCGCGGATGGACCGGCCCGCTTCGTCGCCCTCCTCCGCCAGGCGGAACACGTCGGCGCAGTGGAGCCGCTCCACGCCGGCGCTGAATTCCTCCGTCAGGCGCGACTCGCTGCTGCGATGCACGGAGGCGATCGCCTCAGCCTCGATCGCCAGCGCGGAGAAGAAGGTCTCGAGACACCCGGTGTTCCCGCAGTTGCACAGCGGTCCCCCGGCATCGGTCGTGATGTGGCCGAAATGCCCGGCGACGCCCGACCGGCCCCGAGCGGAGCGTCTCCCGCCGCACGCCTCACCAATTCCCCAAACGCCTCCCTGAACGGGGCCAGGCCGGCCGGCGTCGGTGCCGCGAGCTGGCGCGTCACGTTGCCCAGCTCATCCACCAGACCCGCCTTGATGCGTGTGCCGCCAATGTCTCGGTTCCAAGGAGATCCATGGCCCGACTGCAACTCCGGTTAGTCGTGGAATATGTTCCGAGGCCCATTCTGACAGCGAATGCCGCGGCCGAGAAGAGGAATGTGCCGGTCGTTCTCCTCCATGCCGGAAGAGCAGGGGCGGAGAAGGGCCGGGGGGAGCCGTGGAAATTGTTACAGAATGCCCCGAACGCTGTGCTGCCATCAGGCTCTCCTCCCTCGGTATCTGAGGGCGGAGATACTATCGGGCGCGGGGGCGCGGACACGGCCTGCCCGGGCGCGTCCGCCCCGGAGAAGGAGTTGACGCATGCGTATCGCCGTGGGCAGTGACTGAACGAGCCACCTGACCGCGGAGATCGCGGCCTATCTCGAGTCCAAGGGCCATGAGCTCGAACGGTGCAGCGCCGTGGCCGGGCGCACGGCCGACTACGTGGACGCGACGGCCGAGGTCGCCACGGCGGTGGCGTCGGGCCGGTGCGCCCAGGGCCTGATCTTCTGCAACGCCGGCACCGGAGTCACGATCATTGCCAGCAAGTCATACGGAGTCCGCGCGGCGCTCTGCGTGGACGCGCTTTCAGCCAGGATCGCGCTCGCGCTTTTGAACTTCCCTGACTGCGGGCCCACCGCTTTTTTGGCGGATTTCTCCGCAGTTTCATGCCTCGCTTTTTCGTCCTTTGAGAGGCAACATTTCTTATACCCTTTGCCGCTTCCGCACGGGCAGGGCTCGTTATCAGCACGGCCGTCCTCCTGCAACAATGTTGTCAGGCCCGTGGTTGAAGCTGCCGCATACACGCGCTCGAGCATATCCATCGGTTGGCGTTGTCGCACCGGAGGGGAGAAGCTTCCGAGCCGCTTCGCCAACTCGACGGTAGTCTGCCGGCGGCTCCGCTGTCGAAGCATGATGATGGATAGCTGACCTCAAATCAATTTGGCGTCGCGCCAGCGAGCATCCGTCTGCCGCTCACGAAATGCTCGGCAAGCTTGGAAACAGGGCAGAACACGCCAAATCCGCAAGCAGCCGTGGTTCACGGCTCGGCCGATTCATCCTCGGGCTCGCGTATCTCCACCAGATGCACTTTCTCGATCTCGTCGTCTGGAACGAACACAAGCCTCATACCCCAGCCCGCATGAGTCAGGAGCATCCGGCCGAACTCCCGAAGTGAGAACTCGCGATCGTCGATCCAGATGGTCGCTTCGCAGTCAGGGCCGCCGTCGTCGATGATGCACCGGAGCACATCCCCTCTCGGGACCCACTGGTCGCCCGGCGCAAAATATTTGACCTGCGGGCTGCCCTGAGGAATCTCCACCGGTACGTGCACGTGGCTGCGCCTCGCTTCTTCCATGGAGCACACCGTCTCATTGAAAGCTGCCAGTATCTCCTCATCGCTCATCTTGCGGACTTTGGAACCCAGCTTGAGATTCATTGAGGAGATGGTTGGATCACGGAATTCGATGATTGCGTACTCGCCCTCTCTGGAAATGGTCACTTCTTCAAGGGCTGCAATTCTAGGCCTCTTGAGTCGCACGATATCCCTCCTTCAGGATGCGCCAGGGCACATCAGAATAGCAGGTCGCAAAAGCGTCCGCGATCTGTCGTGCGGCGTCACCGGGCACATCGAGGTTGTGGACAATCGCGTCGATTGTATCCTGATCCTGAAGATATTCCGAACGGTTCATTCCTGCGAATATGCTTGAGCGGAAAAAGCTGCGCGAGTACTTCGACACGTTTGCAGGTCAGATGATTCGTGATCGCCATGGAGGGCGCAATGGAGCTGGCGCAGAAGAACTTGGAACTGATACCTCAGATCCGGCCGGCGCCGCAAAGGAGCAGCAGCTTGAACTTCCCAGCGCGGCCAAGGCCGCAACCAAGCAATTGGTGATGTATGAGTGCCGGGCGCTCTCAGTACTCAGCTTCTGGATAATCACCGCGAGCACGGGTTTGATTCCGATTGCAGCAATCTCAAGCCGTTCCTGTTGGAAAACGCCGAGCGCGTAAAGCACCA
>CAYZJD010000205.1:0-8073 GCA_964478455.1 uncultured Solibacteraceae bacterium | reverse complement strand
ACGTTCTGCCACAGCACGCCCACCATGCCGAGGGCCACCATCAGCATCAGGAAGCCGGCTACCAGCGCCACCGCGATCATCGGCACCAGCACCCAGCGCATATGGGACCGGCGCGCCTGCTCGAGCCGCTCGATCTGGAAGGAACGGTCCCTGGAGACCACCCGCAGCTTTGCCATGAGCCTCTCCTCGAAGGACGCCGGAGTTCCGGGCCGGAGCCGGACGAGGAGGTTTGTGAGGGGAAGACCGCCGAGCGAATTGTGGAGGGTCTTCCTATAGAAGACGTAGTTGTACGGCTCGTGCAACTCTCCGTGCTGCCGAAAATCCGTGATCACTCCCACGATGCGCCTTCTCTTTTTTGGCCCGAGGGGACCTGGGTCCTTTTCCGGATCGAACTCCTTGCCGATCGGGTCCTGGTTGCCGAAGAGCTCGTCGCGGAGTCTTTCGTTGATCACGACGGGCGCATAGCTCACAGCATCGTCGGCCGGCTCGAACCACCTGCCTTGGACAAGCTTCAGATCCATCACTTCTTTGAGTTCGTCGGTGGCTTCGTTGAACCTGGCGAACACCTGGCGGCCCTTGTAGGCCACCGGTCCGTTCCATGTACCGACTTGAAACGGCGGCATCCGGACCATGGCCACTCCCTCCACCTCGGGCATGTCGCGCAGCGCCAGCCTGATTTGCCGTGCGTCTTCCCCGAGTTTCTCCGCGATCGGGCCCACTTGTTCGAACAGCGAGCCGATGCTGACGCTCCACACGTTCCGGTAGGAGAAGCCGAGAGGCTGGCGGTAGTTGCGGAGATAGTAGGCGCCGTAAGCGACGATGGCGAACAGCACCAGAAACGAGAAGAACACTTCGATGATGATGAGCGCGTTCGTCCGCTTGCGATTCCAGACGAGCTTGAACATCTGCTTGATCATAGAGACGCTCCTCGCAGGGCATCGACCGGGTGCAGTCGGGACATCTTCCAGGCGGGATAGACACCCGACAGAAGCCCGAAGAACAGAGCCATCGCCAGTCCGACTCCGAACACCCGGTAGTTCATGTCGAACTCGGCATAGGGAACGAAGCCGGACAAAGTGATCGCATGCAGAACAACGACCGAGAGGGCGAAGCCAATCAATCCGCCAATTAGCGTCAGCACGACATTCTCGATGATGAACTGGCCAACCAGCGTCCACGAAGAGGCGCCGAATGCCTTCCGCACGCCGATCTCGGAGGCGCGCTCGAGGATCCGGCTCACGTTGACGTTCACCAGGTTCACCGTCGGCAGCAACATGAAGAGCACGGCGAAAAAGAGCAACCAGGAGATCAGGCGACCTCGCTGGTCTGATTTGTAGTCCCCCTCCCTGCCGAGGAGCGTTCGCGCGAACACGTCCAGCAGACTTCCCATGCTGCCCACCACGAGGGGGAACTCCTTCGGGTCCGGCATTTCCACCTTCGCCAGAACAGCTTGATACTCGTCCTCGACCTGCTTGAGTGAAGAACGGTCCCTGGCCAGCACGATGGCCATGAAGTCGCCCATGAACTGCTTCCGGTAGTCGTCCGTCTTGGCCGTGCTGAGCGGCGTCCAGATGTCGGCGAACGGAGTCAGCCGTAACATCGGAATGTTCGCCACCACGCCCGACACGCGAAACTTCTGCCCATCGGCTTCGATGAATCGCCCGACCGCCGGTTCGTCCCCAAAGAACTTCTTCCTGGTGGCCTCGTTGATCACGGCGACGAAGTTCCGGTTCTTCTCGTCCTCTGGCGTAAACGGGCCGCCTTCCAGGAACTTGAAATCCAGGATCCCCCAGAATTCACCGTCGGTCCTTTTCAAATAGGACTCGATCGGCACGCCGTCTTTGTAAGAGCGAACCGATCGAGGGAACGTATGCAGGGCAACCTTCTCCGCGCTCTTGAGCGTGCGGACATAGCGGTCGAGAAACAGGTACCCCGGGAAGCCGTTGAACTGCCTCCCCCGTTCCTTGTCCGTCTGCTCGATGAAGAATACCCCGGCGCTCCGGTTGGACTTCGTCTCCGGGGGAAAGGGACCGAACACGTGGTCGAACAACGTCACCGCCACCGTCAGCACCAGCAGAGTGAAGCTGATGCCAAAGAGGCTGATGAAGGTGTAGAACTTGCGGCGCAGGAGAACTTTGAGGGCGATTTTGAGGTAGTTTTTCAGCATTTTTCGTCACCTCGGATTGCCGCTTGCTTACGCGCGCGGCTCGGTGTGGCGCGCGGCTCGGTGCTGGCTGCGCGCGACGCAGTTTCGCGCAACATCAGCTCACCATCCTTCCGTCGAACAGGCGCACGATCCGTTCGGTCATCTCCGCCAGGTGCTGGTCGTGCGTCACCATGATGACGGTCGTCTTCTGCTCGTGATTCAGCTTACGGAGGATCTCCATGATGTCGTGCCCCATCTGGCTGTCGAGGTTGCCGGTGGGCTCGTCGGCCAGCAAGATTCTCGGCCGTCCGACGATCGCCCGGGCGATGGCGACGCGCTGCTGCTGGCCGCCGGAAAGCTGCGACGGGAAGTGGTGGACGCGCGAACTCAAGCCGACGCGGTCCAGGGCGTCCAGCGCCATCTTCCGCCGCACCGACCCCGACAGCCGGCGGTAGATGAGCGGGATCTCGACGTTGTCCACCACGCTCAGATCGCTGATCAGGTGGAACGTCTGGAAGATGAAACCGATCTGCTCGTTCCGGACCTTCGCGAGCTGCCGGTCCCGATACGACGTGATGGGACTGCCGTTGAGCTGCACCGTGCCTTTGGTCGGCGCATCCAGCAGGCCGATCACGTTCAGCAGCGTGCTCTTGCCCGACCCGGACGGTCCCATCACGGAGATGAAGCCGCCCTCATCAATCGTGAGGTTGATGTCGCTCAAGGCAACCGTCTCGATCTTCTCGGTCCGATAGACTTTTTCGATGTCTGTGAGCTGGATCATTTCAGCCGTACCTCTTTCATATGCATGTATTCCTTCATGTCGGAGATGACCACTTCGTCTCCTTCGAGCAGCCCGCTCGCCACCTCGCAATGGTCGAAGCTGACGAGGCCGATCCTGACCGGCGTCCGCACCGCCTTGCCGCTCCGCACGACAAACACGTCGTAGACGCCCTCGCCGCCGGCGAAGGCGCCGCGCTTCACTCGCAGGGTCCGCTGCCTGCGGTCGGTCACAACGTACACGTCCACGCGAAGATTGGCGCGCAGCAGCTTGTTGGAACGGTCCCGCAGCCGCACCAGCACCGTGACGATACCGTCCTTGATCGTCGGCAGGATGCTCGAGATCTCCCCGTCGAGCACCGTCGATTCGTTGACCTGGACCTTGGCCGGCATCCCGACCGCCAACCGGCCCGCGTGGACGTCGGAGAGGTTGGCCTGCACCCGGAAGGAACTGAGGTCGGCGATGCGCGCCACCACTTCGCCCCGTCTCACGGCCGAGCCCTCCACGTCCACCACCCACGTCAGCACGCCGTCGCGGCCGGCCTTGGTAGTGGCCAGCTCGAGCTGCCGGCGGGACTGCGCGATCTCCTTGCGCACCGTTTCCACGTCGAGCGCCAGCCCATCCAGCTTTGCCTGTGTCGCGCGCTCCTCGTTGGCGATGGCCTCCCGAAGCTGCTGAAGCTCCACCTTGGCCTTTTCTTCGGCCACCTGCGCCTCGCGGAGCTGCTCCACCGAGTTGAGCCCCGCTTCGCGGAGCTTCTGCTCTTTTGCCACCCGGATGCCGAGCGACTGGACCTCGATCTCCTTCAGCCGCATGCGGCTCCGGAGGTCGATGAGCTGCTTCTCAAGCTCGAGTTTCCTCTGCCTTTGCTCGTTCTCTTTGAGCGACAACTGCTGTTTCAGCTTCTCGAGCGCCAGCACGGAGTCGCTCACGTCCAGGTCCAGGATCGGCTCACCCGCGCGCAGCATCGCGCCGGGGCGCTTGAGGATGCGAACCACCCGCGCGTCGAGCGGGCTCGCCAGCACCTGCTCGAATTCCGGCACGACTGTTCCGGTGGCGCTGATGGTCGCCTCGATCGGGCCGGCCTCAACCACGGCCGTGCGGATCTCATCGCGGTCGAGGGACGGGGTGATCCAGCGGGGGGCGTAGCCGAACAGCGCGAGCAGGATCGCTGCCACCACGGTGAAGAGGACAACCCGGCGGATGATCTGCCTGCGCCGGAACTGCGGGTCCACCGGACGGTCCATTCGCTCTCTCCACCAGCAGCATGCGCAAGCCGGAGACCAGTTCTATGTTGTTTAAAATGTGGGGCTTGAGTATTTCGCCTGTCCGCTCGCGGACGAGCCCGTGTCCGTTTCCGGACACAGCCTATCGCTTCGGAAACGGAAAGCGCGACCGCGCCGCCAGGATCCGCGCCTTCGATCCCGGTTCGTTGCTGCTGTAGAAGCCGACCGTGCAATTCAGGCGGAAGAAGTAGGCGTCGCCGGCCTTGGCCGGGAAGCGCGCCTCGATCCCGTCCAACCCGCCGCCGGCGACCATGTCTCCATTCCCGTCGAGAACGAGATAGATCTCCTCCTCTTCCTCGTGGTGGTGCGGGAAGTTCGTGCCGCCCGGCGCGAACTCCATGATGAAGAGGCTTGTCAGAACGTGGGCCGCGGCGATCTTGTCCCGCTTGCTCTCCCGGCCACCCATCAGGAGTTGATACAGCGTCGTCGGCGGATGCCCGGCCACCGTTTGCTTCGGGACGTCGTCAATGTTGGCCAACGGCAGCGTTTCCGGAACCTGCACCCGGACGCCGGGCGGAATCCGGAATCCCATCTCGATGGCACGGCACCGGGCGGTCGACGGATTCGACAGCGAATGAGGCGCCCCGGCGGCGATGTAAAAGAAATCGCCGCGCTTCACCGGCACGCTCTCTTTGCCGTAGCGAACGGCGGCCGAGCCTTCGAGGATCACATATACCCGCTCCTCGCCAGCCACCTCAGCCGCGGCCGTGGCGCCGCCAGGCTCCAGGATCAGTCCGCCGTAACGAGCGATGCCCTTCACGATGCCGGCGTCCGGCGCGCCTTCGCCGAAGATCGCTTCATAGCGGCACCCGTCGCCGCACGGCTTCGCCTCCAGGCCGGGCACATGGCGGCGGAGGAACGTCGGATCGATCGGCCTCTCTTCGGCCCAGAGCGACGCCGCTGCCCAGGCGGCAAGGGCAACACACAGGACACGCATCGTGGCTCTCCTCAATACGTCATCCGCTCCGTCCAGTTACCGTCCTCGTCGTAGTGCGGCCAGCCGCCCACGCGGCGGAAGTCCGAGACGATGAAGTCGTCGTACATCGGCGTCGGCTCGAAGTAGCCTGGATAGCGCAGGTGCTTCTTCACCACCTCGTCGTTCAATTCCACGCCGAGGCCGGGCTTGTCCGGCACCGGGATGTAGCCGTTCTGGATGATCGGCTTCGGAATGCCGGTAACAAGATCGTCCCACCACGGCATATCGATCGCGTGGTTCTCCATGGAGAGGAACTCGTCGAGCGTCGCGGCCAGATGCACGGAGGCCATGCAGCCCACGGGCGACCCGGCGAAGTGCAGCGCTGTCGGGATGCCGCGCATGTTCGCGTAATCCGAGATGCGCTTCGTCTCCAGCAGCGCGCCCGAGGTCTCCGGATCCGGATGGATGATGTCCACCGCCTCGTTGTCGAGCAGATCCTGAAAGCCCTCCTCGAGTCCGAAGATGTCCTCGCCGGTGAGTACGGGCGTCGTCGTCGCCTCCCGAATCCGCTTGTAGCCGCGCCAGTCGCGCCAGTCGATGAGGTCTTCCGCCCAGGCCAGCCGGTAGGGTTCGAACGCGCGGGCATACCGGATGGCGTCCTTCACCGATAGGTGGCCGAAGTGGTCCGCCCCGAGCGGTGCGTCCCATCCGATGGCGTCGCGCACGGCGGCGATGTACTCGCACAGGTAGCTGAGCCCTTTCTCGGTCGCCACCCCGTTGTCCATCACGGCGCCCGGCCGGTCCTCCACCAGGTCCGTGTAGAGGTCCATTTTGAAGTAGGTGAAGCCCATCTTCTTGCGCTTCGCCATCCGGTCGCCGTAGATCTTTGGATTCTTGTGGCCGGTAGTGTCGCAATAGATCCGGATCTTGTCCCGCCGCTTGTGCCCGATGAGCCGCCAGGCCGGCACGCCGTACACCTTGCCGGCGATGTCGTGCAGCGCCATGTCCACGGCGCTGTAGCCGCCGCCCATCCGCCCCTGCCCGGCGAAGAGCCGGATCCTCCGCAGGTTCCCTTCAATGTCCAGAGGGTTCTTGCCCAGCAGGTGCGCCTTGAGGATCAGGGCGATGCCCTTGACGCCGGCATCGCGGACTTCGCCCAGCCCGTACACTCCCTGGTTGGTGTCGATACGGATGATCGGGTAGTCGTAGTTGGCGGCCACCGTACACGCGCGCATGTCGGTGATCTTCAGGTCGCTCGGCGCGGAGAACTTGTTCAGCGGCATGGTCTTCTCCGTCGCAGCCTGGGCGGCCGCGCCGACGGGCGTCACCGCGGAGGCGAGCGCTGCTGCACTGCCTGCCTGCTGCAAGATCTTTCGCCTGCTGAGCTGTTCTGGGGGTCGGTCTAAATCCATGGCGCTTTCTCCTTTGGCCCTTCGTGGGGA
Organism: uncultured Solibacteraceae bacterium; assembly: GCA_964478455.1. Classification (GTDB taxonomy): domain Bacteria; phylum Acidobacteriota; class Terriglobia; order Bryobacterales; family Bryobacteraceae; genus CAYZJD01. The sequence continues at coordinate 1,505 of CAYZJD010000205.1, read as the reverse complement.
CTCCGGCGGAATTCCGAATCGGAAATGCCGAGTTTATACGATGACCTGGAGGCGGGGCAAGGAACCCAAGCCGGTTGTATTTTGTCGTGACGGCGAGGGCACGGTTCTCACTTGCGTCTTCCGCGGAAACGATCACCACCAAGACACCAAGGCACCAAGGGGCGGGAATAAACATGCCTGACTCCTTGGGGTATTGGTGGTTTCATTCCATCGCCCCCACCAGGACGAACGGCGCCCAGAAGTATGGGTGGGCGTAGCGGCCGCCGCGGTGGAGCATTGCCCGTTGCGCCTGCGCGAGCGCGTCCGCCTTGCCTGCCTTTGCCAGGTTCCGGTAGAAGGAACGCATGAAGTCCAGCGTCGAGCGGTCATTCACTTCCCACAGGCTGGCCAGCACCGAATCGCTGCCAGTGCCCAGAAACGCGCGGGTCAGCCCGACGAAGTCGTCTCCGGCGGGCACTTCGGCGAAGTAGCCGCTGCCGAGCGCCGTCTCACAGGCGCTGAGCGTCACCAGGTCGGCGTCCAGCCGCATCCCCATCACCTCGTGCACCTCGAGCCGGCCGTCTTCCTGGCGGTCCGGCTCCAGCTCCAGCGCCGAAAGCAGCGGATTGAACTTGTTGAAGCGGCCGTGCGTCGCCAGGTGCAGCATCCGGAAGCCGCTAGCCGCGCTTTTGAAAGAGGCTTCGGTCGCCCGCGCGCCCACGAGCGCCCGGCTCTCGACGGAAAACATCGCCGCGACGCTTCGCGCCTCCTCGCGCGCGAACGGCAACCGGGCCCGCGCGGGCGCCACGGCGAAGAGGTTCCTTTCTGTTCTGTTGGCCGGCCGACGCCCGGCGAGCGAGGCGGCCGCGGGTAGATGGCTCACGCCGTAGAGTTCAACGAGCGGCTTCGCGCCTTCCGGAGCACGAACCGGGAGCGCGGCGAAAGGAACATAGTGAAGCAGGCCGTGCGGCACGATGTACAGACTGCGGACGCCCTCAAGCCATCCCGCTTGCACGACGGGATCGAGGAGCGAGCGGCCGAGCGCCCTGGCAGGCCCGCGCCACTCGGCGCTGTCCTGCCGCAGGATCAGGTCCCGAAGCAGTTCGACACGCGCCCGCACATCCGCCTCCCGAACGGGAACGGTCATCGCCTCGATCCGGCTTGAAGTCAGCAGGAAGATGGCAACGCCGTCGCCGGCGACGACGTACTCGACGAGCGCCGCGCCGGCCGGCAGGAGCTTCTGCGCGTCCTCGACCGAGGGAACGGAAAGCGCACGCCCGGCGGCATAGCCCGGATCTGCGGTGCGGAGGTCGTCCAGCAGGTTGTGATATTCGCGCTCGGCCTCGGCCAGCTCGGCCGAGAACACCTCCCGGGCACCGGCACGCTGCTCCGGCCTCGAGTCTTCGGCCTCGATGGCCCGCTGGAGCCGCCGGATTCTTTCCCGCAGCTCCAGTTCCCTGGCCCCGCTCAGCCGCGGCGCGCCGCGGGCGACCAGGTCGGCGTAGCTCCTCGCGCGCAGCCGTTCG